>JADGPE010000011.1 GCA_017882605.1 Thermoleophilia bacterium | reverse complement strand
GCGCGAGTCGGTGCGCATCGTCGAGCAGTGCCTCGACCGGCTCGAGCACATGGAGGGCGAGCCGTGGATCGCCGACGACCGCAAGGTCGTGCTGCCGCCTCGCCACGAGCTGCACACCTCGATGGAGTCGCTGATCCATCACTTCAAGATCGTCACGGAAGGCTTCCGCGTGCCCGAGGGCGAGGTCTACTTCGCGATCGAGTCACCGCGCGGGGAGCTCGGCTGTTACGTCTGCTCCGACGGCGGGCCGAGGCCGTGGCGCGTCAAGTTCCGTGCGCCGTCGTTCGTGGCGCTGCAGGCGACCGCGACGTGCATGACCGACGCGCTGATCGCCGACATGATCGCGATCGTCGGCTCTCTCGACACCGTGATGGGCGAGGTCGACCGTTGACCCCCAACCTTTACGAGGCGATCCAGGCCGAACGTGGGAAGTACCCGGCCGGCTCGGAGAGCGCGGTGCTGCCTGCGCTGCGGCTCGCCCAGGCCGAGCACGGCTGGCTCTCGCCGGACGTGATCCGCGAGGTCGCCGACGCGCTCGACGAGACGCCGGCGTACGTGAAGTCGATCGCGTCGTTCTACGACCAGTTCCACCTCGCGCCGATCGGCGAGCACCTCGTCGAGGTGTGCACGAACGTCTCGTGCGCGGTCGTCGGCGCGCAGCAGGTTGTCGAAGCGTTCGAGAACGGCCTCGGTTGCAGAGCGGGCGAGACGAGCGCCGACGGGAAGGTCACCCTCCGCGCGGTCGAATGCCTCGGCGGCTGCGGCTGGGCGACGATCGTCGCGGTCGACCACCACTACCGCACACACGTCGAGGCGGACGACGTCCCAGCGATCGTCGAGGAGCTGCGTGGCACCTGAGATCGTCCTCAAGGACGCAACCACCAAGCTCACCGAGTACGAAGCGACGGGCGGCTACGGCGCACTCGCCAAAGCACGAGCGATGACACCGGCCGAGGTGACGGAGGAGCTCATCACGTCGGAACTGCGCGGACGCGGCGGCGCGTTCTTCCCCGCCGGCCGCAAGTGGTCGTTCGTGCCGTCGAAGGAACAACTGCCGAAACCGCACTACCTCGTCGTCAACGCCGACGAGTCGGAGCCCGGAAGCTTCAAGGACAACGAGATCCTCTCGCGCGTCCCGCACCGCTTCATCGAAGGCTGCCTGATCACCGCGCACGCGATCGACTGCGACAAGGTCTTCGTCTACATCCGCGGGGAATACTCGGGGCCGTACGAGATCCTCGTGGGCGCGCTCGAAGAGCTGAAGGACCGGCCGGAGATCCGCGGCAACGTGACGATCGTCGTGCACCGCGGCGCGGGCGCCTACATCTGCGGCGAGGAGACGGCGCTGCTCGAGTCCCTCGAGGGCAAGCGCGGACAGCCGCGCTCGAAGCCGCCGTTCCCGGCGATCTCAGGCCTTTACGCCTCGCCGACCGTCGTCAACAACGTCGAGACCATCACGACCGTTCCGCCGGTGATCGCAATGGGCGGTGCCGAGTACGCGAAGCTCGGCGTTCCGAACACCCGCGGTACCCGGGTCGTCTCGATCTCCGGCAACGTCGTGAACGGCGGCAACTACGAGATCGAGGCCGGCACGTCGCTGCGCGAGATCATCTACGACCTCGGCGGCGGCATCGCCGGCGGGCGCGAACTGAAGGCAGTCGTCCCGGGGGGCTCGTCGACCGTGATCCTCACGAAGGACGAGATCGACGTCGGATACGACTTCGACTCGCTCGGACAGCTGCGCACGGCGATGGGCTCGGCCGGGATCGTCGTGCTCGACGACCGCTGCTGCATCGTCCAGCTCGGCATCCGCTTCTCGGAGTTCTACGAGCACGAGTCGTGCGGCAAGTGCACGCCGTGCCGGGAGGGCACCCGCTGGCTGACCGCGATCCTGCGCAAGCTCGATGACGGCCGCGCCACCCAGGGCGACCTCGACCTCCTCCTCGACGTCTGCGACCGCATCAACGGCAAGTGCCTCTGCCCGCTCGGCGACTCCGACGCGATCATCGTCGCGAGCTACGTGGCGAAGTTCCGCGACGAGTTCCAGGCGCACATCGACCAGGGCGGCTGCCCGCTCGACGGGCACTCGTCGCTCGATCACGTGCTGGCGCCGGTGCAGATGCACGCCCATTCGCCTGCGGCGCATGGGCCAGAGGTGCGGGCATGAGCGCGCCCGAGCTCGTGACCGTGACGATCGACGAGCGGGCCGTGCAGGTGCCGAAGGGCACGGGCATGGTCGAGACGGCGGCCGCCGCCGGGATCGAGATCCCCGTCTTCTGTTACGAACCGCGGCTCGGGCCGCCGGTGGGCGCGTGCCGCATGTGCCTCGTCGAGGTGGAAGGGATGCCGAAGCTCCAGGCGGGCTGCACACTCTCGGCACAGGACGGCATGATCGTGAAGACTGCGCGCACCTCGTCCCAGGCGGCCGAGGGGCAGAACTCCACGCTCGAGTTCATCCTCGTCAACCATCCGCTCGACTGCCCTGTCTGCGACAAGGGCGGCGAGTGCCCTCTACAGGATCTGACGTTCCGGTACGGGCCGGGATCGACCCGCATGACGTTCCCGAAGCGCACGTTCGAGAAGCCGATCCCGATCTCGCCGCTGATCGCCCTCGACCGGGAGCGCTGCATCCTCTGTTACCGCTGCACGCGCTTCAGCGAACGGGTCGCCGAGGACGGGCAGCTCGTCGCGATCAACCGCGGTGCCCAGTCGGTGATCGCGACCTTCGAAGACGAGCCGTACGTCGGCCACTTCTCGGGCAACGTGACCGAGCTCTGCCCGGTCGGCGCGCTCACCTCGACGCAGTACCGGTTCGAAGCCCGTCCGTGGGAGATCCAGAACGTGCCCACCGTCTGCGGCCTCTGCCCCGTCGGCTGCAACACGACGGCGACGACACGCGAGGGCAAGGTCAAGCGCATCCTCTCGCGCAACCATCCCGAGGTCGACGAGGGCTGGCTGTGCGACAAGGGCCGCTTCGCCTACGCGCACCTCGATGCCAGCGACCGGATCACCGCGCCGCTGCGCAAAGCCGGGCCGCGCCGCTTCGAGGAGCTCTCGTGGGATGACGCCCTCGACCAGGCCGAGCAGCTGCTGCGCGCCGGCGGCGCGTCCACCGTCACGGCGCTCTCCGGCGGCGAGTCGGTCGAAGAGGCCTACGCGCTCGGCAAGCTGCTGCGAGAGGGCCTCGGCGCGAACGCCGCCGTGCTGCCTGAGGACGTGCCGGATTGGGGTGACGCTTTCCGCGCTCCGCTCTCCGCGCTGCGCGACGCCAGGACGATCGCAGTCCTCTGCGACGAGCCGGTCGTCGAGCGCGCCCCGATCGTCGAGCTCTGGCTGAAGGCCGCGCAGCGCAGCGGCGCGACGATCGTCTACGGCGCGCCCGGCGGTTCCGTCGATGCGCTCGTCACCGACGACGCGACCACGACCGTCGAGGCAACGAACGTCTACTACCTGCCCCGCACCCCGAACGGGCGCGGCGTCGCGGACGCCTGGAGTGCAGCGGGCGACGGCGAACCGCTCGATGCCGAGCCGAGGTTGCTCCTGATCTCGGGAGACGAGGCAGCAACCGACCCCAGCGTCAGGGCGCTCGCACGGCACGCGGACGCAGTGATCGGGATCGGGATGTTCCAGGAGAGCTTCCGCGGTCTCGCAGACCTCGTGCTGCCGTCGACGAGCTACCTCGAGCGGGACGGCACGACGATCAACCTCGAGGGACGGCTGCAGCGCCAGCGCCGGACCGTGCTCGCGCCGGTCCCCGACCTGCTCGCGTGGATCTCGAAGCTCGCGGAACGCTTCGACGTCAGCGTGTCGCCGCACGTGTCCGTCGTCTTCGACGAGATCTCCGCGCGCTGCTTCGGCGGCATCACCTTCGGCGAGGTCGGCGAGCGCGCCTCCTTGCCGCCGCGCGCCGAGCGCGCCGGGACGCCGCCGCCTGCCAAGGAGCATGTGGCGGGCGCGGGGCTGCGCCTCGTCGCCTACCGGCCGCTCTTCTCCGGTGCCGCCGTCGACCGCACGCCCGAGCTGCAGTTCCAGCGCCCCGCCGGCGAGGTGCAACTCGCGCGCGAGGACGCGAACGCACGGCGGATCCGCAACGGGCAAACGGTCACGGTCTCGTCGAACGGCACGTCGGTCGAACTGCGTGCGCGCATCGTGCGCGATCTCGCAGCGGGCACGGTGCGCGTCGCGCAGCACGACGCGGGAGAGCTGCATGCTCACGTCGAGGTGGAGGCCTGATGCACGAGCCGTGGTGGATCACGATCCCGAAGGCGCTCATCGTGATCAACGTCGTGATGGTGTTCTTCGCGCTGACGACCTGGCTCGAACGGAAGCTGCTCGGCCGGATGCAAAACCGCTACGGCCCGAATCGGGCAGGCCCCAAGGGCCTCCTGGTGCCGATCGCAGACCTGTTGAAGCTGATCCGCAAGGAGGCATTCGCGCCGATCGCGGCCAAGCAGCCGCTCTACATCATCGCCCCCGTCGTCTCGATGTTCACGGCGCTGCTCGCCTTCAGCGTGCTGCCGTTCGGCGCGGGCTGGACCGTCTGGGGCCATCGGATCAACGGCGCCGTCGTCAACGTCCCGATCTCGCTGATCCTGATCTTCGCGCTCGGCTCCGTGGGCATCTACGGCTTCATCGTCGGCGGCTGGGCGTCCGAGTCGAAGTACTCGATCCTCGGCTCGATGCGCACGTGCGCTCAGCTCGTCTCATACGAGGTGTCGCTGGCGCTCTCGGTGCTCGGCGTCGTCCTGATGGGACAGTCGCTCAACCTGCAGGCGATCGTCGACAAGCAGCAGGCGACTCTCTGGTTCTTCATCCCGCAGTTCGTCGGGCTCTGCGTGTTCATGCTCGGCGGTGTCGCGGAGACTTCAAGACCGCCTTTCGATCTACCAGAGGCAGATACAGAACTGGTCGCGGGGTACCACACTGAATATTCAGGAATGAGATGGGGGATCTTCCAAGCTGCGGAGTACATCAACATGCTCACCCTCTCCGGCCTCTGCGTGACCCTCTTCTTCGACGGCTACCACTTCCCGTGGGTGCACTCGCTCGACAAGTTCGGGCCGATCTGGTTCGTCCTGAAGCTGTTCACGCTCGTCGCCCTCTTCATCTGGCTGCGCGCCTCTCAGCCGCGTCTTCGCTACGACCAGTTGATGCGCTTCGGGTGGAAGGTCCTGCTCCCGGTCGCGACGGCCAACGCGCTCATCACGGCGCTCCTCGTGGTGGCTGTCTCATGAGCTTCGTCGTGCCGAACACGCTGAAGGGCTTCGGGGTGACGCTGAAGCAGGTCTTCAAGAAGCCGATCACGCAGCAGTACCCGGAGTACAAGCGCCCGGTGTATCCGCGCTACCGCGGCCGCCACCGGTTGAACGTGCACGAGAACGGGCTCGAGAAGTGCGTCGGCTGCTCGCTGTGCGCGGCCGCCTGCCCGGCGGACTGCATCCGCGTCGTCGCGGCGGAGAACACGCCGACCAACCGAGTCTCGGCCGGCGAGCGCTATGCGCGCATCTACGAGATCAACATGTCGCGCTGCATCTTCTGCGGTTACTGCGAGCTCGCGTGCCCGTTCGACGCGATCACGCTCGGGAACGACTTCGAGATCTCCGAGTACAACCGGGACGACCTGATCTACACGAAGGACATGCTCCTCGCCCCGCCGATCAAGCGTGTGCCGGTCGCCGACGCCGATCTCTACGACACGCCGATCCCCTACTACAAGGAGCATTCGTGAACCTGGTTCTCGCCGCGGGCGAAACCAGGTTCGTGTCCGAAGGACTTGAACCTGGTTCCGGCTTCGCCGGCAACCAGGTTCATGGGAGAACGAGCTAGTGGCTGACTTCCTGGTCTGGGTCGTCTGGTTCGTGGCCGCGTTCGCGTGCCTCGCGAGCGCGCTCGCCGTCGTCAGCTTCTCGAACCCGTTCTACTCGGCGCTCTCGCTGATCGGGAACCTCGCTTCGCTCGCCGTGCTCTTCCTGCTCCTCTCGGGCGAGTTCGTCGCCGCCGGCCAGTTGCTCGTCTACGGCGGCGCGGTGATGGTGATGTTCCTCTTCGTGATCGCCTACCTCGGCGACCGCACCGGCGAATCGCCGTGGTCGGGCGGGCCTTCGTGGCAGATCGTCGGCGCCGTCCTCGCCGGAGGCGCGATCCTGGCCGAGGTCTGCGTCGTCGTCGGCATGCAAGCCGGCGGGTTCCTCACGAAGCCGCAGCACATCACCCGTGCATTCGGCTCGCCGGAGGCGATCGGCCGCCTGTTCCTCACCGACCATCTGATCGCGTTCGAGGTCACGTCGATCGTGCTCCTGGTCGCCGCCGTCGGCGGCGTCGTCCTCGGCTCGCACGCGCGGAAGATCGAGGGCGATGCACGGACCTGACATCCAGTGGTACGTGATTCTCGCCGGGCTGCTCTTCTCGATCGGCGCGCTCGGCGTGATGCTGCGGCGCAACCCACTGATCATCCTCCTGAGCGTCGAGATCATGCTCAACTCGGCGAACCTCTTGTTGATCGCGTTCTCGCGGCTGCACGGGCGGGAGGACGGCCAGATCTTCGCGATCTCGGTGATGGCGGTCGCCGCCTCCGAGGTCGTCGTCGGCCTCGGCCTGATCGTCGCGATGGGCCGCCGCCACGTCGAGCTCGACGTCGACAAGCTCAGGACGCTGCGAGGCTAGGTGACGACCGCCGCCTGGATCTGCCTGCTGCTGCCGCTTGCCTCGGCGCTCGCGATCACGCTCGCCGGGACGAGCATCTCCCGCCGGACCGCCGCGTACATCTCGACGTTGACGACCATGGGCGCCTTCACGGCCGCAGCTGTCGCGTTCATCGGGATGTGGGGCCGCAGCCCGGGCTCACGCGGGAGCGTGACGACCTCGTGGACGTGGCTGAGCGCCGGCCCCTACCACTTCGGGCTCTCGCTCCTCGTCGACCAGCTCTCGATCGTGATGATGCTGATCGTGGCCGGCGTCGGCTCGCTGATCGTCGCCTACTCGATCGGCTACATGGACGGCGAGGACGAGGAACGCCGCTACTTCGCCTACATGTCGCTGTTCGTCTTCTCGATGCTGCTGCTCGTCGAAAGCGGCAACCTGCTGCTGCTGCTCGCAGGCTGGGGCATGGTCGGGCTCTCCAGCTACCTGCTGATCGGCTTCCACCATGATCGGCCGTCCGCGATCGCAGCCGCGAAGAAGGCGTTCGTGATGAACGCGTTCGGCGACGCGACCATGGCGCTCGCGCTCTTCCTGCTCATCCAGCACACGGGGCACCTCGACTACGCGAGCGTCTTCGCCGCGTCACCGACCGGCGGCGCCGTGGCGAACCTGATCGCGCTGGGCTTGCTGGGTGGCGCACTCGCGAAATCGGCACAGCTGCCGTTGCACACCTGGCTCCCGGACGCGATGGAAGGCCCGACGCCGGTGAGCGCCCTCATTCACGCGGCGACGATGGTCACCGCCGGGGTCTACCTGATCGTCCGCTGTCATCCACTCTTCGAGAACGCCTATGTCATCCAGGATCTCGCCGCCGGGCTCGGCGCAGCGACACTCCTCATGGCCGGCTTGATCGCCCTCGTGCAGACCGACATCAAGCGCGTGATCGCCTACTCGACGATGTCGCAGATCGGCTACATGTTCGTCGGCGCGGGGCTCGGCGCGTACCCCAGCGCCATGTTCCACCTGATGACGCACGCGTTCTTCAAGGCGCTGCTCTTCCTCGCAGCCGGGATCGCGATCCACGCCATCGCGGGCGAACAGGACATCCGCAAACTGGCCGGCGCCGGCAAGTTGATGCCGTTCACGAAGATCGTGTTCCTCGTCGGCTCGCTCGCGCTCGTCGGCATCCCGCCGTTCGCAGGCTTCTTCTCGAAGGACCCGGTCATCTCGGCGGCGCTCGGGCACGGTGGCTGGTACGGCGACCTGATCTATGTCGCCTGCGTGATCGGGGCGTTCCTCACCGGCATCTATGCATTCCGGCTCTACTTCATCGTCTTCACCGGTGAGCCGACCGCCTTCGCGCGCGAGCACTTCCATGCACACCACGGCCAGGAGGGGCCGCTCTCGATGCGCTGGACGGTGGCCGTCCTGGCCGTCCTCTCGACCGTGGCCGGGTTCCTGCAGTTCGCACCGTTCTGGACGCCGTTCTCGACGTGGCTCGACCCTGTCGCCGCCGCGATCGTCGAGCCGACGAACACCCAGGAGTACGTGACGATGGCGGTGTCGGTCGCCGTCGGCCTTGCAGGCATCTTCGTGGCCTGGACGATCTACGCCGCGAAGCGCGTTAGGGCCCCGCGCCCGGTCAGGCTCTTCGAGCGGAAGTTCTACTGGGACGAGCTCTACGACGTGGTCTGGTACCGCAGCTCCGACCTGTTGGCACGCGGGCTGTATGCGTTCGTCGAGCGGCCGCTGATCGCCGGCTCGATGAGCGCCGTCACCGGAGTCGTCGGGCTCGGCTCGCGCGAGCTCTCCCACGCACAGACCGGCCTCGTCCGGTCGTACGCGCTCGCGCTTGCGGGCGGGCTCGCGATCCTCGCCGTCGTCTTCCTGGCCGTCCGCTGATGGCGAGCTGGCTGACGACCATCCTCATCCTGCTGCCGCTCGGCGGCGCGTTGCTCGTGGCGGTCGCACCGCTGACCTCGTACTGGCTCGGGTCGCTCGCGGCGCTGATCTCTCTGATCGAGGTGGGGTTCTGGATCACGAGCGCCTCGAAGTTCGATTTCAACTCGCCCGCGCTCCAGTTCGCACAGAACCGCCAGTGGTTCAGCGACCTCGGAGTCAGCTATCACATCGGCCAGTACGCGTTCTCGCTCTGGTTCGTCGGGATGACGGTCGTCGTGATGGCGGCGTGCACGATCTACGGCTGGTGGGCGGGACGTGAACGGGGCCGCGCCTACTTCGCACTGATGCTGTTCCTCACCGGCGCGATCGTCGGCGTCTTCACCGCACAGGACCTGCTGCTCTTCTACGCCTTCTTCGAGGCGATGCTGATCCCGCTCTACATCCTGATCGGCGTCTGGGGCGGCTCGAACCGCATGCGCGCGACGATCACCTTCGTCGTCTACACGGTCGTGGGCTCGCTGCTGATGCTCGCCGCGATCGTCGTGCTCGGCCTCCAGCAGGGGACCTTCGACCTGACCAAGATGGGCACGAGCTCGTCGACGTGGCTCTTCCTGGGCTTCGTCGTCGCGTTCGCCATCAAATCGCCGCTGTTCCCGTTGCACGGCTGGCTGCCGATCACCTACCGCGAGTCTCCGCCCGAGGTGTCGGCGGTGCTCTCGGGCGTGGTCGGCAAGGCCGGCCTCTACGGGCTGCTGCGCATCGTGATCCCGACGTTCCCGACCGTCGCCCACGACTGGCGCTACGTCCTGCTCGTGCTCGCGTCGATCTCGCTCGTCTACGGGTCGCTGCTCGCGTTCCGCGCCCCCGACTTCCGCGGCGTCGTGCTGTACTCGTCACTCGCACAGGCCGGTCTGATCGTGCTCGGGCTCTTCGCCTTCAACGACCTGGGTTTTGACGGCGCGGTGCTGCAGATCGTCAACCACGCGCTGGTCTCCGCCGCGCTCTTCCTGCTCGCCGGCATGGTCGAGCGGCGCACCTCGACCGGCGAGTTCGCACGGCTCGGGGGCATGGCGCGTGGGCGGCCCGCGCTCGCCACGCTGGTGATGACGACCGGGATCATCGCGCTCGCGGTGCCGCTCTCGACGTCGTTCGCGGGTGAGTTCCTGATCCTGGCCGGCGTCTTCCGGCAGGGCTGGGCGTGGGCCGTGATCGGGGCCGCGGGGATCGTGCTGGCCGCGATGTACATGCTGCGGGCGATCTCGGGCGTGCTGCACCAGGAGCCCGGCCCGGCTGTCACGGACGCGGCGCTCGACCTGCGGCTCGGAGAGCTCGCCGTCGTCGTGCCGCTCGTCCTCTGCCTGCTCGGGCTCTCAGCGTGGCCGAACCTCGTGTCGGGCCATGCGTTCGGCGGCAATCGCGCGCTGACGCAGGTGATCACGCCCACCGGCGGCTATCTCACAACGACGCTCGGTCAGAGCGGCCAGTGGACGAGGTACGCACCGTGATCGACAAGCCGCACGTCGACTGGTTCGCGATCTCGCCGTCGCTGGCGTTGCTCATCGCAGCAGGCATGCTGCTGATGATCGCGGTGTTCGTGCCGGCCGGGCCGCGCCGGGCCGTGGCGGCCTGCACGGGGTTTGCAGGCTTCGTCGCCGCGTTCGTCTTTGCGGTCGTAGTGGACGTGAAAAGCCCTGTCGCCACCACGATCGTCCACGATTCGCTCTTCCGCGACCGCTGGGCGGCGCTGGCACAGGTGCTGATCGCCGGGTCGGGCGCCGTGGCGGTGCTGGTCTCCTACCGCGAGCGGCTGCGCGACGAGCACATTGCCGAGTACTTCGCGCTGCTGACGGCGGCCGGTGCGGGAATGGCCTTCTTCGTGCAGGCATCGAACCTGATGACGCTCTTCCTCGGGCTCGAGTGGTTCTCGATCGCGCTCTACGTGCTGACGGCGATCGACATCGACCTGATCGGATCGCTCGAGGCAGGCCTCAAGTACCTCGTCGTCGGGGCATTCGGGTCGGCGACGCTGCTCTTCGGCTCTGCACTGGTCTACGGTGAGACCGGCCAGCTCTCGTTCGACAAGATCGGGAGCTACGGGCACGGCCACGCCTCGATGCTCGTCGTCGGGCTGGCGATGATCCTCGTCGGGCTGGCGTTCAAGGCGTCGGCGGCGCCGTTCCACATGTGGACACCGGACGTCTACCAGGGCGCACCGACGCCCGTGACCGCGTTCATGGCGTCGGCCACGAAGATCGCAGCGCTCGTCGTGACCTACCGCGTGCTGGCAGTCGCGTTCCCACAGGACGAGCACCTCTGGCGCTACGCAATCGCGGTGATCGCCTGCATCTCGCTCGCGTGGGGCAACCTCGCCGCGCTCGTACAGCGGAACGTGAAACGGATCCTCGCCTACTCGTCCGTCTCGCACGCGGGGTTCATGTTGATCGCGGTCGCCGCCGCGAGCCCCCTCGGTGAGCGAGCGCTCATGTACTACCTCATCCCATACGCGGCGATGTCCCTCGGCGCGTTCGCGGTGGTCGCGGCGCGCGAGCGCGAGCTCGGTGTGCCGGTGACACTGCAGAACCTTGCCGGCTTCGGCTGGGAGCGGCCGCTGCTCGGTGTCTCGATGTGGATCTTCCTGCTCGGGATGCTCGGCTTTCCGCTCACCGGCGGCTTCATCGGCAAGTTCTACGTCTTCGCCGCTGCTTACAACCATGGGTTCTGGTGGCTGATCGTCGCCGGCGTGATCGCGACGATGATCTCGGCCTACTACTACCTCGGGGTCGTGCGCGCGATGTACTTCCGCGACGCCGCGGAGCTCCAGCTCGCGCCTGCAGGCGGGTCGCCCCCGCGGGAGCTGCTGCTCGGGCTCGGCGTGCTGATCTGCGTCGCGGTCACGGTCGGCTCGTTCTTCGCCGTCCAGCCGCTGATCGACGTGGCCCGGTCGGCGGCGGCCGCGCTGCCGCTCTGAACTACGGCTTCGCGGGATGCAGCGCCAGGCGGCGCAGGTACGGGAGCCCTGTGAGCGCGAGCTTGAGCCCGAACACCGCGAGACACGCAATGAGCGCCGACGCGCCGAGCGGCGGCAGCGTGTGCGTCTGGGTCGCCGGCGAACGGGCGGCGCACGAGAGCACGAGGAGGGCAAGCGAGAGGCCCCAGAGCAGCGACTGGAGGCCGGACAGCGAGCCTGCCCGATGCTCGAGGTGTTCCCCGAAGCAGACGAGCGCGGTGACCGCTGTGAAGGGGATCGCCGCGAACAGCGCGTCGAATGCCAGGCCATGCGCTCCACGGGCGTCGGCGACCGCGGCAACGACCGCGAGCAGAGCCGGAAGCGCTCGACGTCCCACGAGTCGTTAGCTTCGCTCTCGGGGCCGACGGTCCTTCTATGCTCACCGCGCAAACTCGCGCGAAAGGATTCGCATGGCGACACTCACCTGGCTCGGTCACGCAGCCTTCCGCATCGACTCCGATCGCGGAAACCGCATCTACGTCGACCCGTTCCTGGCCGGTAACCCGAAGACGCCGGACTCGGAGAAGGAGCCCGAACGCGTCGACATGATCGCCGTCACGCACGGCCACGGCGACCATGCCGGTGAGACGCCGTCCCTGTCACAGCGCTGGCCGGACGCGCAGATCGTCGCGCAGGTCGAGGTCAAGAGCTGGCTCGGCAAGCAGGGCGCCAACGTCGGCCAGTTGCCGGGGATCAACAAGGGCGGCTCGCAGGAGATCGACGGCATCCGCTTCAGCCTCGTCAACGCCTTCCATTCCTCGAGCTCGGATGAGGGCGAGTACCTCGGCGAGTCGTGCGGGATCGTGATTCGGCTCGAAGAGGGCCGGACGATCTACTTCGCCGGCGACACGTGCGTGTTCGGCGACATGCAGTTGATCGCTCGCATCCACGAGCCCGACCTCGTCGTGCTGCCGATCGGCGACTGGTTCACGATGGGCCCGGAAGAGGCGGCGGTCGCGCTCGAACTGCTCGGCAACCCGCGCTGCGTCCCGTCGCACTGGGGAACGTTCCCGCTCCTCACCGGCACGCCGGACGCGCTCGCCGAGCTGACCAAGGCGCAGGTCGAGCGGATCGAGCCCGGGGACACGATCGAACTGTGAGAGAGCGCTGGTTCGGAGCAACCGGTCGCCGCGTCCCCGAGATCGCCCTCGAGGGGGAACTGGACCTTGCGGACGCTCTGGTGCTCGACACGATCGACATCGACGCTCTACGGGCAGCGCACAGGCAGGGCCGTCCTGTCGTGATCCGAGCGAGCAGCGCGGAGGAGGTCAAGGCGGCACTCGCGCGGCCGGAGGTCGCGAGCGCGCTCGTCGCCGACGCTGCGCTGCTCGAGCTCGATCTGACCGAGCTGACGTATGGCTAGGGCGGGGAGCCCGGTCGTCGCGACGTACTCGATCGCGGCCTGCGACCTCGACGCAGGCCAGTGGGGCGTCGCGACCCAGTCGAAGTTCCTGGCGGTCGGCTCGGTCGTCCCCTGGGCGGAGCCCGGCGTCGGAGCGATCGCGACTCAAGCCTATGCCAACCCGCGCTACGGACCGGACGGCCTCGCGCTCTTGCGCGGCGGGTCGAGCGCGCAGGAGGTGGTCGACAGGCTCACGGCAGCCGACGCCGAGCGCGACCAGCGCCAGCTCGGCGTGGTCGACGGGCGCGGGGGCAGCGCGAGCTTCACGGGCGGCGAGTGCATGGACTGGGCGGGCGGCCTCACGGGGCCGTGCTTCGCCGCCCAGGGGAACATCCTCGTCGGCGCAGAGACGGTTGCGGCGCTCGCGACGGCGTTCGGCGCCACCGCGGGGCGGCCGCTGGCCGAGCGCCTGCTCGAATGCCTCGCGGCGGCCCAGGCGGCCGGCGGGGACCGGCGCGGCCAGCAGTCGGCTGCGCTCCTCGTCGTGGAGCGCGAAGGCGGCTACGGCCGTCTCAGCGACATTCTCGTCGATCTGCGGGTGGACGATCACGAGCGGCCGGTCGCCGAGCTCGCGCGTCTGAACGGGCTTCATTCACTGCTCTTCGGCCGCACGCCGCGCGAGGCGTGGGTCGAAGTCGACGACGCGTTGCGGGCGGAGCTCGTCCAGCGCCTCCAGGCCCTCGGCTACGACGGCCTGCTGGAGCGCGCGTTTGGCGATTGGGCCGGGACGGAGAACCTCGAGGAGCGCGTCGACGGCGTCGAGCGCGTCGACCCGGTCGTGCTTGCGGAGCTGCGCGCGCGATGAGCAGCGCTCCCGGCTACCAGATCCTCTCGCTGGACGACCTCGACCGGCACAGGTCGACCGACGGCACGCTCCTCCTGAGGCCGCTGCGCCGGCGCATCGGCGTCCGTCCCTTCGGCGTCAACGCCTGGGAGGCAGAGCAGGCCGGCGACCGGGTGATCGAGCCGCACCGCGAGCCGAACGGAGACGAGGAGCTCTACGTCGTCGTTCGCGGCGCGGCGGAGTTCACGCTCGGCGAGGAGACGTTCGCGGCGGTGCCGGGAACGCTCGTGCACGCGCGGCCCGGGACCTTTCGCACGGCGACAGCGCTCGAGGCGGGGACGATCGTGCTCGCGGTCGGCGCCAAGGCCGGCGAAGCCTTCACGCCGTCGGGCTGGGAGGACTTCTACGTCGCGTTCTCGTTCCTGCGGAACGGGGACGCGGCCCGGGCCCGCGAGACGATGCAGGAGGCGCTCGCGCGCGAACCGGACGCCTGGCAGGGCAGCTACAACGCCGCGTGCGTCGAGGCGCTCGCGGGCGATGCTGATGCTGCCTTCGACTATCTGCGTCGCGCCGTCGCGTTGAACCGCGACGTGCTCGAGTACGCCGCCGATGACGACGACCTGGTCTCGCTGCGCGAGGACACGCGGTATGCGGAGCTGACAGCGTGAGCTGGGCGCACATCGACGAGCTCGACCGCATCGAGATATCCGACGGCTTCGTCTGGCGGCCGGTTCGCCGCCGGTTCGACATCCGCGCCTTCGGCGTCAACGCCTACACCGCGCTCGAGGCCGGCTCGCCGATCGTCGAGACGCACACCGAGAGCCAGCTCGGCCACGAGGAGATCTACCTCGTCCTGCGCGGGCGCGCGCGCTTCACCGTCGACGGGAACGAGCACGAGCTTGGCGCCGGAGAGCTGGTCTTCGTGAGCGATCCGTCCCTGCAGCGCGGCGCGGTCGCGGTCGACGAGGACACCGTCGTGCTCGCCCTCGGGGGCAAGCCCGGGGCGCCGTACGAGATCTCGGCCTGGGAGGCGATGTTCGCCGCCGTTCCTGCCGCGAACCGTGAGGACTGGGACGAAGCGGTCCGCATCCACGAGGAGGCGCTCAGGAAGCGGCCCGACCATCCGGCGCTCCTCTACAACCTCGCCTGCATGGAGGCGCGGGGTGGGCGGCATCTCGATGCGCTGCTGCACCTGCAGCGTGCCGTCGAACTCGACTCGAAGTGGGCCGCGTACGCACAACGCGACTCCGACTTCGCCGCGATCCGGGGCGAACCGGGCTTTCCCTAGCGATCGTCGAGACCGACGACGTTCGTCGTCCGGTCCTGCCAGTGGTCGGCGAGCGGGATCGAAGCGATCCCGGCGATCAGGCCGGCGACGAGGGCGCCCGCGAGCAGGAACTGTCGCGCACGGCGACCGGCGAGCCGGTCGCGGCGCCACCAGTCGACCGTGACGAGCCGTGGCAGCTCGAGGAGGTGCGCGAGCACGTGCACCGACATCGCGCCGAACCAGACGATGAAGCTCGCCTTGTGGAGGCCGAGCAGAAGGCCGCGCTGTCCGAGCGCGACGACCACGATGCCCGTCGCAAAGAGGGCCACCGTCGAGGCGACGACGAGGGGCGCAACGAGGACGCGCAGCAAGAACGCCGGCGGACCCCGGCGCACGTACTCCTCGGTGCCGCGGTAGTAGCTCGTCATCCGCCAGCCCGTGCTCGCGAGCTTGAGCAGCACCGGTGGGATGAGCAGGAAGCCGAGGAAGACGTGCGGCAGCAGGAGCTGCCGGATCGCCACCAGGGTCAGCCCCTCGGCGGCGAGCAGGACGAGAAGGACGACCGCCGTGGCCGCCGTCAGGCGCTCGTTGCCGTCGCTCCCGCCGCGCAGGAGGCGACGCAGGCGTTCACCGGGCACGGTCACCGGGCAACCGTACCCCCGCCGCCAGTTCTCGGAACGCCGGTGCCGGATCCGCTTCCGGCCGCGCCACGAGCAAGACCGCGCCGAGCCCCTCCTCCGGGACGAGCGCGTCGACGAGGAGCTGCAGCCCGACCGCGAGCGCGAAGGCCTTGTGTGCCTGAGGGCCGCCGAACGGCACGAGCTCCTCCGGCTTCGCGCGCCCTGCGAGGACGTCGCCGTGCGTGACCGCCCCCATCGAGACGTCCGAGACGATCGGAGCGCCGTCGCCGGACGGGATCGCGATCGCCAGCGGGTTGGTCCCGGTCAGAGGGTCGCCACCTGTGGGGGACGACAGCCGTCGCGGCGACGTGGCGGTCAGCAGCGCGACGAGGCCTCCCTCGGCGAGCTGCCGCACCCAGTAGCCGAGCGTGCCGGTGGGGAACGTGCGCGTGCAGACGACGAGGCGCGAGCGAGCAGGCGGCGAGTCGAGCTGAGCGGCGACCACGGCGGCGAGCGTCAGGTAGCCGAGCGCGCCTGCCCCGTCCCACCGCTCGTACCCCGGCTCCGAGACCAGGCGGCGCGGGCGCGCCGCCGGATCGAGCTCGGGCCACGACTCGAGCCATTCGATCCGCGCGAGCCCGTGACTTGCCTGGCCGTGCGCCTCCGCGGAGAGGAAGTGGGCGGCGAGCGTCTCGACATCCGTTGGGCGAAAGCCGAGCGCGGCCAGGCGCGGCCGCGCCTCATCAGGCCGCAAAGTCCATCACCGGCCACCCTCGAGCGCGCGCGATCCGCCGCAGCTTGCGGTCCGGGTTGACGGCGACGGGATGACCGACGGCCTCGAGGAACGGCACGTCGCTGTAGGAATCCGAGTAGGCGGTGCACTCCGCCAGATCGAAGCCCTCGGCGGCGGCGAGCTCGCGCACGGCTGCTGCCTTGCCCTCGCCGTGCGCAGCCCGCAGTGAACGGCCCGTGTAGACGCCGTCGACAACCTCGCACGTCGAGCCGATGGCGCCGTCGAAGCCGAGGTCGCCGGCGATGTGCTCGACGATCTCCTGCAGCGTGGCCGAGACGATGAACACCTTCTCGCCGCGCTCGCGGTGGCGGCGCAGGAGATGCAAAGGCTCGTCGTAGACGAGGGGCCGCAGGACCGGCTCCATCGAGTCGCCGACGAGACTCCGCATGTCGGCGACCGAGAAGCCCGCGAGGATCTTCATCCCGTCCTCGGCGGCGGCGCGAACACGTTCGGCGCTCGCTCCACGCGCAATGAAGAGTGCCTGCCAGAACGCCGACTTGACGAGGTCCAGCCGAGAGATGAGGCCGCGGCGCCTGAACGAGCCGGCCAGCGCGAGCACGGACGAACGGCGGATCACGGTGCGGTCGAGATCGAAGAACGCAGCCGCCGCCATGACGCCGGCGTTACGAGACCAGCGGGAGCGTGCTCGTGAATCCGCCCGCACGGCTCTCGTCGATCGCCCGCGCAAGCTCGGTGATCGCCCGTGCGGGCTCGCAGTCGGGATCGCTCACGACCAGCGGGACGCCGGCGTCTGCTGCCTCGCGCAAGCGTGCGTCGAGTGGAACACTGCCCAACATCGGCACGCCGAGCTCGGCCGCGAGGTTGGCGCCTCCGCCCGCGCCGAAGATCTCCGACGTCATGTTCTCGATCACCCCGACGACCCGCATGCCGGTCTTCTGCGCCATGACCGCGGCACGCGACGCTACCTCCTGCGCGAGCGGCTGGGGCGTCGTCACGATCACCACCTCCGCCCGCGGCAGCAGCTGCCCGAGCGAGATCGAGACGTCGCCCGTCCCGGGCGGCATGTCGACGACGAGGACGTCGAGCTCACCCCAGTGCACATCCTGCAGGAACTGCTCGAGGGCGCGGTGCAACATCGGCCCGCGCCACATCACCGGCTGGTTGTCGTCCAGGAAGAACCCGATCGACATCAACCGCAGGTCGTGCGCGACCGGCGGCACGATCATCTCGTCGACGACCACGGGCTTCTGCGCCACGCCGAGCATGTGCGGGATCGAGTGCCCGTAGATGTCGGCGTCGAGGACGCCGACCTCGCGTCCCAGCGCCGCAAGCGCCGCGGCGAGATTCACGGTCAACGACGACTTGCCGACTCCGCCCTTGCCCGAGGCGACGGCGAGCACGCGGGTCTTCGGGGAGAGCCGGATGCCCTTCGACTCGACGCCGCCGCGCAGCTTCGTCGTCAGGGCCGCGCGTTCGTCGGGTGACATGACGTCGAACTGGAGGGTGACCTTCGAGACGCCGGGCAGCGAGCCGACGTGCTCGGCGACCTGATCCTCAAAGCTCGAGCGGAGCGGGCAGCCGACGACGGTCAGCGCGATCGTGACCAAGACCTCCGACCCTTCGATCGTGACCTCCCGGACCATGTCCAGCTCGGTGACCGGGCGGCGCAGCTCGGGGTCGATCACACGGCCGAGCGCTGCCAGGATCTCCTCGCGGGTGGGCACGGTTCGAGGGTACCGCCTCAGCCGAGCAGCGCAGCCGACAGCCGGCCGGAGAGCTCCGCGTTCAAGGCTGCGACGACACGCGAACGCGCGACGAGGTCGAGAGGGGCCGCTCCGAACGGCGGCGCCTCGGGAAGCTCGATCGAGAGCCCCCGCTCGCGCACGAGCAACTGCGCGGCCGCGATGTCGACCGACCGTGCTCCCTTGAGTGAGACAACGCCGTCGACCCGACCGGCGGCGAGATGGCAGAGCGTGATCGCGAGCGACCCCATGATGCGCAGCCGGTGCGCCACCCCGTCGAAGCACGCGGCGTTCTCAGAGACGTACGCGGTCGTCGTCGCCTCGAACGAGAGGATCTCGAGCTCGTCCTTCGGCAGCTCGGTCAGCGGCGTATCGTTCAGGAACGCACCGCCCCCGCGCCAGGCGGTCCACTCCTCGCCGGTGCCGAAGTCGTAGACGTATCCGAAGAGCACATCGTCCATCGTGTTCCCGTCGGCGACGGCGATCGAGATCGAGAAGAACGGGATCCCGCGCTTCGCATTCAGCGAGCCGTCGATCGGGTCGACGACGACCGTGAAGCGCCCGTTGCCGAGCACGCCGACCTCCTCGCTGACGAGCGTCACGTCCTCGCCGCGAAAGCGCTCGAGGATCACCTTCTCGGCGGCGGCGTCGATCGCCGTGGTGTCGTCGCCGCCTTCACCATGCCCGACCACCGGCTCGCGCTCGGCCCGGCCGGGCAGCTCCTCGAGCACGCGCGCGACGTCGTCGCGTGCGGCGCGACACAGCTGCAACCAGTCCTCAGCCAATTTCGAAAAACAACAGTCCGGAGGTGAGCTTCGGGAAGAAGAACGTCGACTTCTGCGGCATCGTCTCGCCGGCGTGCGCGAAGCGCGCGACCTGCTCGACGGTGACCGGCTCGAGTAGGAACGCGGCCGTGGCCTGGCCACGGTCGACCGTGGCGACTGCTTCGTCGGCAGACGCGGTGTACGAGACCCCCTCGGGCGCGAGCGACTCGACGACGCGGGGACCGAAGTCGTCGTCCGTCGCGATGCGCGTGAACATCCCGTCGCGATACAGCGTCACGCCACCGTCGGGCGCCTCGACCCGCTCGCCGGGCACCTCGCCGACCTGCTGCACGACTCGGTGGGTCGGGAAGATCTCGAGCCCAGGTGCGCGCGACGAGACCAGGATCGCGAACGTGTGCGTCGCCTCCGGATGCTCGAGCCGGTAGGCGAGCGCAGTCTCGTAGCGGTGATGGCCGTCGGCGATCAGGAGCGGCGTGCCCACCTCGAGCTCGTCGGCTTGGATCGGCCACATGCGCGTCCGGACGCCGCCTTCGGTGACGTCGGTGGCAGGTTCGCCCGCCGGCCGCTCGAACAGGGGATCGGCGTCGTAGATCAGGAAGATCGGCTCGAGTTGTGTCCTCGTCGCGCGCAGGAGACGGAGGCGCCCCTCCTTCGGGCCGGCATGCGTGCGCTCGTGTGGCAGGATCTGGCCGTCCTCGTAGGGAACTGCGGGCACGGACGCGGCGACGCCCTCGCGGGTGCGCGCGACCCCGTCGGGACCGGTGTAGTCCTGGGCGACCCACCAGTACCCGTCGGGCGCCTGGGCGAGCACGCCCCGCTCGCGCCAGTCGGCCAGGTCGCGGGCCGCCTCGTGCTCGGAGTCGGGCAGCGTCAGGTGAACGACGTTGTACGGGCTGCGCGCGAGGTACTCGAGCCGTTGCGCGTCGGAGATCACGTCGTAGGGTGGCGCGACGAGCTGCTCGAGCGGGCCTGCGACCGCCGGGTCGTAGCGCAGTGCGCGAAATGGCCTGACGGTCGGCACTCCTGCAGACTAGAGATCGTGGTGCGCACGCTGGAGGAAGCAGCAGCCTTCGTCGACGAGGTCGGCCTCGCGCTGCTCCTGCCGAAGGCGGACGTGGTGCTGCCGTCGCTCTGGGAGCAGGTGAATGGCAGCCCGGAGCGCAACTGGGCGATTCGCGAGCCAGACGGGACGTTCGTGCGCTGGAGCGAGGAGATGGGGTTCCTCTGGGGCGCCAAGGACGAGTTGCCGGCGGCGGGGCTCGTTTGCGTCGGCAAGCACCTCGCAAGGGTGGCGACGTGCGTGGCGCCGCGACTCGTGCCGACGCTCGTTGCCGCCAACGGCGAACCGCCTGAGGGCACCGAGCTGCAGGTTGCAGAGACGATCCGCGCCGCCGGGCCGCTGACCGGCCCGCAGCTGCGAGAGGCGACGGGCCTCGTCAAGAAGGAGGTCGACAAGGCGATCGCGTCGCTGCATCACACGCTTGTGCTCACGAACTCGCATCTGGTGGAGCAGGACGGCCCCTGGGGAGCGCTCGCGCACGAACTGGTCGAGCGGAAGTGGCCGCTGCCGCAAGAAAGGCCGTCCCGGGAGGAGGCACGGCGCGATCTGGCCCGCCTCGTGCTCGACCGGACGGGCGAGCTCACGGCCGCCGACCTCGGCGGCGCGCTCGGCTGGCGTCGCAAGGAGGCCGCGGCCGTGCTCGAGGAGGTCGGTGACGGCCGCGATGAGGAGGGCTTTCGCATCTGGACGCGGAGCTAGGCTCCTGCCATGACGATCGCGGAGCTGACAGAGGACCGGGTCGTCGAGGGCATCTACGCGGTGCGCCTGAAGCGCAAGCTTCGCACCAAGTCGGGCGCGACGTACCTCGCACTGGAGCTTGTCGACTCGACGGGGACGATCGAGGCGCGCGTCTGGAAGGACGTGGAGCTTCTCGACGGGCGCTTCGGCGAAGGCGATGCCGTGCGTGTGCTCGGCCGCGTGGAGAAGTTCCGCGACCGGCTGCAGCTCGACGTGCGCACGCTGGAGGCGGCGGACGTCGATCCAGCCTCGCTGACGCCGTCGATGCGCCGGGACGAAAACGAGCTTGCGGGGTTCCTCGAGTTCCTGGTCGCCGACGTCACCCATCCTGGCTTGACGGCGACGGTGCGGGCGGTCCTCGCGGACTGCGAGCTCGGCGCGTTTCCGGCGACCGCCGGCGACCACCACTCCTACGCGGGCGGACTGCTCGAGCACACGGTCGGCGTCGCGACACTTTGCCGCGAGACGTCGCAGCTCCATCCGCGCCTTCGTCCCGACCTGCTGCTCGCGGCGGCCCTCCTGCACGACGTCGGCCGAACGATCGAGCTCGGCCGCGGCCCTGCGTTCGCCGTCACCGACGAGGGCCGTCTGCTCGGCCACGTGCACCTCGGCCTGCGCGTGATCGAGGAGCGCGCTGCGGGGCTCACCTCCGGCCAGCTGGCAGAGCTCTTGCACTGCGTCGCGGTGCACCACGACGTGCGCGGAGCGCGCACCGCGGAGGCGGCGGTGCTGTACCACGCGAACCAACTCGACGCGGTCGCACAGACCCGCCGGGTCGATTGACCCCGCTTCTGCTCGCGCTCGGCGCGAGCCTCGCGTGGGGCATCGCCGACTTCGTCGGTCCGCTGATCAGCCGGGCGCTCGGAATCCTGCGCGTCCTCTTCTGGGCGCAGGTCGGCGGTGTGCTTGCGCTCGTGCTCGCGATCGCGATCCGCGGCGACGGGCCTGCAGGCTGGGCGGTGCTGTTCGCGATCTGTGCGTCGTTCGGTGGAATGCTCGGGCTCTTCGCGTACTACCGGGGGATGGCAACCGGCGCGATGAGCGTCGTCGCACCGATCGCCGGCGTCTCCGCCGTCATCCCGGTCGTCTTCGGCATCGCGACGGGCGACAACCCATCGCCCGCGCAGATCGCCGGCATCGCCTGCGCGCTCCTCGGGGTCGGCCTCGCCTCGGTCGAGCACCATGAGGGGCAGCGCCGCGTTGCGGCGGGTGTCGGTCTGGCGCTCCTCGCCGCGCTCGGGTTCGGCTTCTACTTCCCGTGGATGCACGCCGCCGGCAAGGTCGACTTCTGGTGGGCCTCGCTCGTCTTCCGGACGACCGCGCTGGTGATCGTCGCCGGGGCGGTCGCCGCGCGGAGGCCCTCTCTGCGGCTCACACCACGCGACCTGACGATCGTCGTCGCGGTTGGCATCGGCGACACGATCGGGAACGTGCTGTTCGCAGCGTCGTCCGGCCACGGGCTCGTCAGTTTGACCGCCGTGCTTGCTTCCCTCTACCCGGTCGTGACCGTGCTGCTCGCAGCCGCCGTTCTCCGCGAGCGTGTCGCTCCGATGCAGCGCGCAGGGATCGTGCTGACGCTCGCCGGCGTCGCGCTGATCTCCGTCTGAGCGCGACTCAGCGCGGAGGCGTTTCGTTCCCGCCGAGGCCCGAAGCGGAATCGACGCCGCCGAGATGCTCGCCGGCGACTTGGTCCGCGGCGATGTCGTCGACGCTCTCGGTCGAGAAGCGGCGCTCCGCCGGGCTCATCTGCTCCAGCTCGGTCTCACGCCGCTCGGCGGCACGCTCCTCGTGCCCGACGAGCTTGTTCCAAAGACTACGAAGCATGCCCGGACTCTAGCTCACCGCCGATGCGCCGCGCGAAAGCGGGATCGCCGGCGCAAAGCCGCTCGAACTCGGTGCGGCCGACGGCGAGCACGCGGACGTCGGTCGTCGCCCGCACGCGTGCTGTTCGCTTTCCGTCGAGAGAGAGCAGGGCGCGCTCGCCGATGAAGGCCCCCGGTCCGAGCTCTCGCGTCCCTTCCGGCGCCTCAACCGCGACCGTGCCCTCGACGATCACGTAGAGGCCGGCGCCGTTCTGCCCACGCTCGATCAAGACCTGCCCGGCAGCGACTTCCGCCTCGGCGCCGACCGTCTCGAGCAGGCGCAGGTCCTCAGGGATCATCCTGGCGAGTATCCCAGAATGGCAGCCTCTCGCAGGATCCAGGCTCCGCGTCTGAAGACGCGCCGGCCAGGACCGACAAGGGCTCGATCAGGTGAGTCGTGCGTACAGGTTGACCCGCACACCGTCGGGGTCGCCGAGCAACGCGTACCGCTGGCCCCAATCCGCGTCCCACGGTTCCTGCTCGCCTTCGAAACCCGCCGCGATGACCCGCGCATACACCTCGTCGACTTCGGCGGGGCTTGCGCATTCAAACGCGAGCGACACCTGGTTGCCGGTCGCACGCGTCCAGTTGGGGCTGAAGCTCCGGATGACCTCCTCCGCGTCGAACATCAGCCGCATCCCGTTCGGCATCGTCGCCTCGACGTGACCCTCTGCCGGATCCTCTGGAAGATCGGCCCCAAGCAGCCGGTAGAAGTCGATCGAGCGGCGCAGATCCGAGACTGCGATGCCGATCGCGTTCAACGTAGCCACGAGACGACGCTACACGGCGACGTTGCCAGATCCAAACGATCGGCCACTCGACTCGAGCTGTGACTGGCCAAGGAGCGGCCCGGCCGTGAACCCGCGACTCGAGAATCGTTCGGGTGCAAGTGGTGTCGATCCTGCGCGGCGAGTTGACGGCACCCCGCAAAGGTCGGACACTTGGCGAGTCGGAACCAACTAGTGGAGGTTCGCAATGCTCAGCAACTCGCCAGTCGTCGCGGTTGTCGCGGTCAAAGAGCTCGACCGTGGCAAGGAGTTCTACGGAGGGACGCTCGGCTTGTCCGAGGCAGAGGTCGAAGAGCCGGGCGGGGTGCTCTATTCCTGCGCGGGGGGCAGCCGGCTTCTCGTGTACGAGTCGAGCTTCGCCGGCACGAACGAGGCCACCGCGGCATCCTGGCAAGTCGAGGACATCGAGCAAGAGATTGCAGCCTTGAAGGACAAGGGCATCACCTTCGAACAGTACGACCTCCCCGGCGTCGAACGCACAGGCGATGTCCACACGATCGGCGGGCTTCGCGCGTCCTGGTTCAAGGACCCCGACGGCAACATTCTCAACCTCGTCAGCCGGAGCTAGACCCGTCGTGGATTGGGTGAATGCCTGCAGGTGGTGAGGGCGAGAAGGGGCGAGCCGCGCTGGGCGGCCGCTACGACTGGGCGCCGGCGGCGAGTTGAGCGACCGCGTCCGTGCGCGTGATCAAGACGGTGCCAACCAGCGCAACGACGACACCGGCCACGATCGGAGCGCCGTCATACTCGGCCGACGACCAGCGCTCGGTGAGGAAGAGCGGCTCGAGGAGCAGGGGCAGGAACGTCTGCACGGAGGTCGTCAAAGGAACGACGATGGTCGCGCGGCGCCGCTGGAACGCGGTCATGCCCGTGATCGTCGCCGCAACGCCGAGCGCGAGGCCGAGCACGCCCCAAAGGACGGCCTGCGTCCAATGCCGCAGACCGACGTCGTCGCTCAGGAGCTTCGTCGCGATATTCGTCCCCGCGAACCCCGCCCCGCACGCGACCATTACCACCGTCGTGCTGTCCCACCGGGTGTGCTTCAGCACGAACGGCAGGATCGAGAGCGCCGTCAGAACTGCTGACACCGCGAGCACCGCGAGAGCACCGCGATGGTGCTCGGCGTGTGCGGGTGCCCCCCAGGCGACGAGCCCGACGCCGCCGATGATTGCGAGCACGCCCGCTATCCCGATCACACCTACTGTCTCGTTGAACACACGGGCGCCGATCGCCAGCAACAGGATCAGGCCGACCGCGAGCAGCGGCTGCACGATGACGAACGGCGCAAGCGAGAGCGCGTAGACCTGGGGTGCGATGCCGACCGTGCCGAGCACCTGTCCCAGTAGCCAGCGCGGTCGCCGCAGGAGGCGCCAGAGAAGCCCGACGTGAAGGCCGAGGGTCTTCGGTGCCTTGCGTGCTTCGAGGGCTTGGAGCGCGAGGCCGAGGTTGAAGAGGGACGACGCGAGTAGCGCGGCCGCCGCACCGACGAAGAGCATTCCCACTTGCTATCACGCGGCGGCGGAACCGGAACTCTCAAACTCGAACCGGACAGCACGAGCTCAAGATGCCATTGAGTTCCGGAATAGCCCTCGGAAGCGGGGGCCTAGGACGTCGTCATCGGGCGCGAAGCGATCGCGATCAAGTCGGCGACCACTTCATCGAGCGGTCGGCTGGCATCCAGCTCATGCGTGCAGCTTGCTCTGAGCAGCGGCTCGACCGTAGCGAGGTCATCCAAGATCATCGCTCGTTCCACTGGAGTCTTCCCGTAGTTGTTCGTCGTTCGGCGCGCGATCCGGTCAAGGATCACGTCAGCAGGGGCGCTGAGCAGGACGACCGCGTTGAAACGGTCGTAGAACTTCGACTGGTTCCTCACGCACCCTTGAACGAAGAGCGAGCGACCATCATCGGAGTCCAGCAGCCCGGTGATCCTTTCCTCGACCCAGAGCCACTCCCCGCGGCGCACCTCGTCGAAGGACTCAACATACTCGCGATACTCGCGCCAGCCCGGATCATCGGTATCTACGACGCGATAGCCGCGTCGGCCAAGTTCGGCGAGCGCCGACGACTTGCCCGTCCCCGACATGCCGGTCACTAAGATCCTCGACATCGGGGCAACGCTACGGAGTGTCAAGCGACAGCGTGATCGTATGGGCCAGCGTTGGGGAATGATCTCCGAGCTAGAGCGTGTGGATCGCCACCTCGTAGAACTCAACCGAGGCGCGGCTGCCTGCGTTGCCAGGCCCCGCATTCATCGCCTCGTGGCCCTTGAGTAACGCCTCCTCACTCTCGAACAGCGTCACCCCGAGCGTTCCGCCCGACTCGCGATCGACGAGCAGGAGGAATTTCGCGTCCCCGAGGTCGAACGGCAGATCGCCCGAATCGAGAGCATCGCGGAGTTTCTTGACCCTCGCGTCGATATCTCCGGGATCACCCTCGAACTTCGCCACACGTGCCCACATCGCAAGCTCCTTCGCCGTCGGCCTCCTGAAGCGGCGAGCATATGCGACGCTCCGGGGTAAGGCTCGCCTGGGCCAGCGTTTTCCAATGGCCCCTGAGATGCGCTAGATGGCCGAGGCGATGCCGTGCTGGAGCTGGCGGTCGTACTCGGCTTGGTCGTAGTGACCGCGTGAGCTACCGGACGCTGCCGCACACCGAGAATGACATCGAGTTCGGGAATGTCACATGAGCGCGGGTGGCGGCGCGGATGGACCGGCTACGAACCACCAGGAGGCATGCCGCCACTCCGAGAGCCTCGCAGTCGCGACGTCCCTGGCTTTGAGGGGATGAATCGCGCCGAGGTCTCGCTTGGTGGGAGGTCGAGTTCTTCCCGGGACAGAGTCCGGACACGATGCTCACTGCTCATCTAGCCGAGAGCGGGGCGCTGACTTGAAAGCGGGTCAGATCTCACGCTGACGAACCGAATCTGAGCGGGCTCCCACAATCGTCGTCGTGAGACTCGACCCCGATCTCACGGCACAATCCCCGGTGACGTGCCAGCATCGCCCGTCAGCCAGTCGAGGCGCAGTGGCCGCTCGCCGATGTCCTCGATCCGATGGGGCAGCTCCGGTGGCACGCGCACCACCTCACCGGAGCGGACGATCCGCATCTGACGGCCGCCGAGGAAGAACAACGCTTCGCCCTCCTCGACAGCGACCACGCGCTGACCCGGCCGCGGCCGCAGCTCTTCGAGCAGTTCGCGCGGGCGAACCTTGAGGTAGACCCCCGTTAGAAGCTCGTCCTCGGTAGCGCGCGCGTCGAACCACGCTTCCGTTGCCGGAGGAATGCCGTGCTCACGTAGACCGGCGAGGATCGCCCGGTCGTCATCGCCGTTCCCGCTGACCAGCTCGAGCACGTCCTCGGGGTAGACCCGCAGGCGCGCCATGCAGGTGTGGTCGAGCGGGCAACCGAACGGCGGCGCATCGGTGTCGCCGCTCAGCCGCGCCCGCGCCTTGTCGAACATGCGCGGGAGGTACGCGTAGCCCTCGATCTCGTCGGCAAAGTCCCGAACGGCAACCATCCCAGAGCACGCTACCGGGGGCGCCCACCGATGGGGACACAGGACCGCGCCGGGTGCATACGGGCATAGCGAGTGGCCTGCGCCAGCGTCCGCACGCCTGAGTGTGACACCACAACGAGGCCCTAGACGTTGAAGCGAATGTTCAGCACATCGCCGTCCTTGACGACGTAGGTCTTTCCCTCGAGCCCTTGCTTCCCGTGCTTCGCGACCTCGGCGTGCGAGCCGAGCTCGACGAGATCGCGCCAGTTGACGACCTCGCAGCGAATGAAGCCCCTCGCGATGTCCGTGTGGATCGCCCCGGCCGCGTCGAGCGCCGACTGGCCGTTACGCAGTGTCCACGCCCGCGTGTCCTGCTCGCCCGCTGTGAAGAACGTGATCAGGTCGAGTGCCTTCGCGAGGCGGCCGGCGATCTCGTCGAGCGCCGACGCGCTGCCGTCGCGGAATGCAGCGGCCTCCTCGTCCGGCAGCTCGGCCAGCTCGGCCTCGAGCTTCAGGTCGATACCGGCGGTGCCGTTGACGATCGCGAGCAGCGGCTTGGTCGTCAGCGGCTCGAGCTCGCCCGGCAGCTCGCCGTGGTAGTCCGCGAGCTCACCCCCGCCGTCGACGTGCGCGAGCACCTTCCTCAGTTCCTCGAGCTCGGCGCGGATCTTCGCGTCACCGGACTTCGCCTGCTTCTCGACACGTTCCAGCCGGCGCTCGACGTGGTCGCGGTCGGCGACAAGCAACTCGAGCTTGAACGTCTCGAGGTCGTCGTCCGGCGTCGCGTCCGCACCGAAGCCGCGCAGCACGACGAGCAGCGCGTCGACCTGCCGGAGATTCCCGAGCTGTGCGGCGCCCGAGCCGGGAACGTCCTGGACGCGGATCGTCGCGGGTGTGATCTTGCGAGCCTTCACGACCGCGGCGAGCGCCGCGAGCCGCTCGTCGGCGATCGGCGCCATGCCGACGTTCGTCTTCCCGTATTCGCCGCCCCCCGTCTTGGTGAGCGCGGTGAAGAGCGACGTCTTCCCGCTGCCCGACGGGCCGACGATGCCGACCTCGAGTGCCACGCGGCTGAGGGTAGCTGGCTAGTTCCCTGCTTCGCGCTTCTCGATCTGCTTCTGCAGCGAGACGAGCGCGCGATGCTGGAGCGACTTGATCGCCCCTTCGGTCTTGTCGAGGATTGTCGCCGCCTCGGCGTTCGCGAAGTTGAAGACGAACTTCAGAGTCAAGACCTGCTGCTGCTCCGGCGAAAGGTCATCGATCAGCTCGAGCATCGACTTGCGGCCGATCGCCTCGAGCGCTCCAGCCTCTGCGGAGGTCGCCTCGTCCGGCTCAGGCTCCGGCACCTCCGCCTCGGGCTGCCAGCGTTTGGTCGCGCGGAAATGGTCCATGGCGAGGTTGTGGGCGATGCGGAAGAGCCACGCCGAGAACGGCGCCGACTGCCAGCGGAACTTCCCGATCGACTCGAGCATCTTCAGGAACGTCTGCGTCGTCAGGTCCTCGGCGTCGTGCCGGTTGCCCACGCTGACGTGGAGGTAGCCGTAGATCCGGTCGAAGTGGATCAGGTAGAGCTCTTCGAGCGCAACGCGATCGCCCTGCTGAGCACGATCGACGAGGCCGCGGACGCGCCTCGCCTCGCTCTCCTTCCTCGTCGGCTGAACCTCGCTCATCGTCGTCAATCAGGTGCCCCGGCGAGCGAGGCGCGTAGCCCTCTTAGGCGACGGCCCCGAAGCCGACGCGGCTTTCGCGGGCGAAGCGCTTCACGTAGACCACCCGCCGCAGCAGGACGGTGTAGCGGCCGTCTTCGGCTTCGAAGGAGTACGCAGAGTCGTGCTCGCCGGCCAGGGCACGGTCGAGGTCGTCGGCGGTCTGGGCGGGGACGAGCACCGACAGGACCTGCTGGCCGTCGAGGGCGATCTCGATCCGGATGCGATCAGTGGGAGTCATCACTCACGAACTCTGCCAGAACGCCGCCGGTCGCATCGGGGTGGACGAACGCCACCTGCAGGCCGAACATCCCGCGCCGGGGCGTTTCGTCGATCAGCTGCACCCCGGACGCAAGGAGACGCTCGAGCTCCGCGGCAAGATCCGCGACCTCGTAGGCGACGTGATGCAGGCCGGGGCCGCGCTTCGCGAGGAACTTCCCCACCGGCGTTTCCGGACCAAGCGCGTGGAGCAATTCGATCCGCGAGCTGCCGACGCGGAGAGACGCCGCCTCGACGCCCTGCTCCTCGACGGTCTCGCGGTGCTCGACGGTCGCGCCGAAGAGCTCGGTGTACCGCTCGATCGACCCGTCGAGGTCGGCCACGGCGATCCCGACGTGATGGACGTTCAGGGCCACTCGCCCGCGAACGCTACCGGGCGGGGTAAGCGCCGAGCGCGCGAACGACCCCGACCGCGTCGGACGAGTGCGAATCAGGCTCGACGCCGGCAAACAGCTCGGCCAGTTCCTCACGCGCGAGCGTCTCCTTCTCGAGCAGTGCCGCTGCGATCCGGTCGAGCGCGCCACGGTGCTCGGCGAGCAGCCGTTGTGCCTCGACGTACGCATGGTCGGTCAGGCGCGCCTGCTCGGTGTCACGCAGCCGCTTGGTCTCCTCGGACAGCGCGTAGTTGTCTGCCCGCATCGTGCGCGACGTGACTGCATCGCCCATGCCCCACTCGAAGACCATCGCGCGGGCGATCTGCGTCACCTTCTCCAGGTCATTGGCGGCGCCGTTCGTGACGCGCCCGAAGACGAGCTCCTCCGCGGCGCGGCCCGCGAGCGCCATCACCATCCAGTCGAGCAGCTCCTCCTTCGTCTCGAGGTACCGCTCTTCTTCCGGCAGATGGAGCACGTAGCCGAGCGCGGCACCTCGCGCGATGATCGTCGCCTTCTCCGGCTGGTTGCCGAC
Source organism: Thermoleophilia bacterium (assembly GCA_017882605.1). Lineage (GTDB taxonomy): Bacteria > Actinomycetota > Thermoleophilia > Gaiellales > Gaiellaceae > PALSA-600. The sequence goes on along the minus strand of JADGPE010000011.1, from coordinate 9,759 downwards.
GAGGTGCGAGACGAGCGCATGGCCGCCCTCGTGGTAGGCGAGGATGCGCTTCTCTTTGTCGGTGACAACGCGCCGCTGCTGCAGGCCGGCGACGACCCGTTCCAGGGCGTAGTCGAAGTCGGGCTGGGTCACCGTCGAGCGATTCTGGCGCCCGGCGGAGATCGCTGCCTCGTTGCAGATGTTCGCGAGGTCGGCGCCCGTCAGCCCTGCGGTCTGTCGTGCGACAGACTCCAGGTCGACGCCTTCCCCGAGCGGCTTGCCACGCGTGTGCACCTCGAGGATCGCGCGCCGGCCCTTCAGGTCGGGCGGCTGGATGAAGATCTGGCGGTCGAACCGGCCGGGGCGCAGCAGAGCCGGGTCGAGATCCTGCAGCCGGTTCGACGCGGCCATCACGACCACCTGGTCGCGTGGGCCGAAGCCGTCGAGCTCCACCAGCAGCTGGTTGAGCGTCTGATCCTGCTCACGGTTGAACGAGTGCCCGCTGCGCGCCTGGCCGACGGCGTCGAGCTCGTCGATGAAGACGATCGAGGGCGCGTTCTTCCGCGCCTCTTCGAAGAGCTTGCGGATGCGCGCTGCGCCGAGCCCGGCGAACATCTCCACGAACGCCGACGCGCTCTGCGCATAGAAGCGGGCGCCCGACTCGTTCGCGATCGCCTTCGCCGCGAGCGTCTTGCCGGTGCCGGGCGGCCCGTGAAACAGAATCCCTTTCGGAACTCGGGCGCCGAGCGACTCGAAGTGCTCCGGGTTGCGAAGGAAGTCGACGATCTCCTGCAACTCCTCCTTGGCCTCGTCCAGGCCGGCAACGTCCTTCCACGTCACGGCCGACGAGGAGCCCGGCGTGATCTCCATCGGCTTGACGCGTGGCATCAACTTGACCGTTCGCCAGAGCAGCCAGACGACGACGCACATGAGGAGAAAGAACGCGACCGGGAGCCACGTCAGAGCGAAGTCCGAAATGGACTTCGTGAAATCGAAGCCGAGCATCGTGGTTCCCATCGGCAGGAGAGTGCCAGGCCTAAAGGCCCGCCGCCACGTCGCCGGCCGAGGCGAAGGTGACGCCGCCGGCGCGCCAGACGGCGACACAGGCGGCCGTGCGTGCCTCGTCGAGCCCCCGCGACGCCTCCTCGACGAACGTCACGGCCCGTCCCCGCTCCAGGAGGCCGCGGATCGCAGCCGCGTTGCAGACGTCGGTCGCAACGCCGAAGACGATCACCTCGTCGGGGTCGAGCAGCCCCAGCAGGCGTTCCGCATTCGGGTTCGTGAAGACGTCGAAGTGCTTCTTCAGAAGCAGGAACTCGCGGCCGCGCAGCCAGCGCTCCGGCACCTCGGTGAGTGCGAGCGGCACGGGATCGATCTGAGCCGTCTCCGTGATCTTCTCGGCGCCGCGCGTGCCGCGCAGGCAGTGCGGCGGATACGTCGTCGAGTAGTCGGGCGCCTCCGAGATCTCGGCGTCGGTCAGCTCGTGGTCGTCCGCGGACGCGACATGTGGAATGCCGGCAGCGCGCGCCGCCGCGACGAGCCGTGCCATCGCGGGCACCGCATCCGTGGCATGCGGAACCGCAAGCTTGCCCAGCGGATGGACGAAGTCAATCTGCGTGTCGACGTCCCAGAGGACCCGTCTCATGGGACGAGTTCGAGACGGGCGTTCGGCCGCTGGTGGCGGCCGAACTTCGCAGAGGGTCGCCCGTCGGTGAGCACGATGTCGCCGGTGAAATCGTTCGACCCGCGGATCAGTGACGAGCCCACACCGTAGGCGTCGACCGGCACGCCGCTCTCCTCGAAGTCCTGGATCTTGCCGACCGTGAATCCCCCGCTGACCACGATGCGAACAGCGGAGAAGCCGGCGCCGTCGAGAGCGTTGCGCACCTTCCAGACGAGCCGCGGGTTGACGCCCGTCGGCCTGAAGTCGCCCAGTTCGCTCCAGAGCGAGCGGTCGACCAGCGACTCGGACGTATCGAGCCGCACGCCCCAGAGGCGAGGCCCGAGCGCGTGCGCGACGTCGAGTGCGGTCCGCACCGAGTCATTCTCGAAATCCACGAGCACGGTCAGGTTCATGTCTGCGGGAGCCCAGTCGGCAAAGTGCTTCGCCGCCGCGACGGTGTCGCCGTCGTAGGACGCGATCAGCGAGTGCGGGACGGTGCCGAGGCCGGTCCCGCCCCACCACGAAGCCTGTTCGTCGGTCGTGACGCCGACGGGCGCGCCGACGATCTGGCCGGCGACGTACGCGGCGTAGCCGTCACCCGTCTGCACCCGGTGGTGATCATGCCGCGCGGGCATGAAGATCACGTGCTTGCCGTTCGCCGCGCGCAGCACGTTGACGACGTTCGTCGTGATCAGCGTGCGCCGGGCCAGCGTTCCCAGATAGAGCGTCTCGAGGTGGGCGAACGTCGTGTAGTCGCCTTCGATCGTCAGGACCGTCTCGTACGGTGCGATCGCATCGCCGTCGAAGAGCGCGTGCACGGTGAGCGCGTCGTAGTCGTCGGCGCACAGCTTGAGGATCGCAAGGGCCTCGTCCATGCCGCCCAGATAGGAGTGGCGCTTCTGGAAGACCTGCATGAGGACGTGCGGCTTGCGCCCGTCATGGCGCAGCGCCTCGCGGGTGTGGTTGAAGTACGCGTCGGTGTACCACCCGGCACGCATCTTCTCGACGGGGAGATCGAAGACCGAAGGATCGAGGCGGCGACGCGTCGTGATCATGCTCAGGCCGGAGGTTCTTCCAGCTCCAAGCATGCTCGCAGCGCGGCGTCGGCAACTTCGAGCTGTGCGGCGCTCGGCTCGCGGGTGCCCAGGCGATGCTGGAGCTCGTGCCCCGGTTTGGCGAGCGCACGCGCGAGCGGATGCGCTGGATGGCGCGTCATCCAGCCGAAGAGCTCCACCGAGGCAGCGACGGCGCCGACGGCGCCGACCGCGCGCGCAGCAGGGCGGTACCGCGCTGGAACCTGTTCGGAGGCAAGATTGCTCGCGGCGTTCGTCAGGAGCATCGGACCGATCAGGTGCGAGCCGCAGCGCTCGTGCTCCTTGGGACGCGAGGCGCCGTGCTCGTAGGTGCCGATCGAGATGTGCTCGGCACCGTGATACTCGGCGAGCTCGCCGCCGCGGAGCGCAAACGCCGCGGGTGCAAGCGAGAGCGCGCTCGTCAGTAGCTCGCGCGCGAGCGGGCGCAGCCCCGACCGCTTGACGGCCTTGAGCACGACCGCGCTGCCGACCATGGCCGCGACCACGCCCGGGCCTTCCATGGGCAGCCGCGCCTCCGGGACCGCCCGCTTGAGCTGCGGCAGCAGCGCGAGCGCCTCCGCGAGGCGTGCCGGGCCCCGCAGCAGTGGATTCCGGATCCCGGCGGCGCGGAACCGCTTGCGCCGCGCCACAACCTTCAGCTCGCCGGCCTCGGTCCGGACCGCACACGCCCAGGCCTGCGGCCCGTGCACGAGGACGCCGTTTGCCAGCGCCATTCCACCGAGCCGGACAGGATCGCTCACCTCGTGGAGCGTAGCCGCAGCGCGGCCTGCAGCCGAGCCGCGGCCGGGCCTGGAACGCCATCGCCCACAGGCTTCCGGTCGAGCATGACCACCGGCATCACCTCCCGGATCGACGAGGTGGTGAACGCCTCGTCGGCCTGGACGAGGTCGGACAGCGGGAAGGTGCCTGCCGTGACGGCCTCGAGCTCGAGCACGAGCTCCCGCGTGACCCCGGGCAGGACGCCTGCTCGTGTCGCCGGTGTGCAGAGCTCGTCACCGCGTCGCCACCAGATGTTGGCCGTCGCGGCTTCCAGAACGAGCCCCCCGGCGACGAGCAGGGCGTCGTCGGCGCCTTCGTGCGCCGCGAGCCGCCGGGCCGCGAACGCCTCTCCGTAGCTCGTCGTCTTCGCCCCGGCGAGGAGAGGCGCGGGGGCGCCGACGTCGACCGAGCGGAGCGAGAGGCCACGCGCGCGCAGGCCCTCGAGGTCGTCGGGCAGGCTCGCAGCGGTCGCGACCAGCCGTTGCTCGGTGCGATAGAGCCGCAGCACGTGGTCGGGCGGTGCGGCGCCGGTGACGAGCGCCACGAGTTCCTCGACTCCCTCGGCAGCAGGCAGCGCGAGCGCGTCGATCGAGAAGCGGAAGCGGCGCAGATGGCGATCGAGCAGGAACGGCGTCCCGCCGTACGAGCGGATCGTCTCGAACGCGACGCTCCCGCGCAGCAACGCTTCATCGTCGGCGCGAAAGACCGGCTCGTCCGGCGCGACGAGACCGCGCCCTGCGACGGCGACCGCGAGCAGGCTCAAACGGCGACCCGGCCGGCGACCGCCGCGAGCAGCGGCCTCGCCTTCACCCACGACTCTTCGACTTCCGCGTCCGGATCGGAGTCCCAGACGATCCCGCCGCCGACCCAGAGGTGAACCCGCCCGTCGGCGACGACGAAGGTGCGAATCGTCAGCGCGAGCTCGAAGTCGCCGTTCGCGTGGATCGTTCCGAGCGCGCCCATCGCCGCGCCACGGCCGACGGGCTCGAGCCGCGCGATGTGGTCGATCGCGGCGATCTTCGGCGCGCCCGTGATCGAGCCGCCCGGGAACGTCGCGCCCAGGATCTCAGCGAGGCCGACGCCCGCACGCACGCGACCTTCGACCGTCGAGACGAGATGAGTCACGCCCGCAAGCTCGCGTTGCACCATCAGCCGAGGCCAGCGAATCGACCCGGCCTCGCACACGCGCGAGAGGTCGTTGCGCTCGAGGTCGACGATCATCACATGCTCTGCCGCGTCCTTCACGTCCTCGATGTCCTCGCCGAGCGGGCGTGTGCCCTTGATCGGCATCGTCCAGAGCCGCTCGCCGCGGCGGGCGAGGAAGAGCTCCGGCGAGGCGGAGACGATCGTCCAGCCTGCGCCGGCGAGCGGTCGCGGGTGCAGCGGCGCGAGGGGGGCGAGCGCCGCTGCGATGCCCGCCGGATCGCCTTCGAAGCTCGCGGAAAGGTGCTGCACGAGGTTGACCTGGTACACGTCGCCTCGGGCGATCGCAGCCCGCACCTCGTCGACCGCGGCGCCGTAGTCCTCCGCCGCCCACGACTGCTCCCACTCCCCGATCCGGAAGGGTGCCTGTACCAGTCTGTTGGGTTCGCTCGCGGGTCGGATTCGGGCCGCCGCAACGGGAAGCGGGCACGGCTCCGTCGGAGCAGGCCACGGCTCCCGGCGGAGCGTCTCCGCCAGGCCGTAGCCCAGGTAGACGTCGGCGGCGAGACCCTCGCGCAGCTCATCCGCCAGGTACTGCTCGAGCGCTTCGAGCGCGCCGTCCGGCTCGTGCAGCTCAAGCACAGACGGTCTGCGCGGCGTGGCGCAGGAAGCGCACGCCGAGCTCGAGATCGGACACGGGAACGCGCTCGTTGGCGGAGTGGATCAGCCGTGCGGCGGTCTCGGCGTCCAGCGCGCGCGCCGGGAAGAAGCCGTACGCAACGGTGCCGAACGCCGCACGGAGCCAGTGTGAGTCGGTGAACCCGGCCACGCAGAAGGGCGCCGCTGCGGCGCCCGGCTCTTCTGCCTCGACGAACGACTGCACGGCGTCCCACAACGGCCCGCCGATCGCCGAACGGGTCCCACCCTGGGCTTCGAGGTTGACGAGCTCGTAGTCGCCCGGGCCGAGCCACGCGCGCAACGTCGCCTCCGCGGCGGCGGGCGTCTGGCCCGGCAGCAGGCGAACATCGACCGTGAGCTCGCAGAGCGCGGGGATCACGTTTCGCTTGTCGGAGGCATGGGCCCTCGTCGGGGCCACCGTCATGGCGAGCAGCGGCTCGATCAATTCGCCGGCGAGCGGCGCAACGGCACACGCCGCCGCGAGCGCATCCGGCGCAGGAGGAACCGAGCCGAGCAGCGCTGCGAGGAACCCCTCTACCTCCGGAATCAGCTGCGGCTCCACCGCGAACTCGCCGAGCCGCGTCACGAGCGGAGCAGCCTTGACCAGCGCGTTGTCCGCGATCGACGGCATCGATGCGTGCCCACTGCGCCCATGAACGCGGAGGAGAAACGGCGCGCTCATCTTCTCGGCCGTCGCGCAGAGGTAGAGCACCTTGCCGCCGAGCTCGACGCGGTCGCCGGCGCCTTCGTTGAGCGAAAAGTCGGCGCGAACCGCCTCGGGATGCGCCTCCACGAGCCACTGGAGCCCGAAGCCGTCGCCGACCTCTTCGTCGGCGGCCGCGACGAAGATCAGATCGCCGGATCCTCGCCAGCCTTCGCGCGCAAGCGTCGCGACGGCAGCGGCCGAGGCCGCAACCTCCCCCTTCATGTCGAGCGCGCCGCGGCCCCACACCTCGCCGTCAACGAGTTCCCCGCCGAACGGTGCCCGCTCCCATTCACGCGCTTCGGCGAGGACGACATCGGTGTGCGAGAGCAGCGCAAGCGACGGCCCGTCACCGCGGCCGCGGATGCGCGCGACGAGATTCGCCCGGTCGGGCGTGCGTGCGTAGAGCGCGCATTCGACCCCCGCCGCCTCGAGGTAGTCGCGCAGCAGCTCGGCGGCAACCGTCTCGTTGCCGGGCGGGTTCGTGGTGTCGAGGCGGATCAGCTCCTGCAGGAGCCCGACCACGTCGGCGGCGCTGGTGCCCGCCCCGGCTACGCCGGTCACTTTCGCTTGCCCAGGACGAGCAGGTAACGGCGCGGCGCCCGCACTCCACCTCCGTCGCTGCGGTAGCCCTCGTACAGCTCGACGAACGCCTGGTGGAACTCCCCCCGCTGCGCCGCGTCCAGGCGCTCGAGCAGTGCGACGACCGGGGGCGCCGACTCCGAGAACAGCTTCCAGATCTCCTCGCCCGACTCCGCCTCGAGCCAGAGCGTGCCGTCCTCGAACTCGAGCTCGAAATCGTCGCCGAGCATGTCCTCGACATGGTCTTCGCGGCCCCACTCGTAGGCCTCGCGTCCTTCGATCGGCTCCTCGGTGAACCGGCGGTAGAGCTCGCCGAGCTTCGAGTTCGGCTTCCACGCGGTGAAACCGAGCCGGCCGCCCGGGACGGCGACGCGGGCGAGCTCCGAGGCGACGTTCGCGTGATCGGGCGCGAAGACGAGGCCGAAGTTGGAGACGAGCACGTCGAAGCAGCCGTCGTCGTACGGGAGGTACTCGACATCGCCCAGCTCGAAGGCGATCTGCAGCCCCGCTTCGGCCGCAGCGCGCCGCGCCTTCTCGAGCATCGGGCCGGCGACGTCGATCGCGGACACCGTCGCGCCGAGCTGCGCCACACGCCGGGCGATCTCGCCCGTTCCGGTCGCCAGATCGAGAACGCGGTCCTCGGGACGGATCGCGAGCCGGGCGACCAGCTCCTCCGCCACCGGCGCAAACCGCGCCGCCAGACGCTCATAGGTGCCGACGCTCCAAACCTCACTCATCCCGCTGAGAGCATACTTCCGGCCGTGGGAGACCTCTTCAGCGAGGCTGCGAACCGCAGGCTCGGCGCGTCCGCCCCGCTCGCACAGCGACTTCGGCCGTTGACGCTCGACGACTTCGCGGGCCAGGAGCACGTGATCGGCCGCGGTCGCGCGCTGCGGCTCGCGATCGAGCAGGACCGGGTGCCGTCGATGATCCTCTACGGGCCGCCCGGTTCCGGGAAAACGACGCTCGCGCGCATCGTCGCGCAGACGACCGGCGCCGACTTCGAGGAGCTCTCCGCGGTGTCCGCGACCGTTTCGAACGTGCGCGAGGTGCTCGTTCGCGCGCGCGAGCGGCTCGGTGCGAGCGGCCGGCGCACGATCCTGTTCCTCGACGAGATCCATCGGTTCAACAAGGCACAGCAGGATGCGCTGCTGCCGGGCGTCGAGGAGGGGCTCCTGACGCTGATCGGCGCGACGACCGAGAACCCCTACTTCGAGGTCAACTCGGCGCTGCTGTCACGCACGCAGATCTACGAGCTCGAAGCTCATTCGGTCGACACGCTCCGAGAGGTCGTGCGGCGCGGCGCGGAGGCGCTCGAGGTCGACGTCCCGCCCGAGGTCGAGGAGCTGATCGCGAACCGTGCCGGTGGAGACGCACGGAACGCGCTGAACATCCTCGAGCTGTCGGTGGAGACCGCCCGCGCGGAAGGCGGCGAGCTCGAAGTGCGCCACGTCGACGATGCGGCGCGCAAGCGGCCGCTCTCCTACGACAAGGGCGGCGACAAGCACTACGACTTCATCTCGGCGTGGATCAAGTCGACGCGGGCGGGCGACGTGCAGGCGTCCGTGTACTACCTCGCGGCGATGCTCGAGGGTGGCGAGGATGCCCGCTTCATCGCTCGGCGCATGATCATCCTCGCGTCCGAGGACATCGGCAACGCCGACCCACAGGCGCTCGTGATCGCGGTCGCCGCTGCACACGCGGTCGAGCACGTCGGCTTGCCGGAGGCGCGCCTCAACCTCGCACAAGCGGCCGTTTACCTCGCGCGCGCGCCGAAGTCGAATGCGTCGTACCTCGCGATCGGGAAGGCGACGCAAGTCGTGCGCGAACGCGGCCACCTCCTGCCTCCGGCCGCGCTCCGCTCGGCCGCCTACGCCGGCGCGAAGAAGCTCGGTCGCGGCGACGGATACATCTACCCACACACCGACCCGGCCGGGTTCGAGGTCGACTGCCTCCCCGACGAGCTGAAGGGAACGGTGTTCTTCCAGCCGTCGGGGAACGGTGACGAGCTCTAGAGAATCCGCGCGCCCAGGGCGCTCGCGACGAGCTCGACCGCGAGCTCGGCCGTCTCGTTCTCACGATCGAGCACCGGATTGACCTCGACCACGTCGAGCGAGTCGAGCAGGCCGGACTCGCTCACGAGCTCGAGCGCGAGATGCGCCTCGCGGTAGGAGAGCCCACCGCGCACGGGCGTGCCGACGCCCGGAGCAAACATCGGGTCGACCGCGTCGAGGTCGAGGCTGACGTGAACGAACGACGCCCCTCCCAGAAACTCGAGCGCTTCGTCCATCATCTTCTCGACCCCGTGCCGGTCGATCTCGCTCATCGTGAACACCTTGATGTCGAGCTCGTGAATCAATTCGCGCTCGCCCGGATCGAGGGAGCGGATCCCGAAGAGCGCAGCGCGCGTCACCGACGGCGTCGGAAACGCTTCGCAGACGAAGCCTGCGCCGGCGGCGCCGAGAGATGCCGCGAGCGGCATGCCGTGCACGTTGCCGCTCGGCGACGTGCCGGGCCGGTTCAGGTCGCCGTGCGCGTCGATCCAGAGCGTGGCTCCCGGCCCACGAACCTTGGCCATGCCGCCGAGCGAGCCCATCGCGATCGAGTGGTCACCGCCGAGCACGACCGGCACGAGCGCCTGGTCGGCTGCACCGCCGACGAGGCCGGCGACCCGCTCGCAGGCCTGCATGATCGGAGCAAGGTAACGGGCAGCCGGGTCGCCCACCTCGGTCGCTTCCGGCACCGGCGAGCGGATGTCCCCCCAGTCGGCCACCTCGTGCCCGATGTCGCGGACGCGTGCCTCGAGCCCGGCGTAGCGAATCGCCGACGGGCCCATGTCGACGCCGCGGCGGCCGGCCCCGAGGTCGAGCCCAGCCCCGATGATCGCAACGCGGCGATGCGCCTGCTCCGTGCTCACAGCGTTGGGAATCTACGCCACGTTTCCATCCGCCGCCGAGACCGGCCTGGCGGGCTCGGCGCACACACGTGGCTTCGAAGGAGACGAATCGCTCGAAATCGTCATGGCTCCGGCGCAGCCGGAGCCGGATTTCGAACGACAGTGGCGAGGGCCGGACTTGAACCGGCGACACCACGGTTTTCAGCCGTGTGCTCTACCAACTGAGCTACCTCGCCTTGCGGGTCGCAAGTGTAGCCGCACG
>JADGPE010000010.1 GCA_017882605.1 Thermoleophilia bacterium | reverse complement strand
TGCAGCAGGTATCGCCGCCGGGCACGCCGCCGGCGTGACGGTGATCGGAGTCGGCGAAGGCGCGCAGGGAGAGCTGCTCGCAGGGTTCGGCGCGGATCGTGTCATTCCGTCGCTGAGCGCGCTGCTCGACAGCCGTCTCCTGACTCCGTCCACGTGACCCCCCTGGCGTCGACGAAGCTCGCGAGCGTCGGGTTCCTCTCTCCACCGCGCGAATCAGCGGATTCCACGATTTCTCGCACCGAGCACCGAGAGGAGACTCGTAGGGCCAACATGCGCAAGGCTGGAAGGGAGGGGCCGGATGACCATCGCCCCAACATCACTTCGCGGGCGGCGGGTGCCGCACCGCCGTCAGCTGGCGTTGATCGCCGCAGTCGTCCTCGTCACGGCCGGTGTCGTGCTGCTGGCCGAGCACACCGTCTTCCGGAGCTCGACCACCAACACGAACGGGGCTCAGGGCTCGGGCATCCAGGCGACCCAGGCACGCCACCTCGCACCATTCACCGGCATCGATCTCGCCGGTTCCAACAACGTCACGATTCACGTCGGCGGGAAGCAGTCGGTACTGGTTCACGCCGACGACAACCTGTTGGGTCGCGTCACGACACGCGTGCAGGATGGTCAACTCGCGATCGGGAACACCCAAGGCAGCTTCGCCACCAAGAGCCCGATGAGCGTCGAGATCACGGTTCCTTCGCTGTCCAAGTTGACGCTCAGCGGCAGCGGGAACATCTCGGCCGCCGGGGTCAAGCCGGGGAGTCTGACGGTGGCTTTGACCGGCAGCGGCGTCCTGTGGGCGAGCGGCACCGCGACGCAGCTCGACGTCAGCCTCGACGGCTCGGGCGAAGCGCAGCTCGGGCAACTGGTCGCCCGCGACGTCCACGCCGACGTCAACGGGTCGGGCGACATCGTCGTCACCGCGACCAACAGCCTGGACGGATCGGTCCCGGGCAGCGGGACGATCAGCTACGGCGGCAACCCGGCCCATGTGACGACGAGCGTCACCGGCTCCGGAGCGGTCACCCGAGGCTAAGGACCGTCACGTCACATCCGCTTCACGGCCGCCGCACACCGCGACTCGGCCATGCCGTCGCGGTCGTCCTCGTGTTCTTCCTCGCGGCCGGGACGGCGACGGGACTGGACGCTTCGTGCGCCCACTCCGCTGCATTGCAGCCCTTCGACACGGGGGGCTGAGATGGGCCCGAGGCGCCCAGCGACGGCCGACGGCGACGAGGCACTCGCCTTTCGGCACGCGAGCAAACAGTTCGGGGCGGTGCAGGCGCTTTCCGACTGCTCGTTCGGCGTCGAGCGCGGCCGGATGCTCGGCTTCCTCGGCCCAAACGGCGCCGGCAAGACGACCGCGATGCGCGCGATCTTCGGCCTCGTCCGTCTCGACAGTGGTGAGCTTCTCTGGGAAGGACAGCCGATCGGGCTGACCGAGTGCCTACGGTTCGGCTACATGCCCGAAGAGCGTGGCCTCTACCCGCGCATGCCGGTCGGTGAGCAGCTCGCGTTCTTCGGCTGCCTCCATGGTCTCTCCACGGCCGCGGCGCGCACGGCCGCGGCGCGCTGGCTCGAGCGGCTCGGCCTCGCGGACCGCGCGACCGCGAAGGTCGAGGAGCTCTCGCACGGCAACCAGCAGCGCGTGCAACTCGCGGCTGCGCTGCTGCACGGGCCGGAGCTGCTCGTGCTCGACGAGCCGTTCGCCGGGCTGGACCCGGTCGCCGTCCTCACGCTGGCCGAAGTCCTCCGTGAGGAGGCTGCCCGCGGCGCAGCGGTCCTCTTCTCCAGCCATCAACTCGAGCTTGTGGAGGACATCTGCGAGACGGTCGCGATCGTCAACCGCGGCCGGATCGTCGCGACCGGCGACGTGATCGCGCTGCGACGCCGCTCGCAGCGGCGTCGCATCGATCTCGAGCTCGACGGCGCGGCGCCGGAGTGGCGACCCAACGTCGCCGGCGTCGAGGTGCTCGGGCGCCGCAACGGTGGCGTGCAACTGCTGACGCGCCAGGACGTCGATCCGAGGCACGTGCTCGCCGAGGCAGAGCAGGCAGGGCGCGTCGTCTCGTTCAGCTACGGGCCGCCGTCGCTCGCCGAGCTGTTCCTGGAGCTGGTGGGATCGTGAGCGGACGGCGCGTGATCGCGCTCGTCGCGGCGCGCGAGATCCGCGAGCGCCTACGCAGCCGCGTCTTCCTCATCTCGACGCTGGTCCTGCTCCTCCTCGTCGGCGGATCGACCGCTCTGAACGGGGCACTTTCCCGGAAGCAGACCTACCGCGTCGCGGTGACGTCACCCGCACCGCCCGGCCTCGCGGCTGCGCTCCAACGCGCGGCCAAACCGTTCGACGACGCGAGCGTGCGGCTGCGCGTCGTCGCCTCGCCCGCGGCGGGACGGCAAGCACTCGAAGCAAAACAGATCGACGCGCTCCTGCTCTTGGCCGACAACCGTCTGCTTTTCCGGTCCGACGTCGATCCGAAAGCTGCGGCCGTCGCGGACACCGCCGTGCGCGCTGTTCGCCATCATCTACCGCCGTCACCGGAGCTGACGCCGGCGACGCTCCATCCTCCGAAGGCCAAGACGACCGATGCCGCCACGGTGGCCGCGTACTTCAGCTCCTTCCTCCTGCTCATGGGGCTCGCGGTCTACGGTCAGTGGGTGGTGACCGGCGTGGTCGAGGAGAAGAACAATCGCGTCGTCGAACTGATCCTGTCGGCCGTTCGGCCCCGCCACCTGCTGGCGGGCAAGGTGATCGGCATCGGGCTGCTCGGGCTCGCACAACTCGCGCTGATCGCCGGGCTCGCCGCCGTGCTCCTCGTCGCCGGCGCCTTCAACGCGCCGGCCGGGCTCGGCAGTAGCGTCGCGCTCGTCATCCCGTGGTTCGCGCTCGGGTTTGCGCTCTACGCCGTGGCCTACGCCACCGCCGGTGCGCTCGCCTCCGGACAGCAGAATGCGGAGACGGCCGGACAGCCCGTCACCTACACGATCCTCGCCGCCTACTTCGCCGGCTACCTGGCCCTCGCCACCAGCACGGACGGCCTGCTCGCGAACATCTTCACGGTCTTCCCACTCACCGCACCGCTCGTGCTTCCGGCCCGCAGCGCGCTCGTCGGCGTACCGCTCTGGCAACACGTCCTCGCGGTCGTGCTGGTGCTCGCCACGATCTACGCGCTCGTCCGGCTCGCCGGGCGTGTCTACGGCCAGGGCCTGCTTCACACAGGCCCGCGTCTCGGGCCACGGACCGCCTGGCGCCTCACGCGCCAACTCTGAGGTACTACGTCGGCGAGCGATCCCGATGCCAGCATGATCGGAGGCCGTCGCTGAGCGAGGGCAACCGTCGCCCGCCCGCGCGGCCGGTCCACGCGGCCGGTTGTGGGCAAGAGACGGAGAGTCACCGAGGCGTCTGACACTCGGCGTCGACGAGCGCGCGGGCTGCCTCCCGCGCTGTCGCAGCCGCACGTGGGTCGCCGTCGAGCACGCCCGCGGCATACCCGCAGCCTGGTTCTGGTCCGCTCGTGTCGCAGTCGGTCCGGCCTAGAAAAGGCGACGGCCACGCTGGGCCATCGCAGGACTTCGTTGAAAGCGGGGCGGGACTTGAACGATCTCCTGCGACAACATTCCGAATTGGAGAACATCTCGATTTGCAGCGCTTTTGTGTGGGTTGAGGCTAGCTGGAATCGCGTCAAATCTCCTCGACCGAGTGGACGCAACGTGACGGCCTTTCCGGCGATGCACCGCGCACCGCTCATCGACCACGAGTGTTGCGATGAACCGTCCCAGGCGGGCGGTTCTTCTCTAGAGCTCGTCGTACAGTCTGTTCCGATAACGCCGGTCGGCCTTGACGCGCTCGATGAGCGTCGCAGCTCTAGTGCGCGAACAGGGCGAGCAGGAGGAGGTCGTAGAGCGCGATGCCCGTGGCGGCGCACGTGAGCAGCAGGACGAGCAGCGCGTCCGACCGCGTCTGAGCTCCCAGCGTCATGCCCGCCGTCCGGGAGACGGAGGTCCCGCCGCGAGTCCGTGTGGCAGCGCGGGAGCTCATTCCGGAGCGGCCCTGCGGGGTCCCAGAGTCCCATCCACGGCGGGTTGTCCGAGTGATGCGACCATGCGATCAGCGACGCCGTGGCCTGCCGCCGGCACTCGCAGGAGATCGACGAGCACGAGCGCCTGGCGAAGAAGCACCAGACCGACAAGGGCGAGCGCGGTGATCTCCGTCGTCTGGTCGAGCGCGCGTCCGCGCTGCAGTTCGAAGGCGAGGAGGAAGAGGGCACCGAGCATCGGGACGAACGGAGCCACGAGAGCGGCCGGGGTGAGCGCGGGAACAGGGCGGGGAGACGGGGCTGGGACGCGGTCTCCGGAATGGAGAGCCCCGAAGCCGATCGCGAGGTACCCCGCGAACCATCCCGTGTCGACCAGGTTGCCCGTTGCGAAGTGCCTGACGTTGCTGAGGTAGCAGTAGACCGAGTCGGATCCAGTGATCAGAAGCAGACCGGCGAGGAGCCACCAGAGATCACGTCGTCCACCGCGCGTCGTGCCCCGGACCACGAGCACGATGAGACACACGATGACGATGTCGCTGAACGGGTACGCCATCGTGACTGCGCCGTCGCGGCTCAAGACATGGATCGAGTGCCTGAGTGGCTCGAAGAGGAGCGTCCAGCTGACGAAGAAGAGCGCCATTGCGACGATGAGCCCATCGACGACCGACCGCGTCCGCTCGGTTGCGCGGCCGTGCCTCGCCGGGTGGACGAGCAGAGCCGCGGCGATTGCCGGAACGGCCGCGAGGTAGGCGACGTCCGCCCAGGAGGAGGCGGGCACCGAGCCGGACGACAGGTCGTACACCGCCCAGATTCCCTCCCCGAGCGCCCACGCCGTGGCCGCGAGAGCAAGGAGCACCCAGAATCGCTTCATCGAGCCGCTGTGCCGCATCGCGGCACGGGCGCACAGCACGGCAGCTGCGAGCGCGGCAGCTGCGGTCGCGAGATCGTCCACCCGGACGGTTGCACGCGAGCCTGCGACGTCGGTTCCGACCAGAACGGCGAACGCCGCGGTCGCGAACGTCGCCATCCACCCACTCCACCTGACGGCGGCGCTTGTCCGCGTTCCGAGCATTGACCCGTGTCTCGGCACTCCGGGAGCAGCAGCAGACAGGGTTTTGTACGCATCCTGGCCGCGATCCCCCGAATGCTCCAGTCGAAGAACTGACCTTTCGGGGGATGAATCGGCAGCGGATACCCGGATGCCCGAGCTTGGTTGGTCGATCAGTTCTTCGAGGTATGCAGACCTTGCAGGCACAGATAGTGCCGCGCCTTGAGAGGGCAGATAATTCTTGGATCGACGAACTCGACGAAACCGTCAGCGCCGCCGGGCGATGAGCGGCTGCGCGACAACATGCGCGAGAGCGCATTCTGGTCGCGCGACCTGTACGGCACGGCAGCTCGATGGACGCTGTACCCGGGGGGGTCGTCTTCTTGTCGTTCCTGGTCTTCTCCGACCTCCTCGCCCAGGCGAATGCTTGGCGAGAGGCTGCTATCCGGGCCGATCGGACATACCGGCGCTTGACGACCGCCCCATTCGGCAGTCCAGGCGAAGCGCTCGAACTCTTCGCTGAGTACGCGGTCGCGACTGCGGTGACGCCGCCGATTCCCGGGCTCGTTCACCAGCGAAGGGAGAGCCGGATCCGCCGCGCGTGGGAGGCGACGGAGTCCGTTGAGACCGCCGCGAGCACCGGAACCACCTCGGACTGACCGGTAGGGAACACCCGGACAACGATCGAGGCGCCCTCACGGACGCCCCGAAACCTTGCCAGAGTTGTTGCTTCTGTCCTGATAGCGGGGGCAGGATTTGAACCTGCGACCTCCGGGTTATGAGCCCGGCGAGCTACCTGACTGCTCCACCCCGCGACGCAGCCCGGATTGTAGCACTGCGTCACCCGCGGAGCGCCTCGACGGGCCTGTTGGAAAGCGCTTCGGAAAGCCAAAAACCGCGGGCGAAGCGAGGCGAATTCACCGGGTGTCACTACGATGGCGGAGTGGGCACCGCAGCCTGGATCGCGCTCGGCTTCTTCTCGGTGGCAGTCGTCGCGTCGCTGATCTTCGTCGGCCTGCGCGCACTCAATCTCTGGCGCGCGTTCTGGTCGTTCTCACGCACGGCTACGACGGCGTTCGATCGGGTCACGCGCGCCGCCGCGAGTGCTGAGGAGCACTCCACGTCGCTCACCGAGAACCAGGCGCGGCTCATGAGGGCCACCGAGCGCCTTCAGATCTCGCTCACGCAGATCGCCCTGCTGCGCGCCGCGGCGGCCGAGGCACGCGCTGCAGTCGACCGCCTCCGCGGCGTCGTACCGACCAAGTGACGCGCGTCGGGGCGATCGACCTCGGCACGAACGCGACACGCCTCCTCATTGCGGACGTCGCAGACGGCCGGGTCGACGAGCTCGTGCGCAGAACGCGCATCACCCGGCTCGGCGAGGGCGTCGACGCGCGCCGGCGCCTCCTCCCCGTTCCCGTCACACGCGTGCGAAACGTGCTCAGCGAGTATCGGCGCGAGCTCGAGCAGGCCGGGGCCGAACGAACGCTGGCCGTCGCCACGAGCGCTGTTCGTGACGCAGAGAACGGAGAGGCGTTCCTCGGCGAGATCGAGTGGTCGTACGGCTTCGCGACCCGGCTGCTCACCGGCGACGAGGAAGCGGCGATGACCCTGCGCGGCGTCGGGCCGCTCGAGCCGGGCACCGTCGTCGTCGATGTCGGCGGCGGCTCGACCGAGCTGATCACGGAGGGCTTCCGCACGAGCATGAACATCGGCTCGGTCCGCCTGACGGAGCGCCACGGTGGCGACTGGGAGGCGCTCACGGCCGAGATCCGGTCACACCTGCCGGAGCTCACGGCGAAACGCCTGCTCGGGGTCGACGGGACGACGGCGGAACTGGCGGCCCTGGACGCCGTCACGCTTCCCCGTCTCGAAGCAGTGCTCGACTGGCTCCGCACCTCCACCGACGCCGAGCGCCGCGCGCGGCTCCTGCAACCGGACCGCAGCGACGTGATCGCAGCCGGCGTGCTGATCGTGCGCGAGGTGCTCCGGCACCTCAGGCTCGACCGCATCTCCCCATCCGAGCGCGACCTCCTGGACGGCGTGGCGCTCGCCGCCGCGGCGCTCCCCGAACCGAGCGAAGGCGAGGCGCCACCCGGGGCCTATACCTGCTGTTAAGCCACATATTTGCGGTCGCAACTTTCTCTGCTACGATACTTGCGTAATCAAGAATCTAGAGGAGGAACGACCAATGAGCACCACCACCACCGAGACGCAGACCGGAATCCCGACCGGCACCTGGCAGGCGGACACGGTCCACTCCAGCGTGGCGTTCGAGGTTCCCTACGCGGTCGCGACGTTCGGCGGCCAGGTGACCGAGTTCGACGCCACGCTCGCCGACGGCAAGCTCACGGGCTCAGCCCGCATCGAGAGCATTCAGACCAAGGAGGAGAACCTCCAGGCACACCTGCTCTCCCCCGAGTTCTTCGACGCCGAGCGCCACCCGGTCGTCGGGTTCTCCGGGACTCTCGAACGCGACGGCGACGCCGTCGAGATCGACGGCGAGATCACGATCAAGGGCATCACGCAGCCGGCCGTCCTCAAGGGCACGATCACCGGCCCCGCGGTCGATCACTTCGGTGCGACCCGCGTCGGCCTCAAGCTGCAGACCACGGTCGACCGCACCAGCTTCGACATGAACTGGAACATGCCGCTCCCGAACGGCGAGCCGGCGCTCTCCAACGAGGTCACGCTCAAGGCCGACCTGACCCTGGTCGCCCAGGAGGCGTAAGCGATGCGCGTCCTGGCGATCAGCGGCTCGCTCAGAAATGCTTCGAACTCGACGGCCCTCCTCCGCGCGTTGCGCGAGGAGGCGCCGGAGGGCGTCGAAGTCGTTCTCTGGGACGGCCTGAAGGGCATCCCGCCGTACGACCAGGACGACGACGTCGTTCCGGCGCCGGCACCGGTCGCAGCGTTCCGCGAGCTCGTCCGCAGCGTCGACGGAGTCTTCTTCGCGACCCCCGAGTACAACTCGTCGGTTCCGGGCGCGCTCAAGAACGCGCTCGACTGGGGCTCGCGCCCGATCGCGACGAACGTGTTCCGCAACAAGCCCGCTGCTGTCATCAGCTCCAGCGCCGGCGCCTTCGGCGGCGTCTGGGCGGGCGCCGAGCTCCGCAAGGTGCTCGGTGCGATGGGGTCGCGGGTCGCCGAGGCCGAGCTGGCCGTCGGCCACGCGCATGAGAAGCTCGACGACGAGGGCAGGCTCGTCGACGACGAAGTCCGGCAGGGGCTCCGCGAGGCGCTCGACACGCTCCTCGTGGAGCTCTCGCCCGTCGAGATCGCGGCCTAGGTATCCAGCTCGAGCGGCGGCTCGTCCTCCGCCAGCCGCCGCTGCACCACGGAGCGTGAAAGCACGCCGACGAGCTTCCCGTCCTCGACCACCGGGACGCGCTCGTAGTCCTCCTGCTCGAGAAACGCGAACGCGTCACCCAGGGGCGTCGATCCCTCGAGCGTCGCGTTCGGCTCCTCGGCGATCTCACCGAGCCTGGTCGTCGTCGGGTCCCGGCCGGGCGCGACGACGTCACGAACGAGCGTCTTGCGCGTGACGACGCCGACGAGCGTCCCGTCGTCGCAGACGTAGACCGACCGCACCTCCGGCCGCACGAGCGCCTGCGCGGCATCCTGCGCCGTCGCGGTCGCGTCGAGCGCCAGCGGCTCGGTGACCATCGCATCCCTGACGAGCAGCTGTTGATCGGACATCGGCTCTAGGGATAGAGGCCGCGCGCCTCGAGCGCTGCGGAGACTTCGTGGATGGCCGCGACGAGCGCCGCGTCGCGCAGCAGGATGCCGCGCTCCTCCGACACGTTCCAGACACGGTCGAACGCATCCGACATCTTGTCGGCGAGACGGCGTCGGATCTCGTCGCGGTCCCAGAAGAGGCGCCCGAGATCCTGCACCCACTCGAAGTACGAGACGGTGACCCCGCCTGCGTTCGTGAGGATGTCGGGCAGAACACGGATGCCGCGCTCCGCCAGAATGCGGTCGCCTTCGTTCGACGTCGGCCCGTTCGCGCCCTCGGCGATCAGCTTGCAGCGAAGGTTGCCCGCGTTCGCGCCCGTGACCTGATCCTCGCGCGCCGCGAGGACGAGGATGTCGCACTCGAGCTCGAGCAGGGTCTCGTTCGTGATCCGCTCGACGCCGCGCTCGAAGCCCTCGAGTGAGCCGTGCTCGGCGACATGCGCGTGCAGGGTCGGGATGTCGAGGCCTTCCGGGGCGAACACGCCGCCCGAGATGTCGGAGACGGCGATCACGCGCGAGCCCCGGTCGTGCAACTCGGTCGCGGCGATCCCGCCGACGTTGCCGAACCCCTGAACGACGAGGCGCTGCTCGGCGAGGGTCCACTCCAGCCGTTCGCAGGCGCGCTCGACACACATCACGACGCCGGCGCCCGTCGCCTCGTGACGGAAGAGCGAGCCGCCGATCGACACCGGCTTGCCCGTGACGATCTCCGGCACGGCGTAGCCCTTCTGCATCGAATACGTGTCCATCATCCACGCCATCGTCTGCTCATTCGTCGCCATGTCGGGCGCCGGGATGTCGAGCTCCGGGCCGATGAACGGCGCGAGCTCGGCGGTGAACCGGCGGGTGATGCGCGACAACTCGCCGAGCGACAGGTCGCGTGCGTTGCAGCGCACGCCACCCTTCGCACCGCCGTAGGGCAGGCGTAGCAGTGCGCATTTCCATGTCATCCACATCGCGAGCGCCGCGCATTCGCCGAGGTCGACCGCCAGGTCGTAGCGAACGCCACCCTTGGTCGGCCCGAGCACCGACGAATGCTGAACGCGATAGGCCGGAAACATCGAGTAAGCGCCGTCGTCCATCTTCACCGGCAGGTTGAGGATCACGGCACGCTCCGGGGCGCGCAGCCGCTTCGCCACGAAATCCGGCACCTCCGCGAGCTCGAGCGCGTGATCGAGCTGGGTCAGCGCCTGCTGGTAGAGCGGTGTGTCCCACTCGAGCTGCATTGCCGGATGGACGGCCTCGGCCACGGCCCGGAGGGTACGCGAAACGCCTAGGCCCCGAGTCCTCCTAGTAAAGGGTGCGGAGGAGCGCCAGCTCTTCCGGATCGTCCGTCAGATAGGCGCCGCGGACGATCGCCCAGATGCGGATTCGCCGTTCGTCGAGCCCCGCGGCGACGAACGCGGCAATGCGGCGCTCGGTCCGCTCTCGATCGACCATCCGATACGAGAGCGGGTTGCGCAGCCACGAGAAGACGTCGTACTCGCGGTCGGAGAGGTAGGGCTTCGGATCGATCGCGACATAGCCGCTGCCGTGACGAAGGATGTTGTGATGGTGGAAGTCGCCATGGACGAGCCACCCATGACCAGGGTCGAACGCGTCCCACAGCTCACGGGCATACGGCGTGAGCGCACCGACTCCGGCGGCGAGCCACCGCGGCACCTCACCTGCGACGGGCCGAAACGGTGGAACCGCCGGTCGCCAGAGTCGCGTGGCCACGTCGACGGCGATCGCCGTCGCCTGCTCCTCGGGCAGCTCGGAGATGTCCCCTCCCGGCACCGCCCGCTCCTCGAGCAGCGCCCGCCGCGCCCGGTCCACCCGGTGCAGGCGCACCGCACCGTCGCCCTCCCAGACTTCGAGCGCTGCGTCCTCGTGCAGTGACTCGTCGTCACCGGCCCACGCGACCTTGAGCACGGCGTCGTGGCCGACCGGCGCCACATACGAGAACCGCGACAGGGCGAAGGGCTCGCCGAGCGTGAGCCCCCACTCCGCGGCGATCTCCCGCGCCACGGCCTCCGTCTCGCTCAGATCCACCGACATGCGGGGAGCTTAGGCGGGGCCGGGGCTGCGGCACCCCGGCCCCGCGGCGAGGGTAGCGAGCCTCGCCTCGCTGCTTCTCACCTGACGGCCAGCGCAAGGCCCTCGCAGCCGAGCACGTCGCGCCAGCCCTGCGGCAGCCGGACCGCCGCATCCGGGCGGACCGCTGCAGCCACCAGCACCTCTCCGCCACGCAGGAAGGCGCACACTGCCTCGCCGGCGTCCACGGGCTCGTACGAGCCGGCGAATGCACTCGGACGCTCGCCACGCAAGGCGAGCGCCTTCCAGGTCACGTAGAGCTTCGCCGTCGTCTCGTCCGGCGCAACGCCGGCCCGCAGGTCGCGGAGCGCGGTGTGCCGCGCAGACCAGTCGACCGGCCGCCGGTTGTCCGGATCGACGAGCGACAGATCCTCCAGCTCGTCGCCGCGGTAGAGGTCCGGTAGGCCCGGCGAGGTCAGCTTGAGGAGCAACTGCGCGAGCGCGAGCTTGCGTCCTGCGGACCGCACCCGGTCGAGAAACGGATCCTGCGCGAGCAGCTCCGCCGCACGCGCGGCGAACTCCTGAACAGCGCGCTCGTGCTCCGTGTTCGGCGTCAGCCAGTTCGTGTTCACCTTGCCTTCGCGCAGCGCCTTCTCCAGATAGCTGTCGAGCCGCTCCCGCTCGATCGGCGAGGCACCGACGAGCGTCTGGTAGACGAGCAGCTCCTCGCGCGCATCGTCGAGGCCGCCGAGCTCCGCGTGCCACGCACGCACGTGCTCTGCCCACTCCTCCGGGAACCACGAGAGCGCCGCGATGCGCGAACGCACGTCGGGCGATCGCTTCGTGTCATGCGTATAGGTCGTCAGCATGTGCAGCGGGAACCGTGACGCGCGCGCGGCATTCGCCTGGTGGAAGTCGCCGACGCTCAGACCGAAGCGAGCGGGATCCCCTCCCACCTCGTTCAGTGCGGCGAGCCGGAAGTAGCGGTAGAACGCGGTGTCCTCGACACCCTTCGCCATCACCGGGCCGGTCGTCTGCTGGAAGCGAACGACGAAGTCGTCGTTTCCCGCTTCCTGGAGGAAGAGGATCCGCCGCAGCTCTTCGCTCACGTTTGCACGTCCGATCTCGGTCCGATCGGTCTCGTGCACGACACCCGCATGCGGCTCGATGTACGTCCGGTAGACATGGAACGAGGCGAGCGCGAGCGGCAGGTTCTCGACCTCCACGTCCTCGTGCAGGCGCCGGAGCTCCGGCTCGAAGATGTTCACCGCGACTTCGAGCTTCGCAAGCGAGGCGATGTCCTCGAGCCGGCGCGTGTCGCCGGTGAACTCCTCGTAGAAGGAAGAGAAGCTCGCCTCCGCATCGGCGTTCACGCAGAGCGCCAGCACGTCGTTCAGGAACTCGTACCCGGTCGTCCCCTCCACCGGCCACGGGCGCAGCTCCTCGCCGGCTCCGAGGATCTTCTCGACCCAGACATGCTCGACGCCGGCCTCACGCAGCCGTTCGAGATACTCGGCAGGGTTGGCGAGCCCGTCTGGGTGGTCGACCCGGACCCCGTCGACGACTCCCTCACGCACGAGCTCGATCACCTTCGCATGCGTCGCCCAGAAGACCTCCCAGTCCTCCTGCTTGACCCCGCCGAGCTCGCCGACGTCGAAGAAGCGGCGATGGAACCCCGTGTGCAGGTCGACGTCGAAGAACATCTGGCGCAGGTCGAGATCACGCCAGAACGGGTTCTCATCGACGGCCGCCATATGGTTCGGGACGATGTCGAGGATCACGCCGAGGCCCGCCGCGGCGAGCTTGCGGAACTCTTCCTCGCCTCCGAGCGCCTCGGAGATGCGGCGTGGGTCGACGACGTCGTAGCCGTGCTGCGAGCCCTCGCGCGCCTGCAGGCACGGCGAGAGATAGAGATGCGAGATACCGAGCTCGCGCAGGTACGGAACGAGCTCACGGGCCTGCGCGAACCCGAACTCCGGCGTCAGCTGGAGGCGATAGGTCGCCCTCACAGGCGGCGGAACAGCGCAAGCGAACGCGACTCGACCACGACGTCCCCGCCGGGAACGGGACGGTCGCAGTGGCAGTTCCCGGTCGCGAGGACGAGCTCCCAGCGCGTACCGAAGCGCCGTGCGGGCAGCCGGAAGGTGATCTCCTCGAAGAACGCGTTGAACAGCAGGAGGTACGAGTCGTCGCGGACGGCCTCTCCGTGCGGCGTCTCCGTACCGAGCTCGTCGCCG
Organism: Thermoleophilia bacterium; assembly: GCA_017882605.1. GTDB lineage: Bacteria > Actinomycetota > Thermoleophilia > Gaiellales > Gaiellaceae > PALSA-600. The sequence goes on along the minus strand of JADGPE010000010.1, from coordinate 27,341 downwards.
TTCAGGAACACGCCGATCGCCCGCGACTCGGTGTTGTCCCAGTCGCGGCGGGTCATGCGGCGGCCGTCAGGACGCATCCACCAGACGTCGGGGAGATGCTCGCCCGTGCCGTCGAAGAACTTCGTGCGGTGGAAGACCGGGTGGGCTCGGCGCAGCTCGATCAGCCGGCGCGCAAACGCGAGGAGCTCCTCGTCGCACGAGCCCCAGTCGATCCACGAGATCTCGTTGTCCTGACACCAGGCGTTGTTGTTGCCTCCCTGCGTTCGTCCGATCTCGTCACCGCCGAGCACCATCGGCACACCCTGCGAGAGCAGCAGCGTTGCGAGGAAGTTGCGTTGTTGGCGCGCGCGCAACGCGTTCACCGACGGATCGTCGGTCTCGCCCTCGACGCCGCAGTCCCACGAACGGTTGTCGTCGGTCCCGTCGCGGTTGTCCTCGCCGTTCGCCTCGTTGTGCTTTTCGTTGTACGACACGAGATCGCGCAACGTGAAGCCGTCGTGCGCGGTGATGAAGTTCACGGACGCGAACGGCCTGCGGCCGTCGGTCTGGTACAGGTCGGCCGAGCCCCCGAAGCGTGACGCAAAGTCCCGCAGCGGCGCACGCCCGCGCCAGAAGTCGCGCATCGTGTCGCGGTAGATGCCGTTCCACTCCGACCAGAGGATCGGGAAGTTCCCGACCTGATAGCCGCCGGGCCCGACATCCCAGGGCTCGGCGATCAGCTTCACCTGGGAGAGGATCGGATCCTGGTGGATGATGTCGAAGAAGGCAGAGAGGCGGTCGACCTCGTAGAACTCCCGCGCGAGCGCGGACGCGAGGTCGAAGCGGAACCCATCGACGTGGCACTCCGTGACGAAGTAGCGCAGCGAGTCCATGATCAGCCGCAGCACCGTTGGATGAACCGGGTTGAGCGTGTTCCCCGTGCCCGTGTAGTCCATGTAGAAGCGCGGGTCGTCGGGCACCAGCCGGTAGTAGCTCTGGTTGTCGACCCCGCGGAAGCTGAGCATCGGGCCGAGATGGTTGCCTTCCGCGGTGTGGTTGTAGACCACGTCCAGGATCACCTCGATCCCCGCGCGGTGCAGCGCCTTGACGACGCCCTTGAACTCGCGCACCTGGTCGGACGTCGCCGCGTACAGGGAATGTGGCGCGAGGTAGCCAATCGTCGAGTAGCCCCAGTAGTTGGTGAGGCCCCGGTCGTGCAGGAACCCTTCCTCGGCGATGTGGTGGATCGGCAGCAACTCGACCGCTGTGACGCCGAGCGACTGGAGGTAGTCGATCGCTCCGGCGCTCGCAAGCCCGCCGTACGTACCGCGCAGATCGTCTCGCACCTGCTCGCGCAGCTTGGTGAAGCCCTTGACGTGCAGCTCGTAGATCACCGTCTCGTGCCACGGAGTGCGCGGGCGCGACCAGTCGTCGTCCTCCCAGTCGAACGCGGGGTCGATCACGATCGAGCGGGGGACGGCGGGCGCCGAATCGGTCTCGTCGATCGTCAGGTCGGCATCCTGACCGCCTCCCGGCACGTAGGGCAGCGTGTTCGCGGCGCGCCAGTCGACGGCGCCGTCGATCGCCTTCGCGTACGGGTCGATCAGCAGCTTGGACGCGTTGAACCGCTTCCCGTGCTTCGGGTCGTAAGGGCCGTGAACGCGATAGCCGTACCGCTGTCCGGGGCCGACATCCGGCAGGTAGCAGTGCCAGTTGAAGGCGGTACGCTCGTGCAGCTCGAGGCGCTCCTCCGCGCCGTGGTCGTCGAAGAGACAGAGCTCGACCCGCCCGGCGTTCTCCGAGAAGAGCGCGAAGTTCGTTCCCTCCCCGTCCCAGTTCGGGCCGAGCGGGAACGGCTGCCCGGGCCAGACGCGACGGGTCACGTCTTCAGCTCCACGCTGGGGGCGTCGAAGTCCGCGACGAGCGTCGCGGGGCCGCGCCGTAGGGTGAGCACGCGCCCGTTTGCCTCGACCTCGAGCTCGCACGGCAGCTCACGCCGCAGGCGGATCAGCTCGGCGTAGAACGGATCGGGCTCCGGGTGCGAGATCCGTGAGCGCTCGAAGGTGGACGCCGCCTGCGGATCCGGCACTACCTCACCGGCGAACGACGCGAACGCCGCGAACTCGCGCTTGCGTCCTTCACGCGTCGCTTCGGCGATCAGCGGGTCGATATGGTCGGTGAAGAACTGGAACGGCGCGCGCTCGTCGTGCTCCTCGCCCATGAAGAGGAGTGGCGTCGACAGCGAGAACAGCACGACCGCCAAGGCTACGCGGTGTGCGTCTGCCGGCAGCCGGTCACCGATCGCGCGGTTGCCGACCTGGTCGTGGTTCTGCGCGGCGACGATCAGCCGATCGGGGCGGGGCCGCCCCAACTCGCGCACCACACCGTCCAGCGTCCCGAACGAGGCGTAGTAGCCGTCCTGCTCGCCGGTCAGCAGCACATGCAGCTCGTGATGCAGGTTGTCGAGCCACATCGCATCGTGGCCCCACTCTTCGAGCGGGCGGAAGTCGTCCGAGCCCATCTCGCTCGTCACGAGCCCGTCCACCCGGTCGCGCAGCTCGCGCAGCACGTGCACCGGCGACTCGTCGTCGTAGATCGCGTGGACCGCGTCGAGCCGCAGGCCGTCGATCCGGTACTCGCGCGTCCACATGAGCGCGTTCTGGATTGCCCACTCACGCACGCCCCGCTGGAGGTAGTCGATCGCGTCGCCCCAGAACGTGTGGTGGCGGTCGGTGAAGTACGGGCCGAACGCGCCAATCGCCTCGGAACCGGGGCCGATGTGGTTGTAGACGACGTCGAGCACGACCCCGAGCCCTTCGCGATGCGCCGCATCGACGAGCCGCGCGAGCCCCTCAGGGCCGCCGTAGGCTCGGTGCGGCGCATACCCGTAGACGCCGTCATACCCCCAGCCGCGCTCGCCCGGGAACGTGGCGACCGGCATCAGCTCGATCGCCGTGACGCCCAGACGGCGCAATCGCCGCAGATGTGGGACGACCGCGTCGAACGTGCCCTCCGGCGTGAAGGTGCCGACATGCAGCTCGTAGAGCACGAGCTCGTCGAGCGGCAGATCCGGCCCCGTGGAGATCTGGAATTGCGCCGTGTCGACGACACGCGACGGCCCCTTGATCCCTGCCGGCTGAGCACGGGAGCAGGGGTCCGGAAGCGCAGACTCGCCGTCCAGCAAGAACAGGTAGTCGTCGCCGTCCGCCGCGTCGACGACCGCAGTGTGCAGCCCGTCGCCGGCGGCCTCCAGCGGCTGGTCGCTGCCGCGGACGCGCACGTCGACGCGCTGCGCAGACGGGGCCCAGACGCGGAATGCGACCCGCCCGTCCTCGACCGGAACGGCCCCGAGGGGCGACATGACCTGGGCAGACATCCCGCCGAACCGTACCCGTGGCTTGCCGTCCCAATCCTGGGAAGATGCCCATCGATGATTTGGGAAGAGCTCGGCCGCCTGTTCTCCTGGCAAGAGCGCCACCGGCGGCTTGCGAGCCGCCTGCTCCTGGTGTTCGCACTGACGCTTTTCGTCGACGCGGTCGGGACGGTCGGGATCTACGCGTTCGAGCGAAGCGCCGACCGCGGCGACATCCACGGCTTCGGCGATGCGCTGTTCTTCACGACGGTGCAGCTGCTGACCGTCTCGTCGCAGATCAAGAACCCGCTCACCGCCTGGGGTCGTGTCGTCGACGTCGTGCTCGAGGTCTGGGCGATCGTCGTCGTCGCCGGCTCGGCCGGCGCGATCGCGTCCTTCTTCCTGAGCGGTGACTCCTAGGAGGGTTGGCCAACCGTCCTAGGCGGGCCGGAGCCAGACGACCGAGAGCGGCGGCAGCGTCAGCGACGCCGAGAACGGTTGGTCGTGCCACGGCCGCGACTCCGCCTTGACCTCGCCGAGATTCCCGACGCCGGTCCCTCCGTAATAGGACGAGTCGGTGTTCAGGAGCTCGGTCCACGCGCCGCCCACGGGCAGGCCGACGCGGTAGCCCTCGCGCGGCACCGGTGCGAGATTCGCGATGCAAACGACCTGACGCGCGCCGTCCTTCGAAACCCGCGCGAACACGAGCACGTTGTTGAGCGCGTCGTTGGGCTCGATCCAGCGGAACCCCTCGTGGGAGAAGTCGACCTCCCAGAGCGCCGGCTCCTCCCGGTACACGCGGTTCAGGTCGCGCATCAGGTCGCGGACGCCCGCGTGCTCCGTGTGGTCGAGCAACCACCACGGCAGCTCGTCCTCGTGCGCCCACTCCCACGGGCTCGCAAGCTCGCCACCCATGAACAGCAGCTTCTTGCCGGGGTGCGCCCACATGTAGGCGTACAGCGCGCGCAGGTTCGCAAGCTGCTGCCAACGGTCGCCCGGCATCTTGGTGAGCAGCGATCCCTTGCCGTGCACCACCTCGTCGTGCGAGAGCGGCAGGATGAAGTTCTCGTTCCACGCGTAGACGAGCGAGAAGGTCAACTCGTGATGGTGAAAGCGGCGATGGATCGGGTCGTGCTGGAAGTACGACAGCGTGTCGTGCATCCATCCCATGTTCCACTTGAAGCCAAAGCCGAGGCCGCCGAGATAGGTCGGCCGGGAGACGCCGGGCCACGCAGTGGACTCCTCCGCCGCGGAGATGACGCCGGGCTCACGCGCGTGGACGAGCTCGTTCATCTCCTTCAGGAACCCGACGGCGTCGAGATCCTCGCGTCCGCCGAACCGATTCGGGATCCACTCCCCCGGCTTCCGTGAGTAGTCGAGGTAGAGCATCGAAGCGACCGCGTCCACCCGCAACCCGTCGGCGTGGTACTCGCGGAGCCAGAAGAGCGCATTCGCGAGCAGAAAGTTCCGCACCTCGGTGCGCCCGAGGTTGAAGACGAGCGTCCCCCAGTCCGGATGTGCGCCGCGGCGCGGGTCGGCGTGCTCGTACAGCGCCGTCCCGTCGAACTGCGCGAGCGCCCATTCGTCGCGCGGGAAGTGCGCGGGCACCCAGTCGAGCAACACACCGATGCCGTTGGCGTGCAGGTGGTCGACGAAGTAGCGGAAGTCGTCCGGCGACCCGAGCGTCGAAAGGGTCGCGTAGTAGCCGGTCACCTGATACCCCCACGAGCCCGAGTACGGGTGGTGCATCACCGGCATCAGCTCGACGTGGGTGAAGCCGAGATCGCGCACATACGGCGCGAGTTGATCGGCGAGCGCGCGCCAGCCGAGACCTTTTCGCCACGAGGGAGCATGGAGCTCGTAGATCGTCATCGGCTGCTCGAGCGGCTCCTGAGCACGCCGCTGTGCGACCCATTCGGCGTCCTGCCAGGCGTGTCCCGACTGGAACACGACCGACGCCGTCTTCGGCGGCACCTCGGCTTCGAATGCGACGGGGTCGGCTTTCTCGCGGCCGTCGAGGTGGAACTTGTAGCGCTGGCCGACTGCTGCGCCCAGCGCGATCCCCTCCCAGATCCCGGTCGTGTCGACCGGCGTCAGTGGATCGGCCGCCGGGTCCCAGTGGTTGAAGTCGCCGACGACGCTGACGTACCTCGCGTTCGGCGCCCACACGGCGAAACGCACGCCGCCGTCGGCCGGATGCGCTCCGAGCTTGGCGTAGAGCTCCTCGTGCCGGCCGGCCTGCGCGAGCCAGATGTCGAGCTCGCCGAACGCGGATTGCTGCCTCGCCCGGGTCACGCCGGCACGTCCTCGTCCAGCATCCGCTGGATCCCGGCGACCGGGATCTTCACCCAGTCGGGGCGGTTGTTGAGCTCGTAGCGCAGCTCGTACACGGCCTTCTCCAGTTCGAACACGCTCAAGAGCCTGTCCATCCCGCTCCCGGACGGAACCAGCGACTGTTCGACCGCCTCCCGGTAGCCCGCGAGGAACTGCTCACGAGCGCGCGCCTCCCAGTCGGAGGGTGGTTCTACACCGCGCAGGATCGGGCTGGCCGACGCCGCGTAAGCGAAGGAGCGCAGCATGCCGGCCACGTCGCGCAGCGGGCTCCGCTTGCGTCGGCGTTCCGCCAGCGAACGGGCGGGCTCGCCCTCGAAGTCGAGGATCACCCAGTCGCCGTCGGCCCAGATGGTCTGCCCGAGGTGGAAGTCGCCGTGGTGGCGAATCACGCGCCCGACGCCGCCGAGATTCGTCAGCATGCGCAGGCGCTCGCGGACTTCCTCACCGCGCCCGCGGATCGGCTCGAGCTCGGGGACGTCGTCGGGCAGATCGAGGAACACCGACTCGATCTCCTCGTCGACGGTCGCGGTGAGCAGACCGAGCGATTCGGTGGAGGTCTCCTCGGGACAGAAGCTCGGGTCGTGCGGGTCGGAGCCGAGGCTCGCGTGCATCCTGCCCGTCACCTCACCGAGGCGGCGCGTGCTCGCGATGAATGGCTCGGTGCCGTTGTTCATCGTGTCGAGCGCGTGCTCCCACCCGTCCCGACCGGCGACGAACCTTTGGAGGATCCCCAGCGTCGCGTCCATCTGGCGGCCGGTGTACGAGTACCAGCCGACGAGCGGCGCGATGTTCTCGAATCCGTGCTCGGTGAGGAAGCGCAGCAGCTCCAGCTCGGGATTGACCCCTGCTTCGAGCCGGCGGAACACCTTGAGGATCAGCTCGTCGTCGAACACGATCGACGTGTTCGACTGCTCGGCGCTGACGGGACGCGCTTCGCGCAGCTCGGCGGCAAAGCTGGTCACGGCGGCGAACTCGACGATGCCGTCGCCCGCGGGCAACTTGATGCCCTGGCGCATCATCGACACGAGCTCGCGCACGTTGCGCGGGTCGATGAGCGCGTCGAGAGTCGCATCGGCGAGCAGCTGATACGTCTCGTGCGTCCCGGTGTCGAAGCGAACCTCGACAAGCAGCAGCTCGAGCCGCGGATCGTCCTCTCGCAGCACGGCGCGGTCGACGACCTGCGAGTGCGAAACGTCTCGCGTCTTCGAGGCGTACCAGCGCTGGCTCGTGACGAACTCGATCAGTTCCCGTTCGTTCGTCACTCGGCGTCGTCCCTCTTGAGCTGGAACCAGAAGAATCCCCGAGGGGCCATCGTCAGCAGATACGGCAGCTCGCCGATTCGGGGGAAGCGCGTACGCCCGAACATCTCCTCCGGCACGAAACCTTCCCAGCGAGACAGGTCGAGCTCGACGGCCTGCGCCGAGCGCGCAAGGTTGTGGACGCAGAGCACGATGTCGTCCTCGTACGTGCGCACATGCGCGAAGATGCGCGGGTTCTCCGGACGCAGCGCCTCGTACGTGCCGAGGCCGAACACCGGATGGTCCTTGCGCAGCGCGATCAGGCGGTGCAGCCAGCGCAACAGCGAGTTTGGCTGTCTCAGCTGCGCCTCGACGTTGACGGCCTGGAAGCCGTACACCGGGTCCATGAGCGGCGGCAGATAGAGCTGCTGGAAGTCGGCGCGCGAGAAGCCGCCGTTGCGGTCTCCCGTCCACTGCATCGGCGTGCGGACGCCGTCACGGTCGCCGAGGAAGATGTTGTCGCCCATCCCGATCTCGTCCCCGTAGTAGAGGACGGGCGAGCCCGGGAGCGAGAAGAGGATCGCGTGCATCAGCTGGATCTCGTCACGCCCATTGTCCAACAGGGGCGCGAGGCGCCGGCGGATGCCGAGGTTCAGCTTCATCCGCGGGTCCTTGGCGTACTCGTCGTACAGGTAGTCGCGCTCGTCGTCGGTGACCATCTCGAGCGTCAGCTCGTCATGGTTGCGCAGGAAAAGGCCCCACTGCGCATTGTCGGGGATCGGCGGCGTCGACTCCAGAATTTCGACCATCGGCAGAGCGTCCTCGCGGCGGATCGCCATGAACATGCGCGGCATCACCGGAAAATGGAAGGCCATGTGGCATTCGTCGCCGTCACCGAAGTACTGCACGACGTCTGCCGGCCACTGGTTCGCCTCCGCAAGGAGGACGCGATCCTGGTAGCGCGCGTCGACTTCGGCTCTGACTCGCCTGAGGAAGCCGTGCGTCTCGGGGAGGTTCTCGCCGTTCGTGCCGTCGCGCTCGTACAGGTACGGCACCGCGTCGAGACGGAACCCGTCGAGGCCGAGGTCGAGCCAGAAGCGGAGGACGTTCAGCATCTGCTCCTGCACCTCGGGGTTGTCGTAGTTGAGGTCGGGCTGATGGCTGAAGAACCTGTGCCAGTAGTACTGCCCACGCACAGGGTCCCACGTCCAGTTCGACGGCTCGGTGTCGAGGAAGATGATGCGCGCCTCGCTCCAACGCGCGTCGTCGTCTCCCCAGACGTACCAGTCCCCGTATGGGCCGGTCGGGTCGGTGCGACTCTCCTGGAACCAGGGATGCTCCGACGAGGTGTGGTTCATGACGAGATCAGCGATCACGCGCATCCCGCGCTGGTGCGCCTGGTCGACGAAGTAGGTGAAGTCCTCGACGTTCCCGTAGTCCGCGTGGATCCCGAAGAAGTCGGCGATGTCATAGCCGCCGTCGCGGAGCGGGCTCGGGAAGCACGGGAGCAGCCAGAGACAGTCGACGCCGAGCCACTGCAGGTAGTCGAGCTTCTCGGCGAGGCCGCGAAAGTCGCCGGAGCCGTCGTCGTTGCCGTCGTAGAACCCGCGCAGGTGGATCTCGTAGAAGACCGCCTTCTTGAACCACAGCGGATCGCGCTCGAACCAGTTCCCGGGTTCCGTCATGTCTGCGCCTTGATCAAGTGCGCCTTCCCCGGCGCGAGCTTGACGTAGTTGCGGCCGACACGCCACGTGATCGCGCGGTCGCTGAGCAGGTCGGTCGCGTCGAAGGCCGGCGGCAGGCCGAGCGCGACCGGGATCACGCACACCCCTTCCTGCTCGGCGATCGGGTCGATGTTCACGATGCAGATCACGTCGTCCTTGGCGTAGGCAACCAGCTGATCGTTCTCCGTCTCGAGCCAGCGCAGGTTCTCGAACCGCTGGAGCGCCGGTTCGGCGCGGCGCAGCTCGTTCAGGCGCTGCACGAGCGGCAGCAGCGGCCCGTCGAGCGCGCGGCGCTTCACCTCGTACTTCTCCGAGTCGAGGTACTCCTCCGAACCGGCGGCGACCGCCTTGTTCTCGAACGACTCGAAGCCCGAGTAGATGCCGTAGGACGGTGAGAGCGTCGAGGCGAGCACGAGTCGCGCCTCGAAGGCCGGCGGCCCGCCAAGCTGCAGGTACTCGTGGAGGATGTCGGGCGTGTTCACGAACGCGTTCGGCCGGTAGAACTGCGACCACGCGCGGAGCTGCTCGACGTACTCGACGAGCTCCGCTTTCGTGTTCTTCCAGGTGAAGTACGTATAGCTCTGCGCGAACCCGAGCTTGGCGAGCGTCGTCATCAGCGACGGGCGCGTGAAGGCCTCCGCGAGGAGGATCACTTCGGGATGGTCGCGGCGCACCTCCGCGATCAGCCACTCCCAGAACGGCGCGGGCTTCGTGTGCGGGTTGTCGACGCGGAACACCGTGATCCCGCGCTCCACCCAGCCGAGGACGACATCGCGCAACGCTTCCCACAGGCCCTGCCAGTCCTCGCACTCGAAGTTGACGTTGTAGATGTCCTGGTAGCGCTTCGGAGGATTCTCGGCGTACTTCAGGGTCCCGTCCGGGCGGCGGTTGAACCACTCCGGATGCTCCTTCAGCCACGGATGGTCGGGCGAGCACTGGATGGCGAAGTCGAGCGCGAGCTCGACCCCAGTCCGGCGCGCGGCGGCGACCATTGCGTCGAAGTCCTCCCAGGTGCCGAGGTCGGGGCTGATCGCGTCGTGCCCGCCCTCATCCGACCCGATCGCCCACGGCGAGCCGACGTCGTCCGGCTCGGCGGAGTCGGCGTTGTTTCGGCCCTTCCGGTTCGTGAGCCCGATCGGATGGATCGGCGGCAGGTAGACCACGTCGAAGCCGAGCCGAGCCAGGGCCGGGAGAACGTCGGCAACGCCGAGGAATCCGCCCCACGAGCGCGGGAAGAGCTCGTACCAGGAACCGAAGCGTGCAAGCTCGCGGTCGACGTCGACGCCGAGCGGCGCCGACTCGACCTCGTCGTGGCGGTCACCGGCCTCCGCCGCGAGGCCCGCCGTGACCGTCGGGACGACACCGCCGAAGAAGACCGCGCCCTCCGCCAACTCGCCCGTGAGATCCTGCTGCCCCGCCTCCACCTTGCGCCCGAGCTCGTCCTGCCACGTCGCGATGCGGTCGGTCCACGCAGCGACGGCGAACTCCCAGCGGCCGGGCCGGTCGACCACGAAGGCACCGCTCCACCGGTCGTTGCCGAGCGGTGCAAGCGGCTCTTCGCGCCAGATCGCTGCGCCCGGCGCGCGCACGCGAATCACACCGCCGAGCGTGTCGTGCCCGTCCTTGAAGACGGTTGCGTAGACCTGGACGCGATCGCCGACCGTGCGCTTGACGGCGTAGCGCCCGCAATCGAGGACGGGCTCGACCGCCTGGATCTGGATGCGTGGTTGGAGGAGCTTCGGAAGGGGCACTCTGTGAGATTCTCAGTCGTCGGGTCGTTCTAAACTCATGCTGCTCGAACGCGCCTCCGGAATCCTCCTGCATCCGACCTCGTTGCCGAACGGGGTACTCGACGAGCACGCGTTCAAGTTCGTGGACTGGCTTGCAGCCGCAGGACAGGCATGGTGGCAGGTTCTGCCCCTTGGCCCGCCGGAAGGATTGACCGGGTCGCCGTACATGTCGCCGTCCGCGTTCGCCGGCTCACCCGGCATCCTCGCCGATCCGGACGCGCCGGTCGCCGAGGACGAGGCGGACGCATTCCGGCTGCGCAACGCGTACTGGCTCGACGAGTGGCTCGCGTACGGCGGTCTGGTCGCCGACCAGGTGCGGTTCGAGCGCGAGTGGCAGGCACTCCGCGCGTATGCGTTGGAGCGCGGCGTCCGCCTGTTCGGTGACATGCCGATCTACGTCGCGCACGACGGCGCTGACCATCGCGCCCACCCGCACTTCTTCCAACAGGGCGCCGTCGCGGGTGTGCCGCCGGACCTCTTCGCCAAGACCGGCCAGCTCTGGGGCAACCCGCTCTACGACTGGACGGCGATGCGCGCAGACGGGTACCGCTGGTGGATCGAGCGTTTTCGCCGCACCTTCGAGCTCGTCGACCTGACCCGTGTCGACCACTTCCGGGGGTTCGTCTCCTACTGGGCAGTGCCCGAAGGCGAGCCGACGGCAGAGCACGGCCGCTGGCGGCGAGGGCCGGGCGCCGACGTGTTCCGCGCGGTCGAGCGGGAGCTCGGTGGGCTCGCGGTCGTCGCCGAGGATCTCGGTGTGATCACCGAGCCGGTCGTACGGCTGCGCCGCGAGCTCGGATTTCCCGGCATGGCCGTCCTCCAGTTCGCGCTCGGCCGCGACCCCTCGAACCCGCATCTGCCCGAGAACCACGAACAGCAGTCGGTCGTCTACACCGGCACGCACGACAACGACACGACGCGCGGCTGGTGGGAGTCGCTCTCCGAAGGAGACCGTGCGTGGACCCGGCTCGACCCGGCGGATCCCGCCTGGTCGCTGCTCGAGGTCGCCTGGGCCTCACGGGCCGCGCTCGCCGTGGCGCCGTTACAGGACGTGCTCGGCCTCGGCTCCGAGGCGCGCATGAACCTGCCCGGGACCGAGGAGGGCAACTGGCAGTGGCGCTACACGCCGGATCAGCTGACGGACGAGCTCGCGCAACGACTGAGGGCCCTCACGAAGGCGTCGAACAGATGACCGCGTTCGAATCTGAGTGCCGGGGGAGGGTCTCGAACCCCCAAGTCCCAATAGGGACGGCCGGTTTTAAGCCGGCTGCGTCTACCAGTTCCGCCACCCCGGCGGAGTCAGGCTAAACGCCTCACTGCGTTAGGGCCCTTGGCCCGGCGCGTCGGCGGAGAGCGGGATGCCTTCAGGTCCGTGACCCCGGTAGAGCTTGCGGAAGCTCTCAAAGGCTTTCTTCGTCGCCGCGGTGTAGCTCGGGCAGACCGCGATGTGGCCCTGGCCGTAGTAACCGTTCTGCTGGTAGTGCGAGGTGTCCCCGGTCCACGCGGTGATCGCGATCTTGCTCCCGAGCGTCGGGTAGGGCGTCCCGAACGACCCAGCGGGCTTCTCGTTGTACCAGGCGAGCAGCTTCGCGACGGTCAACTGCGGTACCTTCGAGCCCCACCAGACAATGACGCCGCCGTGTTCTTCGTTGTGCACGACCCTGCGCGGATTGACCGGGTCGGTGTAGAAGCCCCAGACCGCCCATTCGGGGTAGTGCTGGCCGTTCGAGGGCGGGTCCGTGTTCCAGTGGTCGTTCGACGTGAGGCTCGCGACGTGCGTCGGCGCACCCTTCGGCACGGACGCGGCAACGGTCTTGAAGGTGCAGTTCGCCGCCGCAAAGTCCGCCGCAACCTGCTTCGCATCGCTGCTTGAACCTCCACCGAGAGCGAAGATGAGGATGACCGCCACAAGGCCGACGAAGCCCGCCGCGGCGGCCCCGTAGAGCATCCTGCGGTGCTGCAGGCCCAGGTCATCCGGCGCAGACGACCCGCCTTTCGAAGACGAACCGGTTCGGCGCTGTGGCGCCTGAACGCGCGGCGCCGGTGGGGTGCGGGGCTTCTTCTTCGCCATCAGCCGCGGTATTCAAGCGGAAACGGCGATGATGTCGCCGAAAAAGGCCGCCACCGCGGCAGCATCTTCGGCAATCGGGCAGCGCGGCAGCGCCGCGAGAAAAGCGCGTCCGTACGGCCGGGTGCGCAGCCGCGGATCGAGGATCGCGACGACGCCGCGGTCGGAATGTCCCCGGATCAGGCGCCCGAACCCCTGTCGCAATTGCAGCATCGCCGTCGGCAACGCATAGTCGCGAAACCAGTCGCCCCCAGCGCGTTCGACGGCCTCGCAGCGCGCCTCGTGCAGCGGATCGCCCGGCGCCGAGAACGGGAGCTTGTCGATCACGAGCAGCGACAGCGACTCGCCCGGCACGTCCACCCCTTGCCAGAACGTCGAGGTCGCGAGCAGCACGGAGCCAACCTCGTCGCGGAAACGCTCGAGCAGCCGCTCGCGGGGCGCCTCACCCTGGACGAGCACCTCGTATGGAACGCGGCCCCGCACGCGCTCGCGGTAGACCTCTAGCGCGCGATAGCTGGAGGTGAGGACGAGCGCGCGGCCCTCGGAGAGGGCAAGCAGCGACACGATCTCGTCGGCGGCGCGCTCGGTGAAGTCCTCGCCGCGGGGGTCGGGCATCGTGCGGGGCACGTAGAGCAGCGCCTGCTCGGGGAAGTCGTACGGCGAGCCGACGACGGCCTCGCGCGCGTGCTCGAGCCCGAGCCGCCGCCGCACGAACCTCGCGTCGTCGCCCGTCGTGAGCGTCGCCGAGACGAGGATCGCCGTGGGACCGTCGTCCCAGAGGCGGTCGCGCAACTCTGACGAGACGTCGACCGGAGCCCAGACGAGGGCGTCCGGCTCGGCCCACACGACGCGGTCGAGCTCACCCGGCTCGAGACACTGCTCGAGCTCGCTCGCGACGGCGAGCGCCCTCCGGGCAAGGCCGTCCAGGTCCTCGCCCTGCCCCTGCAGTGCGTTCGAGAGATCGGCGAGCGCGTCCATCAGGACGAGCGCCGGCTCGGCCGGCACCTCACGCAGCCGCTTGCGGCCGGCCGCGGGTGCGACCGCGCGCAGGAGCTTCTCACCGGTGCGCTCGACGCGGTCGATCTGCCGGGCGGGAAAGGGGCGTTGCGCTTCCCGGCACGCTCGCTCGACATCCGCGGCGAGCCGCCTGAGCCCCGTGCGCGAGACGCGGCCGCCGAGCCACGAGGCAGCTGACTCCTCCAGCCGGTGCGCCTCGTCGAAGATCACCGCGTCGTGCTCGGGCAACACGCCGCCGCCGGAGGCGATGTGCGCGAAGTAGAGCGCGTGGTTGACGATCACGAGGTCGGCCGAGGCAGCCCGCTCGCGCGACGCCTCGGCGAAGCACGCCGAAACGAATGGGCAGCGCCGGCCCGAGCAGCGGTCGGGGCCGACCGCCAACTCGGCCCAGAAGGCCTCGGTCGGCTCGAGGGTGAGCTCGGCGCGGTCGCCGGTCTCGGTCGCGTCGAGCCAGCCCTGCATCGCCTCCCAGGCGCGGGCATCGCGCCCGTCTGCGAGCAGGAACGGCTGAAAGCCCTGAAGCTGTCGCCGGCAGAGGTAGTTGGCGCGTCCCTTCAGCACCTCGACGCGCACAGCTCGCCCGATTGCCGCGGCCGCGATCGGGACGTCCTTCGAGAGGAGCTGCTCTTGCAGCGCCTTGGTGGCGGTGGCGACGACGACGCGCCGCCCCGACTCGAGGGCCGGGACGAGATAGGCGAGGCTCTTGCCGACGCCGGTCCCTGCCTCGGCGACCAGGTGCTCACCTGTGGCGAGGGCGTGCTCGACGCAGCGGGCGAGCGTGGCCTGTTCGCGCCTCGGCTCGTAGTCGGGAAGCGCACGCTCGAGCGCCCCACCGGGACCGAAGACGTCCTCCATCGGCGCAAGGGTACGCGAGCGAACGGACGTTCCCCCACCGGGGCCAGCTCGTCACGGAAAGATGCAATTTGCGTCTTTCCGCCGGGGTGCCTTCTTGACGGCCGCCGGCTGGCCGGGATAGGTTCCCCTCGTCGGATCCGGTAGGTCTTCGGACTCGCTGGATCCGGCACTCAGCTCCGGTAGGTCTTCGGACTCGCCGGGGCTGATTTTTTTGGTCCAGCGCCGTCCGACGGCATCTCTATCGTCTGTCGGCCCATGGCAGCGATCAGCTTTCTTCTGCTCGGCCTGGCGCTCGGAGGCGGCGGCGTCTACCTGTGGCTGCGCGAGCGGCTCGGGCGGGCGACGGACAAGCTGGCGGCGGTCGAGCGCAACCAGGGCCAGTGGGAAGATCGCCTCAAGGCGGCGACCGGCGACGCACTGCTGAAGAGCCAGGCGTCGCTCCTCGAGCTCGCCGAGGCGCGCCTCGCGCCGATCAAGGAGACGCTGACCAAGTTCGAGGCGCAGTCGAAACAGCTCGAGGACAAACGCGCGCGTGAAGTGACCGCGATCGGCGAGCGCCTCCGCGAGGTCGCGGCCGGGCAGGAGAAGCTGCGCACGGAGACGGGCAGCCTCGTGACCGCGCTCCGCGCGCCCCACGTCCGCGGCCGCTGGGGCGAGGTGCAACTGAAGCGCGTGGTCGAGCTCGCGGGGATGCTCGACTACTGCGACTTCCGCACACAGGCGAGCGAACGTGATGACGACGGCCGCCTGCTGCGGCCCGACATGGTCGTGAAGCTTCCCGGCGGCAAGTGCATCGTCGTCGACTCGAAGGTGCCGATCGAGGGCTACCTCGACGCCGTGGCCACCGACGACGTCGACCTCAAGCGGGTGCACCTCGGCCGGCATGCGCAGCAAATGCGCGAGCACATCAGGAAGCTCGGCCAGAAGCGCTACTGGGACCAGTTCGAATCGACGCCCGAGTTCGTCGTGATGTTCGTCGACGAAGGGCTCTATCGTGCGGCGCTCGACGAGGACGGATCGCTGTTCGAGGCGGGAGCCGCGGCCGGCGTGATCGTCGCGTCACCGGCAACACTGATCGGCCTGTTGCGCACGATCTCCTACGGGTGGCAACAGGAGACGGTCGCGGAGAGCGCCCGCGAGATCTCGAGTCTCGGCCGTGAGCTCTACGACCGCCTCGGCGTGTTCGCCGGCCACTTCGCGAAAGTCGGGCGCGGCCTCGACACCGCGGTCGCTGCGTTCAACCAGGCGGTGAGCTCGTTCGAGACGCGCCTGCTCGTGACCGCACGCAAGTTCCCGGAGCACGGCGTGACCAACGACGAGCTGCCCGACGCGAAGCAGATCGAGCGCAAGCCCGTCGTCGTCAGCGCGCCTGAGTTGGTCGCGCTGCCGCACCGCGACGCCGACGCCGCGTAGCGCTACCCCCATGGATGCCCGGGAACGTCCAGCCGCCCTTTGGCGTTTACTAGGACGAACACGTTTTTCCGGAGAGGAGCACTTTGAGCGACCAGACCGTCCGTGAGCTGATCATCATCGGCGGCGGCCCCGCCGGCTATACCGCTGCGCTGTACGCCGCGCGCGCCGACCTGGAGCCGCTCGTGATCGAGGGATTCCAGTGGGGCGGCCAGCTGATGATCACGAGCGATGTCGAGAACTACCCGGGGTACCCGGACGGGGTCATGGGCCCCGAGATGATGGCCGACTTCCGCCGCCAGGCCGAACGCTTCGGCGCGGACTACATCACCGATGACGTGACGAAGGTCGATTTCTCCGAGCAGCCCCTGCGCGTGTGGGTCGGTGGCGACGAGTACCGCGCACGCGCCGTGATCGTCGCGACGGGGGCGAGCGCCCGCTGGCTCGGGATCGAGTCCGAAGAGCACCACAAGGGCCGGGGTGTCTCCGCGTGCGCGACCTGTGATGCCGCCTTCTTCCGTGACAAGGACGTGTACGTCGTCGGCGGCGGCGACTCCGCCTTCGAGGAGGCGCTGTTCTTGACGAAGTTCGCCTCGCGCGTGCACCTCGTGCACCGTCGCGACGAGTTCCGCGCGTCGAAGATCATGGTCGATCGCGCAGAGAAGAACGAGAAGCTCGACTTCGTGCTGGGCGCGGTCGTCGAGGAGGTGATCGGCGACGTGAAGGTCGACGCCCTTCGCCTGCGCAGCACCGCGACCGGCGAGACCTGGCAGGTGGCCGCAGACGGTCTCTTCGTCGCGATCGGTCACGATCCGAACACGTCGCTCTTCGTCGACCAACTCGACCACGACGAGAACGGTTACCTCGTCACGAAGCCGGGGTCGACCGAGACGAACATCCCCGGCGTCTTCGCCGTCGGCGACGTGCAGGACCACACCTACCGGCAGGCGATCACCGCCGCCGGCTCGGGCTGCATGGGCGCACTCGACGCCGAGCGGTTCCTCGCGACGTTCGAGGGCCATCCCGGAACGGCGCTGACCGCGAACAGATGAGGGCGATCCCCTCGCAGGGCTAGTCCGCGGGCTACCCTCCCCCGCGTGCCGTACTACATCTGCCCAAAGTGCAAGGAGCGCTCGCTCGACATCGACGCCCGCGAGGGCTTCTCGGGGCAGGCGCCGGCGTGCCGGCACTGCGGCTTCGGTTTCCTCTTCGAGCTGCTCGACGACTACTACCCGGCTCCCGACACCGGTCTCCTCGTTACCGACCAGGAGCGGCGGGTGCTCGCGATCGGGCGCGGTGTGTTCGAGCTGACGGGTTTCCCGGAGGCGGACCTGATCGGCCGTGACGTGGTGGACGCGCTGCAGTTCTCCGACGCAAAGCCGGTCGAGCTTGCCCGCGAGTGGGGCGTTCGCCGACTGGGCGAGCAGCTGTCGATCCGCACGCGAGGCGGCAGCGAGAAGCAGATCGTCGCCGACGTCTTCCCGGCCTACGACGACGACGGCGGCCTGCTGGTCGCGCTCACCCCGAAACGCGGCTGATCAGGTCCCCAGGCGGCTCGAGGGGCAGAGGTCGAGCGCGAGCGGGCACTCCTCGCAGCGCGGCTTGCGGGCGTCGCAGATGCGGCGGCCGTGCCAGATCAGGAGATGCGGGAAACGCGCCCAGTCCTCCCGCGGCACGAGCCTGATCAGGTCCCGCTCGATCTTCACCGGGTCTTCCTGCTTGGTCAGGCCGAGGCGCTGCGACAGCCGCCGCACGTGCGTGTCGACGACGATGCCCTGCGCTGCGCCCCGCTCGGACGACACGACGTTCGCCGTCTTGCGCGCGACGCCGGGAAGCTTCAGGAGCGCGTCGAAGTCCTCCGGCACCTCACCGTCGTGCTCCTCGAGCAGCCGCTGCATCGTCCCGCGCAGCGACTTCGTCTTCTGCCGATAGAACCCGGTCGCGAAGATGTCGCGCTCGAGCTCCGCCACGGGCACCGCGAGATAGTCCTCGGGACGACTGTACTTCGCGAACAACTTTGCGGTGACGCGGTTCACGTTCACATCGGTCGTCTGCGCGCTCAGCATCACGGACACGAGCAGCTCGAGCGGTGTTGAGAACGTCAACGCAATGCCCGCGTCGGCGTGCTCGACGGCGAGGCGCTCGATGATCAGCCGGATCCGCTCCTTCTTCGGCGTCACCTTCTTGCGCCGCGCTTCGGCAAGGTAGCTGCGCGCCATCTAGTGGAGGATGTTAGGGCCACCGCGACTCGAAGCGCGGCGCCGCCGTCATACGGCCGCGACCAGCCGTCCCGGCGGTTGGCGCAGGTTCGGGCCGGCGCAGACGAGGTCGAGGGCCGGGCAGCCCGAGCAGGTGAACTCGCTCGGCGTCGGCACGAACTCGCCAGCGTCGATCCGCCGGATCGCAGCCGAGAGCTCCGCTGCGAGGACGGGCAGCTCGATCCGGTCGAACGTCGTGGAGACGACGGCGTCGGGCCGCTCGAGGAAGTGGTAGACGACCTCCACCTCGTCGGCGCCGGCGCGGAAACAGGCGAGCGCATAGACGAGGCGCTGCAAGCGGTAGTCGGACTCGACGATCTCGTCCGGCGTTCCTTCCGCCAACGAATTCGTCTTGTAGTCGAGCACAAGGGCATGCGCGTCTTCCCGCCAGAGCACGTCGAGCCGTCCGTGCAACAGCACTCCGTCGTGCTCGAACGCGAATGGCCGTTCGGGCTCGGCGCCGGCGAGCGTCGCGATCCGCGCTGCGAGCTCAGACTCGCAATAGGAAGCGAGGAACCGGCCGATCCGCTCGAGCTCGTCGTCCGTCACCGCCGGGTACCACGTCCGGACGAGCTCGAGGCCCGGAGCGGCCGGAGCGCGCAGATCGACGAGCTCGAGCAGACGATGCACGGCATCGCCGATCTCGGTCGCCTTCAAGCCGTGCGCCCCCGGCACCGTGCCGCGCTCTTCGCGCAAGCCGGTGATCCGCTCGACGTAGTACCGGTACGAGCAGCGCTCGAAGAGCGCGAGCGCGGAGTACGACAGACGCCGCACCTTGTGCAGCGGCGGTGCCGGCAACGGCGGCAGCTCCGGCAGCCGGTAGCCGCGCGGGGCGGGCGCCGTCGGCAGTTCTGCGAAGAGCGCAAGCTGGCCCGCGTCGTCGACCGCCGGCGCTTCGGTCTCGACCACCGGCCGGGGCGCCCAGCGATCGACGCTCAGCACGAAACGCGCGGCGCCCCGCTCCAGCTCGCCACTCTCGAGCTCACCGCCGAGCCCGAGCCGCCCGAGCACCCAGCCGATCGGCGTCTCGCGATCCTGCTGGCGGTCCGGGTCGATCGCGCCGGAGACGATCAACCGGTCGATCGCACGCGTCATGGCCACGTAGTAGAGGCGCAGCCGCTCCGCCGTGTCCTCCTGCTTCTCCGCTTCCCGGACCTCCTCGTAGCTGAAGACCCCGCGCTTCTTCCCTGACTTCGGGTCGATCACCCTGAAACCGAACGTGCCGTCCGGACGCACGAGGATCTCGTCGGACGACTGGACGCCACCGGTGTCGCGGCCCGCATCGGCCACGATCACGACCTTGAACTCGAGCCCCTTCGCCGCGTGGATCGTCAAGAGGCGCACCGCGTCGGCGCCTTCCTCCTCGGAGACGGCCTCGAGCTGCGATGCGCCAACGGCTTGCTGGTCGCGGATGAACCCGACGAACCCTTCGATGTCGGGGCCGCGCAGGTCCTCGTAGGAGCGCGCGAGGCGCATCAGCTTGCGCAGGTTCGCGTACCGGCGGCGGCCGTCCCACTGAGCGAGCACCGCAAGGTCGTAGTCGTGGGCGGAGACGATCTCCTCGCAGAGGCGCTCGAGCGACAACCGGGCCGAAGCCGCAGCGAGCCGGTCGAACCGTTGCTTGAACGCACGAACGAGACGCTGGTCGTCGTCCGACAGCGGCTCCGGCAGCGAGCGCTCGATGCCGGTGTAGAGCGGCCGCTTTCCCGCGTGCCGGCGGATGTGCACGAGCCCGTCGTTCGAGACACCGACGAACGGCGAGGCAAGCACGGTCACGAGCGCCTCGTCGTCGTAGCGGTTGTGCAGCAGACGCAGATACGAGAGCAGGTCGACGACCTGCTGCTGGCCGAAGTAGCCGCGGCCGGTGGCGCGATAGGTCGGCAGGTCGTGGGCGCGCAGCGCCGCCTCGTAGCGCTCGGCGTCTGTGCCCGCGGCGAAGAGCAGGACGATCTCGCCCGGGGCAGCCACACCGTCGTCGACGAGCTCCCGAACACGCCGTGCGATCGCACCAGCCTCGCCGTCGCGCCAGCCCTCCCCCGCCTCGCGGTAGCTGCGCTTGTCGCTGACGAGCAGTTCAACCGGGTGGCCGAACACCGGGTCGGCGAACTCACCGGATGCCGCGAGCGGCTGGTAGCCGTCGCCGAACTCCTCGCCGAAGAGGTGGTTGACCGCGGCGAGCACCTCGGGCCGCGAGCGGTAGTTCTGAGAGAGCGGGAGACGCACGGCAGCGCGCTCGCGCCGCTGGCGGAAGACCGCGACATCGGCGTGCCGGAAACCGTAGATCGACTGGAACTCGTCGCCGACGAAGAACACATCGAGCGGACCCAGGCTCGACGGAGTCCGCGAAGGAGCGCGCAGGAGATCGACGATCTCGCACTGCAGACGGTTCGTGTCCTGGAACTCGTCGACCATGATCGCGCGAAAACGCAACTGCTCCGCCTCGCGAACGTCTGCATGGTCGCGCAGCAGGTCGCGCGCGTAGAGCTGCAAATCCTCGAAGTCGAGCGACGACTCGCGCGCTTTCGCCGCTGCATATTCGCCTGCGAAGAGATCGAGCAGCTCCTGGAGGAGCTCGCTGTCGCGCGCGGCCAGTTCGTCGAAGGCCGCCTGGTTGAGCCGGTCGCGGGCGCCGCGAAACTCGGCGGTGCGATCGCCGGCGGCCGCGAGATGCGAGAGGTCGAGCAACTGCTCGGGATTCGGGCTCAGGGCCAGCGCCGCATGCGCGGCTGCGAGCTGCTTGTCCGTCGCGCCCGGATCGTCGATCACCGCTTGCGCCGCCGCGTACAGCTCCGCGAGGCGCTCGGGAATGCCCGCGTGGTCGCCGAGCTCGAGCTTCAGGTCGCGGCCAGCCGAGCGGAGCGTCTCGTAGACGCCGGTGAGCATCCGGCGCAGCCCCTTGGCACCGTAGGTCGCGAGCAGCCGCAGCCGCTCCGAGTCGCGGGTCGAGCAGAACCCGGCCAGCGCGCGCTCGAACGCCTCGCCGCGAATCACGGCGCCGTGCTCGTCGTCGAGCTCGCGGAAGCGCGGGTCGATCCCCACGGCGAAGGGGTGCGCACGCAGGAGGCGTGAGCAGAAGCCGTGAATGGTCGAGATCCACGCACCATCGAGCTTGCGCGCGAGGTCGTGACGGCCCCGTGCGTGCAGCGCCGCCCTGATGCGTGCCCGCAACTCGCCCGCCGCCTTGCGCGTATAGGTGATCACGAGCACCGATTCGACGTCCAGCCCTTGCTCGCAGACGGCGCCGACGAAGCGCTCCACCAGCACCGACGTCTTGCCCGTGCCCGCGCCCGCCGAGACGAACACCTCGCCGGTCGCCTCGACGGCTGCTCTCTGCTCGGGGTTCACGTCAGGGACGCTCCACGCGACACATCGTCCAGAGGTCACACCAGGCCGGGCATGTGCCGCCCTTCGGATCGTGGCGCACGTCGCCGGCTCGGATGCGCTGCGCGTATCCGAGCCCGCGTTCACGCGCCGTCTCGACGAGCGACCAGAACTCCTCGTCCTCGAGGTAGTCGTTGCGCTGGTACCCCGGGAGGTCCTCGGCTGCACCGGCGTGCAGCAGGCCGCGGGTGACACGGGCTCCGGCGAGTGCCCGGTAGACGCCGCCGAGCGGCTCGATGCCGACGAGATCGCGCAGGACAAGCATGTAGAGCGGGATCTGCAGCTTCAGCTCCTCGTCGATCTGCTTCGCCGAATGTGCGCTGCGGCCCGACTTGTAGTCCTGCACGATGCCGCGCGCGCTGTACGGATCGACGTCGATCCGGTCGATCTTGCCGCTCAGATAGAGATCGTCGCCGAGCTGCAAGCCGCGCTGCAGCTCGGGAGCCGAGCGGTCGGAGCCGAAGGAGACCTCGAAACGCCGCGGCACGAACTGCAGCGGCGAAGCGGCCTCGTCGCGGACGAAGCCCTCGAGATCGCGGAAGAGGCTCTGGTCGAGCTCCGCCTCTTGCAGGTCGGTCAATTCGAGCCGGACGCCGCCGCGCATCGCATCGTCGAGGCAGCGCCGCAGGAACCCGACCGCCTGCTCGACGTTCTCCGGCGTCACACGGTCGTGCCCGAGCTCCCTCGGCAGGCCCGCGTAGAACTTGTGCAGCGCACTGTGTGCCACGGAGCCGCGCAGCATCGGGTCGACCTCGGCGTCGATCGTGCGCGGCGAGATGATCCGCTCGAACAGCCACGCCGACGAGCAGTCGGCAAAACGCTCCAGCTCGGTGACGCCGAAGGTCGTCTTCGAGCCGTAGACCGCGAGCAGCGCGTCACTCGTCAACCTGGTCTCGCGCCGCAGTGCCGAACGGGCGCGGGCGAGCCTGCGTCCCCAGTCGTTTGCCTCCGCGACCGCCCTGGCCCCGTCGGGATCGGCGACCGAGAGCTGCGCGAGCGCCCGCAGCCGCTCGCGGTCGGAGGGCGCCGTCTCGAGTTGCCACGTGAGCGCCGAGAGCGGCCGGCGCACCGTCGCACGCGCGACGTCGTCCGCGTCGAAGACGGCTGCGACCTCCTCCCAGAACGGGCTCGGCTCGCGCGGGCCGCCGTCGTCGGTCGCCGCCTCGCGGACGAGGTAGAGCCGCCGCGTCGCGCGCGTGCACGCCGTGTAGAAGAGATAGCGGTCGCGGCTCACCTGATCCGGACGCTCGAGGCGGCCTCCGAGCTCGCGGCGCGCGTCGTCGTCGAGGAACGGCGAGGTTCGCGAGCGCCTCGGCAGCGAGCCCTCTTCGAGGCCGAGCAGGAACACCGCCTCGTACCGCCGCGTTCGCGCGCGCAGGAGGTCGACGACGGCGACGCAGCCGGCTTCGCTCGCGGACGCGAGCCGCACCTCGGCACGCTCGAGGGCGGCGACGACGTCCTCCGCGTGCACCTCCTCGCCAAGCGCCCGGAACGCATCGAGCTCGTCGAGCAGGCGCAGGGCGGCGTCGTATGCGCGCAGGTCCCGGCGTGACGTCTCGCCTGCGGGAGGCGCTTCGGTGCCGTAGGCGGACCGCACCATCGACCGGATCAGCGCGCGCACGCCGGCCACCGGCGTCTCGGCGCCGCGCAGCTCGGCGAGCGCAGGCACGGGCGCCTCACGCAGCCTCTCGGCTTCCTCTTCGACACGGGCCGGCGTGTGGATCGCTCGTCCGCGCAGCCGCCCCTCGACGAAGTCGACCGACGACCGCGCCAGGCCGGAGTACGGCGAGCGTAGGAACGCGAAGAGCTCACGGCGACCACCGTCGAGCCAGGTGTAGCGGAGCAGCTGCAGCAGCGCGTGGCCGAGCGGCGTCGCGCCGAGGCGCACCCGTGACTCGATCGCGTAGGGAACACCGAGCCCACCGAGCACCGTCTCGAGTGGTGCGCGCCATTGCTCGACCGACGGCGCGATCAGCGCAATCTGCTCGGGCGGCGTGCCGCCGCGAATCAACGCGATCAACTCCTCGCCGACGAGCTCGAGTGTCCCACGCGCCCCGGCGCCTTCGAAGAAGCGAACCCCGGCGTCCAGCTCGGGTGGCGGCGGCGGGGACTCCTGGAAGAGCGCGCGCTCGAGATGGGCGAGCGCAGGGTGCGCATACTCCGCCGAGCGCGGCGGCAGCTCCTCGATGCGACCGTCGGCGAGTGACGAGAGATCGTCCGCCGTGCGGGCGAGCGACGCGAACGCGACACGACCGGGCTCGTAGGGAAGCGACACCTGCACCTCGGTGCGGCCCGCCAGCGCCTCGAGCAGCGACCATTCGGCTCCGGTGAGGTCCTCGAATCCGTACGCGAAGACCGGTTCGCCGTGCCATGCGTCGAGATCCGATTGGAGCCGTTCCGCCGCACGACGGCGCAGCAGGTCGCGATCCCAGAGGCCGAGCCGGTCGAGCTCGGACCGGTAGGCGGCGTAGAGCCGGGCGAGGTCCCCGCCGAGATCGCCGGGGTCGAGCATTCCCTGCTGCAGCTCACCGAGCGTCTGCAGCAGGGTGTCGGCGAACCCGCTGGTGCGCGACGAGCGCTCGAGCCCGTTCAACGGTGCCGCAGCGAGCGCACGACGCGCGACCAGTGCCCGCTGGGCGTCGGTCGCGACCGGGCGCTGTTCGGGATCGGCACGGATCAGGCGCCGGAACAGATCGTCGAACGTCCCGATCGAACCGCTGAAGAGGCAGCCGCAGCGCGCCAGGAGGTCCCGCTCGACCCGGTCGACGTCCGACGCGTTCGGCACGATCAGAGTCGGCTCGTCGTCCAGGCGCGCCAGATAGCGGTCCAGGAGAAGCGCAACTTTGCCCGCATGCGCAGGCCCCGCGAGCAGGGAGAGTCCCACCTTCCCATCGTAGAGCGGCCACAGGACGTGTCCCGGGGCCGCTCTCGACGGAAACGACGCTCTAAGCGGCTGCTGCGGCCTTCGGCCGGCGGCCGCGGCGGGCGGCTGCGCGGCCTGGCATCTTCCCTGCGCAATCGTCGCAGAGGTCGGCCACCTTCGAGCCGCGGCGAGCGTCTCCATAGGTCACGCGGAGCGTCGCCCCGTGCGCCTCGTCGACTTCCTTTCCACAGCTGTCGCAAACCAGAATGGTTTTCCGAGCCAATTTCGCCTCCCGGGATGGTTTTCTCAAGCGCAGTTTACGCTGCCGCGCGCGCGGAGCGAATTCGCCAGGAACGCAACAGGCTCAATCTCGCAAGCTCTGTGGGATCGAGCGTGGTATCCCGTGCGCCTTCCACGCGCAAATGCGGGGGGGGCGAAATCGCCGATCGGCCGGCCGTCCAGGTACTGCGTCCTGCTTCGGGGCCATCGCTACTCTTGGCCGCCGTGGAACTGAAGACGATCGTCGTCCTCGAGGGCGACCAGACGGGGCAGGAGCTGCTGGAGGAGTCACTGCGCCTCCTCTCCCCCGACGTGATCGGGCTCGACATCGACCTGCGCCGCTTCGACCTTTCGCTCGAGCGGCGACGCGCGACGTCGAACGGCGTCGTGCACGAGGCGGCGGCCGCGATCCGCGAGCACGGGCTGGGGCTGAAGGCGGCCACGGTCACCCCGGAGACCCGCGGCGACGTCGGCTCGCCGAACCGCATCCTGCGCGAGGAGATCGGCGGCAAGGTGATCGTGCGGACCGGGCGCAGGATCCCCGGCGTCGTGCCGCTCGGCGGGGTGCACGCGCCCATCTCGGTCGTGCGCATGGCCGTGGGCGATGCCTACGGCGCCCACGAATGGCGCGAAGGCGAAGGCGACAACGAGGTCGCGTTCCGAACGGAGCGCATCGAGCGCCACGTGTGCCGCGCGGTGGCGGAGTTCGCCTTCCGGGAGGCGGAGCGCACCGGTGCGAAGGTGTTCGGGGGGCCGAAGTTCACGGTCTCGCCGACCTACGAAGGGATGCTCAAGGAGGAGATGGACGCAGCCGCCGCGCGCCACCCACTGGTGCCGTACGAGCCGCAGTTGATCGACGCGACGTTCGCCCTGCTCGTCGCCTCGACGGGCGATCCGCTCGTGATCCCGGCCCTGAACCGCGACGGCGACATCCTCTCCGACCTCGTCCTGCCGCTCTTCGGCTCGATCGCCGGGTCGGAATCGCTCCTGGTCGCGTTCGAGGACGACGACCTCGAGCCGACGGCGCTGATGGCCGAAGCAGCGCACGGCACGGCACCGTCCCTCCAGGGCAAGAACATGGCGAACCCGATGGCGATGATCCTCGCCGTGGCGGCGCTGC
Source organism: Thermoleophilia bacterium (assembly GCA_017882605.1). Taxonomy (GTDB): domain Bacteria; phylum Actinomycetota; class Thermoleophilia; order Gaiellales; family Gaiellaceae; genus PALSA-600. Next base: position 1,673 of record JADGPE010000010.1, on the reverse strand, counting down.
TCTCGCAGTCCGAGCTCGGCCGGCTGGCGGGACGGGCGATTCGGGAGGCCGCGCTCGAGGCGGTCGCGCAGGGCACGAAGACCGCCGACCTCGGCGGCGGCGCGTCGACGACGGAGTACACCGGCGAGGTGGTTCGTCTGACGCGAACGAAGCTCGAGGTCTGGGCCTCCCTCTAGCTGTCCTCGATCATGCGTTTTCGCCAAAGGTGCAGGGCGACGAGCCCGAGCCCACCGAGCACGATCAGGACGATCACGGCATAGAGCCCGTACTTGCCCACCGCCTCGGCGACGGCCTTGCCGGCCCAGTAGGCGAGCAGCGCGACTCCGGTGGCCCAGATGATCCCACCGGCGGCGTTCCAGGCGAAGAACCGCCACCACTGCATGTGGCTGAGCCCGGCGAGCCACGCGGCGGTCACGCGCAGGATGGCGATGAAGCGTCCGAAGAAGACGGTCTTCGGGCCGTGCTTCTCGAAGAAGCGCTCGCTCGGCGGCAATGCCTTCTGCGCGTAGCGCTCGACGAACTTCCACCGGCTGATCAACTTACGACCGCCGTAGCGGCCGAGCAGATAGCCGACGTTGTCGCCGACGATCGCGGCCGCCGCAGCGACGACGATCACCGAGACGAGCGAGTAGTTGTGATGCTCCGGCCGCGCGAGCACCGCGGCGGTGATCAGCACGGTCTCGCCGGGGATTGGCACGCCCGCCGATTCCACGGCCACGAATGCGAAGAGAATGACGAGCCCGTAGTCGAGGAGGAGCTTCGTCACGCGGCAAGCAGTTTAGGGGCGGTGGGATCCGTGCCGACTACGTACGGTAGTTGCCCGGGGATGCGATAGCGTCGCCGGTGGATGAAACTCGGAGTCCCGAAGGAGCTGGTTCCCGGCGAACGTCGGGTCGCACTGATCCCCGAGACCGTCGGACGGCTCGGAGACGGTGTGGCCGTGATCGTCGAGACGGGCGCGGGAGAAGCCGCAGGGTTCCCGGACGAGGCCTATCGCGAGGCCGGTGCGTCGATCGGCGACCCGTGGACGGCTGACGTCGTCGCGAAGGTCGCGGCGCCGACGGCCGAGGAAACAAGCCGCCTCCACGACGGGCAGGTGCTGATCGCGTTCCTGGCGCCTCTGACGGATCCCGCGGGCATCGAGCGGCTCGCCGCGGCGGGCGTGCACGGGTTTGCGCTGGAGTCGGTGCCGCGGATCACGCGCGCGCAGCCGATAGACGCGCTCTCGTCGCAGGCGACCGTGGGCGGTTACAAGGCCGCGTTGATCGCAGCCGACCGCTTGCCGCGGTTTTTCCCGATGTTGATGACCGCCGCAGGGACGATCCCACCGGCGAAGGTGCTCATTCTGGGAGCGGGTGTCGCCGGACTGCAGGCGATCGCGACGACGAGGCGCCTCGGGGCGGTCGTTTCCGCATTCGACGTGCGGCCGGCCGTGCGCGAGCAGGTCGAATCGCTCGGCGCGACGTTCCTCGACCTCGGCGTCGAGGGCGAGGAGACCGAGGGCGGCTATGCCGGGGAGCTGACCCCGGAACAGCAGGCTGCGCAGCAGACGGAACTGCAAGCACGCATTCCGTTGTTCGACGCGGTGATCACGACCGCTGCGATCCCGGGCCGCCCCGCCCCGAAGCTGATCACGGCCGAGGCCGTGCGGTCGATGCGTCCCGGCTCGGTGA
>JADGPE010000083.1 GCA_017882605.1 Thermoleophilia bacterium | reverse complement strand
GCCGTTCTTCTCGATCTCGGGTTCCGACTTCGTCGAGATGTTCGTCGGTGTCGGCGCCTCACGTGTGCGCGACCTGTTCGAGCAGGCGAAGCAGGCGTCACCGTGCATCGTCTTCATGGACGAGATCGATGCAGTGGGCCGTCACCGCGGTGCGGGCCTCGGCGGCGGTCACGACGAGCGCGAGCAGACGCTCAACCAGCTGCTCGTCGAGATGGACGGCTTCGAGATGAAGGACAACATCATCTTGATCGCCGCCACGAACCGACCCGACATCCTCGACCCGGCGCTGCTGCGCCCGGGCCGGTTCGATCGCCAGATCGTCGTCGACCGGCCGGACCGGAACGGCCGCCGCAAGATTCTCGAGGTGCACTCCAAGGGCAAGCCGCTCGCGTCCTCGATCGATCTCGACTCGCTCGCCGCCGGCACGCCAGGCTTCACGGGCGCTGACCTGGCGAACCTCGTCAACGAGGCCGCGCTGCTCGCCGCCCGCCGTGGCAAGAAGGTGATCGAGCAGGAGGAGCTCGAGGAAGGGATCATGCGCGTGATCGCGGGCCCCGAGAAGAAAGCGCGGCTGCTCTCCGAGAAGGAGCAGCGGATCACGGCCTACCACGAGATGGGCCACGCGCTCGTCGGCCACTTCCTCGAGAACACCGACCCGATTCACAAGATCACGGTTGTCTCGCGCGGCCAGGCGCTCGGCCTGACGGTCTCGCTCCCGACGGAGGACCGTTACCTGACGACACGCAAGGCGCTGCTCGAGCAGATCGCGATGACGATGGGCGGCCGTGCCGCCGAGGAGATCGTCTTCAACGAGGTCACGACCGGCGCCGCGAACGACATCGAGAAGGTGACGGCGACGGCGAAGCAGATGGTGATGCGCTTCGGCATGAGCGAGAAGCTCGGCCCGCGCGTGCTCGGCCGCGACACCGGCATGCCGTTCCTCGGCCGCGACATGGGCCACGAGCCCGACTACTCCGACGAGGTCGCCCGCGAGATCGACGACGAGATCCGCCGGATCATCGAAGAGGGGCACGACATCGCGACCCGCGTGCTCCGTGAGCACCTCGACGACCTGCACCGGATCTCGCAGATCCTGATCGACCGCGAGACGATCGACAAGGAGCAGTTCGAGCGGCTGCTCGCCGGCGAGCAGGAGGACGCGGTCTTCCCGGATCCGGAGCCAGAGCACGCCGAGCCGGCCAAGGAGCCGGAGCGACGGCCCGCGCCCGCCAAGCCGCGGCCGTTCCCGCTGCCGGGCGGCGCCGCCATGCAGCCGCCAGAGCCAGAAGCGAGCTAGCGAGCTAGCGCCTCGTCCGGGCGGTTTGTGCCGGGAGGCCGGTGCTGTCATCATCGCCGCCATGGATCCGAAACGGCTGGAGGGAATCCGCTTCTTCTCGAGCCTGTCCAAGAAGGAGCTCGAGAAGCTTTCCCAGTGGACGGATGAGGTCTCGGTCGGCGCGGGCCAGGAGCTGGCGCGAGAGGGCGAGTTCGCGCACGAGTTCTTCGTGATCGAAGAGGGTGTGGCGGAGGTCACGCAGAACGGTGAGCGCGTGGCCGAGCTCGGCCCGGGCGACTTCTTCGGAGAGATCGGCCTGCTCGAGACGGAGCGGCGGACGGCCACCGTCATCGCGACGCAGCCGATGCAGCTGATCGTGATGTTCCAGCGCGAGTTCAAGGCGATGGAGAAGGAGATGCCGGTCGTAGCCGATCGCATCCGCGCTGCGATTCGCGCGCGGCTCGACGGCTAACCCTTCCCGAGTCGGTCGTGGCCGGGCTCGCCTCGTCGCTCCTCGTTCTCGTCTTCATCGTCGCGGCGATCGTCACGTGGGTCGCTGGGGTGACGCTCTCCAAGACGACCGACGCGCTCGACGCTCGCCTGGGTCTCGGGGAGGAGCTCGGCGGCCTGCTGCTGCTCTCCGTCGCCGGCAGTCTCCCGGAGGTCGCGATCACGATCTCGGCGGCGGCCCAAGGCAACCTCGGGCTCGCGGCCGGCAACCTGATCGGTGGCATAGCGGTGCAGACGATGGTGCTCGTCGTCTGCGACATCGCGGTGGGCGGAAAGCGGCCGCTGACCTTCCTGGTCGGTGCGCTCACCCCGGTGCTCGAAGCGCTGCTCGTGGTGTTCGTCGTGTCGGGCGTCCTGATGGGCTCGCTCCTCTCGCCGTCGACGGCGGTCGCGGGCGTCGTCAGCCCGGCGTCGATCGGCATCGTGGTCGCCTGGACGTTCGGCGTCTACGTGATCGACAGGGTGCGCAAGAAGCCCCGCTGGAGCATCACGATGGAGGGCTCACATCCGGGCCGCCAGCTCCGGAGCGAGGCACATCCGACCGAGCCGCATCCGTTTGCGAGCCGCACGACCGGCCAGGTCGCGGGGATGTTCGCAGGAGCGTGCACCGTGACGCTGGGGGCCGGGGTCGCGCTGGAGATGAGCGGGAGCACGCTCGCCGGCCGCGCCGGCATCAACGGCGTCGTCTTCGGCGCGACGATCCTCGCGGGGGCGACCGCGCTCCCCGAGATCAGCTCGGGGCTCGCGGCGGTCCGGCTGGGCGACTATGCGCTTGCGTTCGGGGACATCTTCGGCGGCAACGCCTTCCAGCTCTGCCTGTTCCTGATGGCCGACCTGATCGCCGGATCGCCGGTGCTGCCGACCGCCGGCGGCCAGAACGCCTGGCTCGCCTCGCTCGGTGTCAGCCTGACAGCGATCTTTGCGATGGGCATCGTGGTGCGCCCGCTTCGCTGCCATGCCCGGCTCGGGCCGGACTCGATGCTCGCGATCGTCGTCTTTGCGATCGGGATCGCGGGCCTGTTCGTCGTTCCACACTGAGCTCGGGCACGCGCTGTCGAAGAGCCGGCGCGGCTCCTCGCGATCGGGGCCGCCTACGCGGCCCCGGCGTTCACCGAAGAGGCGGCGTCGCTCCCGGGCTGAGCCGCGGCTCGGTCCGGCGGCGTGGGCGCGTCCTGAAGACGATGTCCCACCACGGCGCGCTCACGCCGAACCCACGCTCGTGATCTTCGAAGTGATGGCGCATGTGCAGCTCGCGGAGGCGCCGCCCGAGCCGGCTCCTCGGATGCGCATGGTGCAGCGCGAAATGCAGCGTGTCGTAGATCACGTAGCCGAGGTAGAAGCCGGCGGCCACGGCCCAGGCGTCGGGTGTGCCGAACGCGGCGACGAAGCCCGTGAGGAAGAGGAGAGCGAGCGGGATCGAGAACGCAGGCGGGAGCACGAGCCGGCGCGGGTCGTTCGGATGATCGTGATGGACTCCGTGGATCATCCAGTGGAGCCGCCTGCCGAAGCCCTGCTCGGGCTCGAAATGGAAGACCGTGCGGTGCCCCCAGTATTCGCAGAGCGTCCAGAAGAAGTAGCCGGCGACGGCGGCCGAGAGCCCTTCCGTCGCCCCCAGGCCGCGAATGCCGAGGTAGCCGAGGATGACGACGACAGGCAGGAACACCACGGCAGGTGTGGCGGGGTGCGCACGGGTGAGGCGGTCGAGCGCCGGCGAGGGGAACATCGCCGGCGATGCGTCGAGGTCACCGGGCGGTAGCGCGTCGCTCTCCATCTGTCACCGAGCATAGCCTCGATCTCGGGCGAGCTGGGGACTGCGAGGGCCCTGCTACGGTGGCAGCCGATGGCGGATCCCGTTTCCTGGCTCCAGATCCAGCAAGGGTGGAACGTCCTCACCTCGGACGGCGCTCGTGTCGGGACGGTCGCGCAGGTCGAGGGCGACAAGGGGGCCGACATCTTCGACGGCCTGGCGGTCGAGTCGGGCGAGCCGAAGCAGCTTCGCTACGTCGCGGGCGAGCAGGTCGGAGCGATTTACCCGGGCGAAGTGACGCTGAAGATCGCAGCCGCGGAAGCGGGCGCGCTCCCACCGTTCCAGCCCGCACCGCCCGAGACGGCCTGGCATCCGGGCGAGGCTTCGCTGATCACCCGCCTCGGGAACATGTTGCGCGGCAAACGCTAGGCTGAGCCGATGGCCGACGTCGCCGTGGTTGCGGACCCCGAAGTGCGCGAGCACGTGCTCGAGCACGGCGGGAACGTCTACGTGTGGGCGAACGACGCCGGGCTGAAACACGTCTCGCTGTCCCCGCCCGACGAGCCGATGGAGTTCGAACGCATCGAGGGCGACGGGATCACGCTGCACCAGGCCGCTTCGATCCAGACGCCGACCACCGAGTGGAAGCTCGTGATCCGGCACTTCCCGCTCAAGCACGTGGACGCGCTCTGGGATGGATGGGAGCCGGGGGTCAGTTCCCCGCCGCCCGCGGTCTCCGAATAAGTTCCTGGTGACAGCGCCGAGGTAGCGCCAACCCGGGTCGATCAGGCCATTATTCGGTTGTGTCAACGGTCCGTGCGCCGATCAGCGAGCGCTTCCCCGCCCCGTCCGTGATGGGCGTGATCAACGTCACGCCCGACTCCTTCTCCGATGGTGGCGTGCACCTGCGGGTCGAGGCGGCAGTGACGGCGGCCTGGGGGATGCTCGACTGCGGAGCGGCGATCGTCGACGTGGGAGGCGAGTCGACGCGGCCGGGCTCCGGCGGGGTGACACAGGCAGAGGAGCTCGAGCGGATCGAGCAAGTGCTCGTCGATCTCGCCGGCGCTCCGGTCTCGGTCGACACCTCGAAGGCGGCGGTTGCTAGGCGCGCGCTCGAGCTGGGTGTCGAGCTCGTCAACGACATCACAGCCTTGCGCGGCGAGCCCGAGCTGGCAGGCATCGTCGCCGACGCAGGCTGCTACCTCTGCCTCATGCACATGCAGGGTGACCCGCGGACGATGCAGATCGACCCCACCTACGACGACGTCGTCTCGGACGTGAAGCGCTTCCTCGAGGAGCGGCTCGCGTTTGCCGTCGCCGCCGGGGTGCGGGAGGAGCTCGTCTGTCTCGACCCCGGAATCGGCTTCGGAAAGACGGTCGGGCACAACCTCGAGCTCGTGCGCCGGCTCGACGAGCTGGCTGCGATCGGGCGGCCGCTGCTCGTCGGGCTCTCGCGCAAGAGCTCGCTGGGAAAGGTGACCGGAGACCCTGATGCGAGGGTCGCCTCCACCGCCGCATCCGTCGGTGGTGCGGTCAGCGCATTCGATCGCGGCGCGTCGATCCTGCGCGTCCACGACGTGCGTGAGCACGTCGAGGCGCTCGCGGTGGCGAAAGCGGTGTCGGGGTGATCGTCGAGCTCGCCGGACTGCACGTCTTCGGCTACCACGGGGTCGAGGAGGAGGAGCACAGGCTCGGACAACTCTTCCTGTTCGATGTGCAGCTCGAGGTCGGTGACCGGGGGTCGTCGGACCGGATCGATGACGCCGTCGATTACACGCACGTCGCGAGCGCGATCCGCGAGCTCTCCAACGGCGAGCACTTCGACCTGCTCGAGGCGCTCGCCGCGCGCACGGCCGGCCTCCTGATGGAACGCTTCTCGCCGGAGTGGGTGCGTGTCCGCGTGCGCAAGCCGCAGGTCACGCCGGCCGGCATGACGGTCGAGTATTCCGCCGTCACGGTCGAGCTTCCTTGACAGTCGCCTACGTCGGGCTCGGGTCGAACCTGGGCGAACGCGAGTCGCTGATCCGTCAGGCCGCGGAGCTGATCGGCGTACGCCGCCTCTCGACCATCATCGAGACCGAGCCCTGGGGGTACGAGTCCCAGCCGCGCTTCCTCAATGCCGTTGCCGAGGTGGAGACGGAGCTCGATGCGCGCGGCCTCCTCGACCGGCTGCTCGACGTCGAGCGGCGACTCGGCCGTGAGCGCGCCGGGCCGCAGTGGGGGCCGCGGACGATCGATCTCGACCTCCTGCTCTTCGGCGACGAGGAGATCGACGAGCCCGGCCTGATCGTCCCCCACCCACACCTCGAGGAGCGGCGATTCGTGCTCGAGCCGCTTGCCGAGCTCGCTCCGTTACGAAGAATTCCCGGTTCGGGCACGGTCCAGGCCGTGCTCGCCGGGCTACAATCCGACGGGTGAGCCACCTCGACGAGCTGGACGAGTTCGAGGCCGAGGCCGAGCTGCGGCTGAAGAAAGAGTACGCGGCGGTCTTCTCCCTCTTCCGGTACTGCGTCCTCACCCAGGATGCGACGTACCTCTGCAACAAGCTCGACATGCAGTACATCCCCCAGCCGAACTATCCGTTCTTCCACCTGAAGATGGAGGACGTCTGGGTGTGGGACAAGAACCGCCCGACGCGGATGATCCCGCGCGCCGAGGTCTACACCTCGAGCGACGTGACGATCGAAGAG
>JADGPE010000048.1 GCA_017882605.1 Thermoleophilia bacterium | reverse complement strand
CTCGTTGTACTTGACGCCGAGGACGGTCGAGGGACGCGTCGCACGCGGGACGTTCGCGGTCGCCGGGTTCAGGTACGGGGCGGCCTTCTTGACCTGGGGATCATTCGCGAGCGACGGGATCGTCGGCACGTTCGAGTTCGTGATCGTGTCGAACTTCTCGACAGCCTTGCTCGTCATGTAGCGGACGAACTCGATCGCCGCGTCCTGGTGCTTCGAGTACTTCGAGACGGCGAGCTGCCAGCCACCGACCGTCGCGACCGAGTGGCCGCCCGCGCCGTGGGGCAGCGGGGCGACGGCGAACTTGCCGGCGACCTTCGAGCCCTTGACCACGTTGAGCGAGTACGCGTACGGCCAGTTGCGCTCGAAGGCGGCATCCCCATCGGTGAAGGCGGTCTGCGCCTCGCCCTCTTGGTAGGTCGTCACCCCGCGCGGCGTCGTCACGCCGATTTGACTGCGGAACAGGTCGAGGATCGCAGTCGCCTTCGGGTTGTTGATCGTGACCTTGCCGTTGTCGATGAAGTTACCGCCGCCGGATGATGAGATCCATTCGAGGGCATCGCAGGTCAGTCCCTCGTAGGCGTTGCCCTGGAACACGAAGCCGGAGAAGCTCGGGTTCGTCGCCTGTTCGCCGTCCTGGATCTTCTTCGCCATCGCGAAGAGCTCGCTCCAGGTGGTCGGCGGCTTCGCGTAGCCGTACTTCTTCAGCAGGTCGGTGCGGTAGTAGAGCATCCCGAAATCGCCGAACCACGGCATCGCGACGAGCTTGCCGTTCACCGTGTCGCTCGCGACGATGCCCGGGGCGTGAATCTTCGACTGAGCGCCGAGCTTCGGCTTCAGGTCGACCAGGAACGGCGCGAACGCGCCCGGCCACACGACGTCGATCATCGCGACATCGATCGACGACGAATGCGAGGAGAACGCCCTCGCGAGCTGCGAGTACGACGCGTCGGACGCAGCCGGATGCGGGACGACCTTCACCTTGATACCCGTGTCCTTCGTGAACTCTGTCGCAAGCGCCGTGTCGCGCTGATGCCCGCCGCCGACGGAGTCGCCGACGAACGTGATCGACTGGCCGCCGTACTTCGCCTTGACGGCGGCCGCATTCGGCACCTTCGGCGCTGCCATCGCCACGCTCTTTGTCACCTTCGCCGTACCGGCGGTGGCAACCGTCAGTGCAACGAGCAGCGTCAGGAGAGAGGCGACCCCTGCCATGAGCAACACACGAGATTTCACGTGGCTCACTTTCCTTTCTTTCGTACGCGGCCCCGGAGAGGCCGTCTGGGAGAGGGGGGTTTTCCGCGAGCCTAACACCCTCGACGCGAACCGACAGCGGGCGGCGCGCGGTAGCGTCGGGAGAACCGATGCCTGCATCGTTCCAGCTCGTCGCCCGCACGGGCCATCCGGACTTCCTCGACCTGCCCTGGGATGAGCCGCTCGAGGAGTGGACGTCGACGCGCATCGTCAGCCTGATCCGCGGCATCAGCCGCCACGTCGTGCGCTTTGTCGAGTACGACGGCGTGCTCTATGCCCTGAAGGAGCTTCCCGAGCGCCCGGCGCGGCGCGAGTGGACGCTCCTGCGCCGGCTGGAGGGTCACGGACTGCCGGTGGTCGAAGCGGTGGGCCTCGTCACCGGGCGCGCCGCAGACCTCGACGCGATCCTGATCACGAGGCATCTCGAGTACTCGCTTCCCTACCGCACCCTCTTCGCCGGGGCGGCGATTCCCGACCTGCGCACGCACCTGCTGAACGCCCTGGTCGAACTGCTCGCACGTCTCCATCTGCGTGGGTTCTTCTGGGGCGACTGCTCGCTCTCGAACGCGTTGTTCCGCCGCGACGCCGGCGCGCTCGCTGCCTACCTCGTGGACGCGGAGACCGGCGAGCTGCACGGGGCGCTGTCAAAGGGACAGCGCGCGTACGACCTCGAGATCGCGCAGATGAACATCGTTGGCGAACTGCTCGACGTCGACGCAGAGGTCGGCTTGCCGCCCGACCTCGACCCCGACGAGACCGGTGCGGAGATCGGCAGGCGCTACGCGACGCTCTGGGACGAGCTGATGCGCGAGGAGATCTTCCGTGCGGACGAGCGCTACCGCGTCGACGAACGGCTCGAGCGGTTGAACCAGCTCGGCTTCGACGTCGAGGAGATCCAGCTCGAGGCGACGCCCGGCGGCTACCGCCTCCGGCTCGACCCGCACGTCGTCGAGCCGGGCCACCATCGGCACCGCCTGCTCCGCCTGACCGGGCTCGACGCGCAGGAGAACCAGGCGCGCCGCATGTTGAACGACCTCGCGCGCTTTCGCGAGGCGCTCGAGCGCACCCAGAAGCGGGCTTTGCCGGAGTCTGTGGTTGCTGCCCGCTGGCGGGACGAGGTCTTCGAGCCGACCGTGTCGGCCGTGCCGGAGGAGCTCTGGGCGGCGCTCCCCGCGGCAGAGGTCTTCCACCAGGTGCTCGAACACCGCTGGTTTCTCTCCGAGCAGGCCGCCAAGGATGTCGGGATCGACGAAGCCGTGCGCTCCTACGTGCGCTCGGAGCTGCCGACGCGGCGCCCCGAGCGCATCGTGCTCGAGGACCCCGGCGAGAACTGAGCGAGCCGGCCGTCCACGAGCTCGAGCACCGTGTCGAAGCGCTCGAGTCGAAGCGGTGAGTGCGTGATCAGCAGGAGACCGTCGCCGCCGGCTTCGTCGAGCAGGTCGTCGAGGAGCGCCGCCGCAGTCTCGTCGTCGAGATGCGCCGTCGGCTCGTCGAGCACGAGCAAGGGCGCGCCCGAGAGGAACGCGCGCGCGAGCGCGATTCGCCGGCGCTCTCCTCCGGAGACGAGCCCCCCTTCGTCCCCGACGGCCGTGTCGAGGCCGTCGGGAAGCGATTCGACCCACTTCCAGATCCGCGCGCGGCGCAACGCCGCGACGAGCTCGTCCTCGCCGGCCTCCGGCCGGGCCAGTCGCACGTTCTCGCGGATCGTCGTCGCAAAGAGATGCGCCTCCTGGCCCGCGAGCGCGACCGTGCGCCGGACGTCGTCCTGCGTGTACTCGCACAGGTCGTGACCGGCGAGCGTGACGCGACCGAGGTCCGGATCTCTGAAGCGCACGAGCAGGTGCGCGAGCGTCGTCTTCCCTGCGCCGCTCGCGCCGAGCAGAGCGACCGACCGGCCGGGCGCGACCGTCAGGTCGACGCCATCCAGCACCCAGGGCTCGTCCGGACCGTAGCGAACGTGCACGTCCTCGAGCCGGAGCGCCGGTGCGCCACCGAGCACACGGGGCCGCGCGGGATCGACGACTGCGGGCTCGCGCGCAGTCAGCGCGTTCAGACGCGTGGCAGCTGTGTTCGTCGCGACGTATTGCTCGGCCGCCTGTGGCAGTGCACGCACGCCTTCGAAGACGGCGAGCGTCAGCAGTGCGAGCAATCCGAGCATGACGCCGCCGAGCGAGCCCGAGCGCACGGCGGGCACCGCGGCAGCGAGCACGGCTGCCGCTGCCACGCCGCCGAGCGCGAGCACTGCACCGTCGCCGCCTCCTGCCGCGAGCGCCTGCCGGAGGGCCGACTGCCGCACCTGCCGTTCGGCCCGCGCAAGCCGCCGCAGGCGGTCGTCGGCCGCGTCGTAGGCGACGAGCTCCGGCAGGGCGTCGAGCAGATCGATCACACCGGCCGCGAGGGCGGCACGCTCCGCGGGGCGCCGACGGGCGGCCGCACGGGCGAAACCGACGACGGCGAGCGGAATCACAACGGCGCCGACGGCGAGCGCGGCCGCGAGCGCAAGCCCTGCCGCCGGGGAGAGCGCAACCGCAACGGCGATCGCCCCGAGCCCGACGACGAGCGCCGCGACCGGCGGCGCGATCACGCGAACGAGCAGATGCTGCAGCGCGTCGACGTCCGCGACGAAGCGGCTGAGCAGGTCACCGATCCGGGCGCCTCCGACCTCGTCCGGGACCAGGGGCTCGAGGCGGGTGAAGAACCGCACCCGCACGCGCGAGAGATAGCGGAACGACGCGTCGTGCGAGACGAGGCGCTCGAGATAGCGCAGCACCGCACGTGCAAGCGCGAAGAACCGCACACCGACGATCACGACGGTGAGCGAGAGGATGTCGGGCCTCGCCGCGGCGCGTGAGATCAGATACCCCGAGGTCGCGAGCAGGGCGGCGCCGGACGCCAGGGTCAGCGTCGAGAGCGCGATCGCAGCTGCGAAACGACGGCTCACGCGGCCTCCGCCGGCTCGAGCGCCTCGAGGCGGCCGTCTCGCAGCTCGAGCACGCGATCCGCGACCCGCAGCACGCGCGGGTCGTGCGTTGCGACGAGCACCGTCCGTGTGCGCGGGAGCGCCTCGAGCACGTCGATGATCGTGTCGGCCGATTGCGCGTCGAGATGCGCCGTAGGCTCGTCGAGCAGCAAGAGCGGAGCGTCGCGCAGCAATGCCCGTGCGAACGCGACGCGGCGCTGCTCGCCCGCCGACAGCGTCTGCACGTCCGCGTCGAGCCGGACGGTGAGACCGGCAGCAGCGAGCGCGGCGGTCAACTCGAAGCTGACGGCCGTGGGCGCGCCGAGCCGCACCGCGTCGGCGACGCTCCCAGGCTCGAGGAGCGGCCGCTGCGGCACCCAGGCGAGCTGCCGCCGCCAGGCGGCAGCGTCGACAGTCGCTAGGTCGACACCGCCGACGGTCGCCCGCCCGGCATCGGCTTCGACGAAGCGGAGAAGCAGCGCGAGCAGCGTCGACTTGCCGGCGCCGCTCGGGCCGACGATCGCCACGCGCTCGCCCGGCCGCAGCTCGAGCTCGGCGCCGTCGAGCACCCGGCCGCGGTCGGGGTAGGAGACGCCTACCCGCTCCAGCCTCAATACCCCGGCCTCCGGCACGGCGGCGCCGACCTGCTCGGGCGCCTCGAGGTCGATCAGCTCGAAGAGACGCCCCGCCGCCGCGAGCCCGTCGGCGCTCGCGTGGAACTGGGCCGACGCGGTGCGGAGGGGCGCGTACAGCTCCGGCGCGAGCACGAGGATCGCGAATGCAGTCGCGAGAGCGACGCTACCGTGCACGAGCCGGATCCCGAGCTCGACGGCAACGACCGCAGTCCCGAGCGATGCGGCCAGCTCGAGCGCGAACGCGGACAGGAACGCGATGCGCAGCGTCGCCATGGTGGCGCGACGGTAGTCGTCCGTGTAGGTCGCGATCGCATCGGTCTGCGCGGCGCCACGCCTGTAGGCACGCAGCGTCGGCAGGCCACGGACGACATCGAGGAAGTGCGTCGAGAGCATGGACAGCGCTCGCCAGCGGCGCATCGTTGCGTGCTCGGTCGCCTTGCCGATCAGGATCCCGAAGACGGGGATCAGCGGCACGGTGCAGGCCAGCACGATCGCCGAGGTCAGGTCGTGCAGCGCCACCCAGACGAGGAGGACGGGCGGAATCACCATTGCGAGGGCGAGCTGGGGCAGGAAACGTGCGAAGTACGGCTCGAGCGCGTCGGCTCCGTCGAGCACGGCACCGGCGACCTCGCCGGCCTGCATGGCGCCCAGCCCGCCGGGACGGGCTCGGACGAGGTGCGCCAGAACGCGGACCCGCAGCGTCGCGAGCGTCGTCGCCGCCGTCAGCGCGCCGCCGCTCTCGAAGGCCCAGCCGAGCAGACCACGCGCGACCGAGACCGCAGCGAGAGCGACGAGCGGGCGAGTGAGTGTGCCGAGGTCCTCGTGCCCGAGGAACGCGCCGGAGACGATGCGCCCGAGCAACGCCGCCTGCGCGATGATCGCCGCGGCCGACGCGAGGGCGAGCACCCCGCAGGCCCCGAGGTAGCGGCGTACGGCGGGAACCTCCCGCACGAGCCTCGCGTCGAGCGGGCGCATGCCCTACGGCGAGGTGCCGGAACCGAGCGGCGAGCGCGCCAGCGCCTCGAGCGGTGTCGCCGTCTCACCCGTGATGCGCGCGCGGAAGACCCAGTACGTCCACGCCTGGTAGACGAGCACGACCGGCGTCAGCACGACGGCGACGATCGACATCACGGTCAGCGTGTAGTGGCTCGAGCTCGTCGAGAAGATCGTCAGACTGTACGCCTTGTTGGTGCTCGAGACGAGCACGCGCGGATAGAGGTTCAGGAACAACGTGGCGAAGACGAGCACGATCGAGAACGCGGTGGCGGTGAACGCGTAGCCCGTGCGGCCCGCGCGGGCGAGCGTGCCGGCCACGAACGGGAGCACGATCGCGGCGATCGGGATGATCCCAGGGACGATGCCCTTCTCGTGCGCGTGCACGGCGTTGACGTACGTCCAGACGAGGAAGGCGAGCACGAGGAGAGCCGCGACCGGGCCGACGACGAGCGCGGCACGGCGAGCGCGACGCTTCAACTCGCCCTCGACGCGGAGGGTGAGGAAGAGCGCGCCGTGGAAGGTGAACAGGGTGAGGGTCATCAGCCCGCCGAGCAGGGCGTACGGCACGAGCAGGTCGAGCAGGTTGCCCGTGTACGTGCCGCTGCTGTCGATCGGCACGCCCCGGACGAAATCGGCGAACGCGACCCCCCAGAGCAGCGCCGGCACCGCACTCGAGACGGCGAGCAGCGTGTCCCAGCGGCTGCGCCAGCGTGCGTCCTGCTGCTTGTTGCGGTACTCGATCGCGACGCCGCGCACGATCAGCCCGACGAGGATGAGGAACAGCGGGATGTAGAACGCGGAGAAGAGCGTCGCGTACCACACTGGGAACGCGGCGAACGTGGCCCCACCGGCGACGAGCAGCCACACCTCGTTGCCGTCCCAGACAGGGCCGATCGTGTGCACCAGCGTGCCCCGCTCCTCTTCCGTCCGGCCGATGAAGCGCTGGAGCATCCCGACACCGAAGTCGAAGCCCTCGAGCACGAAGTAGCCGATCCAGAGGATCGCGATCAGGAGGAACCAGAAGGACTGCAGGTTCCAGTAGCCGTGGGTTGCGGTTGCGGCAAGCATCAGTAGGTGAGAGCCGGGGGTGTGATCGGGCTGCCGTCTGCCGGCGCGGGGTAGGTGCCTTCGGGCTCTGGGTCGGACCGGGCGGCGCGGAACATCAGCAGGCCCTCGACGACGGCCAGCACGCCGTAGAGGGCGGTGAATCCGGCGAGCGTGAGCCCGACCGACCAGGGGCCGACGGTCGGCGAGACCGCGTTCTTCGTCAGCAGGAGCCCCTGGACGACCCACGGCTGCCGCCCCATCTCGGTGAAGATCCAGCCTGCGAGGTTGGCAACGAGAGGCAGCGCGATCGCCCAGACGGCGATGCGCAGGAAACGCCGCGAGCGCTCGAGCCGGCCGCGGGCGCGCGCCAGCCAGAGCCCGATCGCGGCAATGAGCAGGGCGAGGAAACCGAGCCCGGTCATGATCCGGAAGCTCCAGTAGTCGATGCCGACGATCGGCCGGTAGTCACCTGGGCCGTACTTCGCGACGTACGCCGCCTGGATGTCGTTGATCCCGAGCACCTTCCCGTTCCAGGAATTGGTTGCCAGGATCGAGAGCCCGTGCGGGATTGCGATCGAAACGAGCGACTTCGACGGGTGCGCCTGCCACGGTCCGATGTCGAAGAGCGAGAACGGCGCACCGGACTTCGTCTTGTAGAGCGCCTCCGCGGCAGCCATCTTCATCGGCTGCTGCTTCGTCATCAACTGCCCCTGCGTATGGCCGAGCAGCAGGGTCACGATCGCGGCGGCGAGGGTCGTCCAGAGCGCGATCCGCGTGACGACGCCGAAGAGCGCGTCGCCCGCGTTCCGGCGCAGGTGCCAGGCTGCGACGCCGAGCACGAGCATCGATCCGGTGAGCGCCGCCGCGGCGATCGTGTGGCCGAATGCGCGGATCAGGGTCGAGTTGGTGAGGATCTGCGCGATCGAGGTCATCTCCGCGCGCTGCGTGACCGGATTGATCTTGTAGCCGACCGGATGCTGCATCCAGGAGTTCGCCGCGAGGATGAAGTACGCCGACGCGGTCGTCCCGATCGCGACGATCCAGATCGTCGCAAGGTGGACCCTCGGCCTCAGGCGGTCCCAGCCGAAGATCCAGAGACCGAGGAACGTCGATTCCAGGAAGAAGGCGGCGAGGCCCTCCATCGCGAGCGGAGCGCCGAAGATGTCGCCCACGTACTTGGAGTACGCCGACCAGTTCATCCCGAACTGGAACTCCTGCACGATGCCGGTGACGACGCCGAGCGCGAAGTTGATCAAGAACAGCCTTCCGAAGAAACGCGTCAGGCGCAACCAACGCTCGTCGCCGCTGCGGTGCCACGCCGTCTGGAAAGCGGCGACGAACCACACGAGCCCGATCGTGACCGGCACGAACAGGAAGTGGTAGAGGGTGGTGATCGCGAACTGCCAGCGGGCGAGGTCGAGGGCGCTCACAGACGGGAGGCTGCGCGAACCTCTCAAAAGCCACATCGGTGATTTCTGCGGATTAGGGTGGCGCGGTGAGCGTGTACCGGACGCCGGACGACCGCTTCGCCGACCTGCCGGGGTATGCCTACGAGCCGCGCTACCTCGAGCAGGACGGGCTGCGGATGCACTACGTCGACGAGGGCGACGGCGACCCGGTGCTGCTCCTGCACGGCGAGCCGACGTGGGCGTTTCTCTACCGCAAGGTGATCCCGGAGCTCGCCGGCTCGGCCCGCTGCCTCGCGCCGGACTACTTCGGCTTCGGCCGCTCCGACAAGCCGACCGACCCGGGCTTCTACACCTACGACCGCCACGTCGAGTCGGTCGCCCGGTTCGCGGCGGAGCTCGACCTGCAGAGGATCACCCTCGTCGTCCAGGACTGGGGCGGCCCGATCGGCTTTCGCTTCGCCGTCGAGAACCCGGAGCGGATCGCGCGCCTCGTCGTGCTCAACACGGGCATCGGCGCGCAGGCGCCGAGCGAGGAGTGGCTGCGCTTCCAGGCGTTCATGCGCCGCGTCGGCACCGAGATCGTCGCGGGACAGCTCGTCCGCCTCTCGCTCGTGCAGCCGGTCACCGACGCCGTGATCGCCGCCTACGACGCGCCGTTCCCGGTGCCCGAGTCGCGGGTCGGGATCGTGCAGTTCCCGGAGCTCGTCCCGACCTCGTCCGACCATCCGAACGCGGCGCGAATGCTCGCCGTGCGGGAGGAGCTGCGGTCCTTCGACCGGCCGGCGCTCGTGCTCTTCTCCGACAGCGACCCAATCTTCTCGCGGCGCGCCGCCGAGGTGATGGCGGGCATCCTCCCGAACGCGGAGCTCGACCCACCGGTGATCGGCGCCGGCCACTTCCTGCAGGAGGATCAGGGCGAGACGATCGGGCGCCGCATCGCGGCCGTCAGCCGCTGACGTTCAGATGATCCCGACGCGCATGGCGTGTGTCGCGGCGCTCGCGCGGGTCGACTGAGCGAGCTTGCGCAGGATGTTCGCGATGTGCCGGTGCACGGTGTGCTCGCTGAGCACGAGCGTCGAGGCGATCTCGCGGTTCGACATGCCGGTCGAGACGAGTCGCAGCACCTCGGTCTCGCGCGCGGTGAGCGGCGAGGTGCCGTTCAGCTCCGGCGGCGCCTCGCCGTGGAGGAAGCCGGCGAGGGCGCGGAAGAGCTCGCGCCGGTCGTCGCGCCAGGGCAGATGCGAGTCGCCGGTGAGTGGGACGAAGCGCGCGTTCCGAAGGAGCGACGCGAGCTCGCGTCCCCGGCCGATCGGCACCGTGCGGTCGCCGCGGCGGTGCAGCACGAGCGCCGGCACCGCGACCCGCGGCAACAGTTCGCGCAGGTCGGCGCCCAGGTCGAGCTCGAGGAAGATGGATGCCGCTTCCGCGCTCGCGGCCGCGCGCTGCATCCGCGTGTAGTGCGCGATCTGGTCGCCGGACGCGTGCGGATCGAAGAGGCCGGCGAGCATCTGCGCGCCGAGCCGCCAGTTCGAGGCGATGAAGGCGATCAGCGAGGACTTGGTCGCGTCCGGGATGTCGTGACGTGAGGCGTAGCCGCCGAAGTAGATGAGCTTGTCGATCGCTCCCGGCCGTCGCACCGCGAGCTGCGAGGCGGCGAGGCAGCAGCACGACGAGGCGAAGACAACGGCGCTGCCGCCGACGGCGTCGATCACTGCTTCGAGCTGGCGGCTCTCGGACTCGACCGTCGGCCGCGGATCGAGCTCGCGTGAGGAGAGCCCGCAGCCGATCCGGTCGAAGCGGACGACGCGGTGGGTACGCGCGAGCTCGGCGTAGAACGGCCGCTGGTCGGCGTCCGCCCATTCCTCCTCGAGGTGCGAGACCCAGCGCGGTCCGACGACGATCGGCGGGCCCTCGCCGTAGGTCGAGTAGGCGAGGCGCCGTCCCTCGAAGTCGAGGTAGCGGATCTCCTGCTCCATGAGGGAGCAGCGTAATGGCCTGGACGGGCCATCCCGCAAAGATGGCCCGTCGAGCCGATGCGGCAGGCCATGGCCCGGCGGCAGCATGGCCCCTGTGCAGACCGAGTTCATCCAGGGGATCACCGTCCGGCCGCTCCGGCCGGGCGACGGCGAGACGGTCCAGGCGGTCTTCGACCGGCTCGACCCCCTGTCGCGCCGGCTCCGCTTCGGCGGCGCGAAGAATGTGCTCCTGCCCTCCGACCTGGAGCTTCTTGCACGCGTCGACGCGAATCACCACGTGCTCGTCGCCTACGTCGGCGATGAGCCGGTGGGGATCGCACGGCTCGCGCGCGAGGGGCGGGTCGGCGAGGTGGCGTTCGCGGTCGCGGACGACTGGCAGCACCGCGGCATCGGCACGGTGCTGATCGAGCGGCTCGCCGAGGACGCGCGCGCCGCCGGCATCGAGTCGTTCCGCGCGGACGTGGCGCCCGGCAACGCCGCGTCGCTCGCGCTGCTGCGGCGGCTCCGCCTGCAGGCTGCGTGATTCGAGACGCGTGAATCTGGTTCGGCTGCGCCGAATCGGGTTCACGTCTCAGGACGTAGACTCGCCCGATGGCACACTCAGTCGGGTTGAAGATCGACCACGAGCTGCCGGTCGGGAACGTCGACATCAAGGTGATCGTGGAACAGGACGGTGAGCGCCTCGGGGTGTTGAAGGCGAGCCGTGGCTCTCTGGACTGGAAGCCGGGCAAAGCAAAACGCACCTGGTCGCTCGGGTGGGAACAGTTCGACGCGCTGATGCGCGAATTCGGGCACCCGCCGCGGTAACCGGCGGCTAAGCCGGCTTCTCCCAGACGGAGACGTGCTTCGTGCTCTCGCTCGTGTACGGCTCGCGGCGCCAGCCGCTCCAGCGCTCGCGCAACGTCATCCCGGCGAGCTGCGCCATCAGGTCGAGCTCCGACGGCCACACGTAGCGAAACGGCACCGAGTTGGCCTCCCAGTGGCCGTCGACGAGCGCGTAGTGATGGGAGACCAGGCCCTGCGATGCAACGTCGTACTCGTCGAAGCCGAGCCGCGTCGGGCCGACGGTGAACGGCTGGAACGTCTCGCCGGGTGGGAGCCGCTGCAGCCTGGGCACGCTGACCTCGATCACGAAGCAGCCGCCGGGCTGGAGGTGCGCCGCGACGTTCCGGAAGCAGGCGACCTGCTCGACCTGCGTCGTCAAGTTCATGATCGTGTTGAAGACGAGGTAGGCGAGTGTGAAGCGCCCGTCGACCGTTGTCGTGGCGAAGTCGCCGATCGTGACACCGATCTCCTCGGCGCCCGGCTTGGCGCGCAGCCGCGCAACCATCGCCTCCGAGAGGTCGATGCCGTGCACGCGGACGCCGCGCTGCGCGAGCGGGAGCGCGATGCGGCCGGTGCCGATCCCGAGCTCGAGTGCCGCGCCGTCACCGGCCAGCTCGGCGAGGAAGTCGACGGTGGGGCCGACGACCGCCGGGTCGGACAGCTCGGAGTCGTCGTACCGCGCCGCGACCCGCTCACCGAAGTGATCCTCGGGCATCAGAGAACGACACCTTGCCAGGGCTCGAGGACGTGCCCGTCGTGGCGCGCCGTGGTGCCGGTCATGTTGAGGACGCAGGTCTTGTCTCCGCGCGCGTAGGCCCAGATGCCCGGAGCGCTGTCGAGCGTGCGGTAGCCGCCGCCGAGCTCCTTGCGCTGTGCGATCAGCTCGCGCGTATACGGGAGGATCGTGCTGTCCGCGGCGTTCCGCGAGGTGTCGGCCGCCGGCAGCCAGGGATTCCGCCACTCCTCGCCGCTGCGCGTCCAGGGAAACGGCGTGCGCTCCGGGTCGCGGGGCGGGTCGGCGAGGTCGAGGATGCGATCGGCGGGCACGTGCCCGTCCTCGAGGCCGAGCTCGTCGCCCTGGTAGAGGATCGCGTAGCCCGGCAGCGTGAGGAGCAGGAAGAGCGCCGCCTTGTGCTTGCGCTCGTCGCCGCCCGCCCAGCGGGTGGCCATGCGCGAGTGGTCGTGGTTCGAGCCGAACCACACCGGCTCGCGCCCTTTCGAGAGCCTGCTCATCGTCGTCTCGACGATCGGCCGCAGCTCGTCGACGTCGAACTCCGCGCGCAGGAACGGGAAGTTCTGCGCGAGGTCGAGGTGCGCGTAGTAGGCGAAGAGCTTGTCGAGCGTGACGTAGGTCTCCCCCATCAGCGTCGGCTTCGGGATGTACTCGCCGGCGATCTCCTGCCAGCGGCGGTAGATCTCGTGCACCTCCGGCCGTTCGCGCATGTAGCGGACGCCGTCTCTCAGCCGGCGGTCCTTGATGAGCCCGTGCGCCACGTCGATGCGAAATCCCTGCACGCCGCGGTTGAACCAGAAGCGAAGGATGTCGTCGAACTCGTTGCGCACCGACGCGTTCCACCAGTCCAGGTCGGGCTGCTCGGGCGCGAACTGGTGCAGGTAATACTGCCGCCGCGTCTGGTCGTACTGCCACGCGGTCTTACCGGTGAAGATCGACGTCCAGTCGTTCGGGATCCCCTCCGACCAGACGTAGTACTCGGGGCGGTCGCCGAACCACGGATGCCGGTCGGAGGTGTGGTTGGGGACGAGGTCAAGCCAGACGTCGATGCTGCGCGCGCCGGCGGCGGCGATCAGCGTGTCGAGGTCGTCCAGCATGCCGTAGTCAGGATGAACGGCGCGGTAGTCGGCCACGTCATAGCCCCAGTCGACATTCGGGGAAGGGTGCACCGGGCTCAGCCAGAGGGTGTCGACGCCGAGTTCTGTTAAGTAGTCGAGGTGCGCCGCAATCCCTGGCAGGTCGCCGATGCCGTCGCCGTTCGAGTCGGCAAACGAGCGGATATAGACCTGATACAGGACGCCTCCCAAGGGCCGAGACGCTACCGTCCCTCTGAATGAGTCGCACCCACAAGTTCGCGAACCTCCTGGGAGTCGTGCTCCCGTTCGTCGGACTGGTAGCCGCGATCGGCCTGCTGTGGAACACGTGGGTGGGCTGGACCGACCTGACGCTGCTCGCAGTCGGGTATGTGCTGACCGGCGTCGGCATCACCGTCGGCTACCACCGGCTGTTCACGCACCGCGCATTCGAGACGAAGCAATGGGTCCGGTGGACCTTCGCGATCCTCGGGTCGATGGCCGTCGAGGGGCCGGTGCTCGTCTGGGTCGCCGACCATCGCAAGCACCATCAGTTCTCCGATGTCGAGGGCGATCCGCACAGCCCGCACACCGGCGGCGGCAACGGCTTCATCGCTGCGGCCAAGAATCTGTTCCATGCGCACGTCGGCTGGCTGTTCGTCGCCGAGGGTCGCGCAGAGCTGACGAAGTACGTGCCCGACATGCTCAAGGAGCGCGGCATGAAGCAGATCTCGAAGCTCTTCTGGGTGTGGCTCGTCGTGTCGCTCGCTGTGCCGGCCGCGATCGGCTATGCGATCTCAGGCACGTGGCAGGGCACCCTGACGGCGCTCCTCTGGGGCGGCGCG
The DNA here is from genome assembly GCA_017882605.1 of Thermoleophilia bacterium. GTDB lineage: Bacteria > Actinomycetota > Thermoleophilia > Gaiellales > Gaiellaceae > PALSA-600. The sequence continues at coordinate 4,018 of JADGPE010000048.1, read as the reverse complement.
ATCCGCATCTTCCTGCTCCACCACGTCACCTTCTCGATCAACTCGATCTGCCACTTTTGGGGCCGCCGGCACTTCAACACGGCGGACCACAGCCGCAACGTCTGGCTGCTCAGCCTGATCTCGTTCGGCGAGTCGTGGCACAACAACCACCACGCATTCCCGTCGTCGGCGTTTCACGGGATGCGGCGGTTCGAGGCTGCGCTCGATCCGGGCGGCTGGGTGATCACCGCGCTCGAGAAGCTCGGGCTGGCCTGGAAGGTCGTGCGCATTCCGCGCGACCGGCAGGCTTCCAAGTCGCTGGCCGCTTAACGGCGACCGTCTACTGGATCGACCAGGTGTCACCTGAGCCGACGAGCGCCTGCAGGTCCCCGTCGCCCTTGGCGTTGTCGAGCTGTGCCTGCACGAGCTCGTCGTAGCTGTCGCGCGGGACGTCCCTGAACACACCCAGCGGGACGACGCCGTGCTCCGCGTAGTTGATGCGCGACAGCGCGAACGCCGTGGCGAAGTCGGTCTCGTCGTGCGTGATGCCCGTGTCCCCCGCCGGCCGGCCGTGCTCGATGTAGAGCCGGTTCTCCTTCTCCTCACGCACGAAGTCGAATGCACCGTCGTTGTAGATGTTGCAGTTCTGGTAGATCTCGACGAAGGCGGCGCCCTTGTGCGCGGCAGCTCTGCGCAGCACGTTGGTCAGGCCGGGCTTGTCGATGTCCATCGCGCGCGCGACGAACGTCGCTTCCGCACCGAGCGCGAGGCTCAACGGGTTGAATGGATAATCGACGCTGCCCATCGGCGTCGAGCCCGTCACCTTCCCCTGCTCGCTCGTCGGCGAGTACTGGCCCTTCGTCAGGCCGTAGATCTGGTTGTTCAGCATCAGGATCTTGATGTTCACGTTGCGGCGCAGCGCGTGGATCAGGTGGTTGCCGCCGATCGACAGCGCGTCGCCGTCGCCGGAGACGACCCACACCGAGAGGTCCGGGCGCGTGACGGCGAGCCCCGTCGCGATCGCCGGCGCGCGACCGTGGATCGAGTGCATCCCGTAGGTCTGCATGTAGTACGGGAACCGCGCAGCGCAGCCGATCCCCGAGACGAAGACGATCTGTTCGCGCTCGAGCCCCAGATCCGGCATGAAGCTCTGCACCGCGGCGAGGATCGCGTAGTCGCCGCAGCCCGGGCACCAGCGGACCTCCTGGTCCGACTTGAAGTCCCTCGCCGTGAGCTTGAGCTCGCTCACAACATCGCCTCCACCGCATCCGCGATCTCGCCGGCCTTGAACGGCTTGCCGGTGACGCGGTTGTAGCCGACGGCGTCGACGAGATACCGCGCGCGGATCAACTGCCGCAACTGGCCCAGGTTCATCTCCGGGATCAGCACGCGGTCGTAGCTCTGTAAGAGATCGCCGAGGTTGGCCGGGAACGGGTTCAGCCAGCGGAGATGCGCATGAGCGACCTTGCCGCCGTTCCCGCGCACGCGGCGCACGCCCGCGTGCACCGGGCCGAACGTGCCGCCCCACGAGAGCACCAGTACGTCGGCACCCTCCTGGTGGTCGACCGGCTGGTCGCCGACCTTGATGCCGGCCACCTTCTGCGCGCGCAGCTGCGTCATCAGGTCGTGGTTCTCCGGGTCGTACGAGATGGTGCCGGTCTCGTTGGCCTTCTCGAGCCCGCCGATGCGGTGCTCGAGCCCCGGCGTGCCGGGGATTGCCCAAGGCCGCGCGAGCGTCTCCGGTTCCCGGCGGTAGGGCTGGAAGTCACTGCCGTTCGCGGTGGCGAACTCGACCTCGATCGGATCGAGGGTCGTGGTGTCGGGGATGCGCCACGGCTCCGTGCCGTTCGCGAGATACGCGTCAGAGAGCAGATACACCGGCGTGCGATAGGTGACCGCGATGCGCACAGCCTCGATCGCCGCGTAGAAGCAGTCGCCCGGCGTCCCGGCGGCGAGCACCGGTACCGGCGACTCGCCGTTGCGGCCGAACAGCACCATCAAGAGGTCGCCCTGCTCCGGCTTCGTCGGCATGCCCGTCGACGGCCCCGCACGCTGGACGTCGATCACGACGAGCGGCAACTCGAGCGCGACCCCGAGGCCGATCGTCTCCGACTTCAACACGATGCCGGGGCCGGCCGAGGTGGTGACGCCGAGCGAGCCGCCGAACGACGCGCCGAGTGCGGCGCCGGCGGCGGCGATCTCGTCCTCCGCTTGAAAGGTGCGCACGCCGAAGCTCTTGTGCTTCGAGAGCTCCTCGAGGATCGACGATGCCGGCGTGATCGGGTAGGCGCCGAGGAAGAGCGGCAGCTTCGAGAGCTTCGACGCCGTCAGCAGCCCCCACGAGAGCGCCAGGTTGCCGGTGATCTGACGGTACTGCCCCGGCGGCAGCTTCGCGGGCTTCACCTCGTACTGCACCGCGAACGACTCCGAGGTCTCGCCGAACGCGTAGCCCGTGTTGAACGCCTTCAGGTTCGCCTCGGCGATCTCGGGCCGCTTGGCGAACTTCTTCTCGATGTAGGCGGTCGTCGACTCGGTCGGACGGCCGTAGAGCCATGACATCAGCCCGAGTGCGAACATGTTCTTCGCGCGCTCCGCCTCGCGCGCAGTTACGCCCTCGATCTCCTTCAGCGCGCCGACCGTCATCCCCGTCAGCTGCACGGCGTGCACCTGGTAGTCGGTGAGTGAGCCGTCCTCGATCGGGTTCGAGTCGTAGCCCGCCTTCTTCAGGTTGCGATCGGTGAACGCGTCGGTGTCGACGATCAGTGTGCCGCCCTTCGGCAGGTCGCCCAGGTTCGTCTTCAGCGCGGCCGGGTTCATCGCGACGAGCACGTCCGGACGGTCGCCCGGCGTGAGGATGTCGTGGTCCGCGAAATGAAGCTGGAAACCGGACACGCCGGGCAGGGAGCCCGCCGGGGCGCGAATCTCTGCGGGAAAATCCGGGAACGTCGCGAGGTCGTTGCCCGTCAGCGCCGTCTCGGAGGTGAAGCGCCCGCCGGTCAGCTGCATCCCGTCGCCGGAGTCACCCGCGAAGCGGATCACCACCGAATCCAGTTGCTCGACCGGCTTGGCCACTACCGGCCGTTATAGCACCGGGCTACGTGGCCGCAGGTGCGGGGTTCCCCACAAAGCGGCCGTCGCGCATGGCCAGCCGCTGGGGCGCCCGGGCGGCCAGATCGGAGTCGTGCGTCGCGACGATCACCGTCGAGCCGTGCTCGGCCGCGAGATTGGCGAGCAAATCGATGATCTCACCGCCGGTCGCCGAGTCGAGGTTGCCGGTCGGCTCGTCCGCGAGCACGACGCGCGGCTCGACCGAGAGGGCCCTCGCGATCGCAACCCGCTGCTGCTCGCCACCCGAAAGGTGGGCAGGCAGGTGGTCGGCGCGCTCGGCGAGCCCCACCTCGTCGAGCAACTGCAGCGCGCGGGCGCGATCGCCGCCGGCCGGGACGAGCTTCACTTCGACGTTCTCGACCGCGGTCAGCGTTGGGATCAGGTTGAACTGCTGGAAGACGAAGCCGAAGGAGCGCAGGCGCAGCTCCGCAAGGTCGTGGTCGGGCATCTGGACGAGGTCGGCGCCTTCGAACCAGACGTCGCCGCTGCTCGGGCGATCGAGCGCGCCGAGCAGCTGCAGGAGCGTCGTCTTGCCGGAGCCGCTCGGCCCCTCGAGCGTGATGAACTCGCCGGGCGCGATCTCGAGGTCGATGCCGTCGAGCGCGCGCACCGTCGTCGGGCCGCGCTGGAAGAACTTGGTGACTCCGCGCAGGGTGTAGAGCGGCTCCACTACTCGACCGTCCTCAGCGCGTCGGCAGGGCGAAGGCGTGCGGCCCGCAGAGCGCCCACCATCCCCGCAACCAGGCCGCCCAGGAGGGCCAGGCCGAACCCGATCGCGAGGATGGTGACGCCGACCGGCGCACTCAGCGAGATCGAGCTGGTCGCTGTGCGTGCCGTCTCAGCCCCCAGGCCGAGGAGATTGCCGCCGCCCGTGGTGGAGCTCGCGGAGAGCGACGGCCCGAAGGCGCCGATGGCAGCACACACCACGACG
>JADGPE010000082.1 GCA_017882605.1 Thermoleophilia bacterium | reverse complement strand
CCCGAGGAAGATGAACGAGCCGGTCGGCCGCTTCGGGTCCTTGATCCCGGCGCGGGCACGGCGGATCGCCTTGGAGACGGCGATGATCGCCGCGTCCTGCCCGATCACACGCTTGTGTAGCTCCTCCTCCATGCGGACGAGCCGTTGCGACTCGGCCTCGGTGAGCTTGAACACCGGGATGCCCGTCCACATCGAGACGATGTCGGCGATCTCTTCCTCGCCGATCTCGGGCTGCTCTGTCTGCTCCTCGGCGCGCCACTGCTCCTCGAGCTCGCGCTTCTTCTGCGTGAGCTTGCGCTCCTTGTCGCGCAACGACGCCGCCTTCTCGAACTCCTGGTTCTCGATCGAGGCTTCCTTGTCCTTGCGGACCTTCTCGATCTCCTCCTCGAGCTCGCGGTAGCGCGGCGGCGCGCTCATTGTCTTGATGCGCATGCGCGAAGCAGCCTCGTCGATCAAGTCGATCGCCTTGTCGGGCAGGTGACGGTCCTGGATGTAGCGGTCCGCGAGCGTCGCGGCCGCCTCGAGCGCCTCGTCGGTGATCTTGCACCGGTGGTGCGCCTCGTAGCGGTCGCGTAGGCCGCGCAGGATCTCGACCGTGTCGTCGGTGGTCGGCTCCTCGACGCGGATCTGCTGGAAGCGCCGCTCGAGCGCGGAGTCTCGCTCCAGGTACTTGCGATACTCGTCGAGCGTCGTCGCGCCGATCGTCTGCAGCTCGCCGCGGGCGAGCGCCGGCTTGAGAATCGAGGCGGCGTCGATCGCACCCTCGGCAGCGCCTGCGCCGACGAGGTTGTGGAGCTCGTCGATGAACAGGATGATGTCGCCGCGCTGGGTGATCTCCTTCATCACTTTCTTCAGGCGCTCCTCGAACTCACCGCGGTACTTCGACCCGGCGACGAGCGCCGCGAGGTCGAGGCTGTAGATCTGCTTGTTCTTCAGGAGGTCTGGCACCTGGTTCGACGAGATGCGCTGGGCGAGGCCCTCGACGACGGCGGTCTTGCCGACGCCCGGCTCGCCGATCAGCACCGGGTTGTTCTTGGTGCGGCGCGAGAGGATCTGCATGATCCGCTCGATCTCGTTCTGGCGACCGACGACCGGGTCGAGCTTGCCCTCGCTCGCGAGCTTCGTGAAGTTGCGCCCGAACTGGTCGAGGAGCTTCGAGCTCTTGCCCTTCTCCCCCGATGTGCCGGCTGCGCCGCCCTGCCGCCGGCCGGGGCCGGAGAGCATGCGGATGATCTCGTTGCGAATCTTCTCGGCGTCGGCGTCAAAGTCGAGCAGGATCCGCGCCGCGACGCCTTCGTTCTCGCGCACGAGCCCGAGCAGGATGTGCTCGGTGCCGATGTAGTTGTGACCCAGCGACAGCGCTTCGCGCAGCGCCAGCTCGAGCACCTTCTTCGCCCGCGGCGTGAACGGGATCTGCCCCGTGGTGACCTCGTCACCCTGGCCGACGATTCTCGCTACCTGGGCGCGAACTTCCTCCACGGTGATGTCGAGCGACTCGAGCACACGCGCGGCGAGACCTTCTTCTTCGCGCAGCAAGCCGAGCAGGATGTGCTCGGTCCCGATGTAGTTGTGCTTGAGAGCGCGCGCCTCGTCCTGCGCGAGTACGACGACCTGGCGAGCCCGTTCTGTGAACCGTTCGAACAAATTGAGACCTCTCTTCCGCCAGGGGGCGGTGCGAAACGTTTGCCTTTTTCCGAGGCGCTCATCGTACTCCCCTCTTCGGGTGTGCCGCCGTCACACGACTGGGGGATCCGTTCCCTGGCTGGATCAGGCTTGGCCCGGGCAGCCGTGGGTCAGGGGTTGTGACGCTCGCGCTGAGCCGGGAAGAGGATCACATCCCGGATCGAGTCCTTGCCGGCCAGGACCATCGTGAGCCGGTCGATGCCGAGACCGATCCCGCCCGTGGGAGGCATGCCGTAGGAGAGCGCCTCGACGTAGTCGGGATCGCCCTGCTCGGCCTCGACGTTGCCCCCGGCACCCTCCTCGGCCTGCATGGCGAACCGGGACGCCTGCTCTTCGGCGTCGTTCAGCTCGGAGAACGCGTTGCCGAGCTCCATGCCGCCGACGTAGTACTCGAACCGCTCGACGATCCTCGGATCGCCGTCGGTGATGCGCGCGAACGGCGAGAGCTCGATGGGGTAGTCGTAGAGGATCGTCGGCACGATCAGGCGAGGCTCGATGTAGGCGGTGACCGCCTTGTCGACGAGCTGCGACCACGTCTTGTCGCGCGAGACGTCGATGCCCCGGTCCTCCAGGCGCTGCTTGAGGTCGTCGTAGTCCGTCGTCCAGAGGTCGAACGCCGCCAGCTCGTCGATCAGCCGCATCCGCTGCCACGGTGCTTTCACGTCGACCTCATGCCCTTTGAACGTCACCTTCGTCGTGCCGAGCGCCTCGAGCGAGACGAACTCGATCAGGTTCTCCATCCGCCGCATCGTGTCCTGGTAGTCCGCATACGCCTCGTACCACTCGAGCATCGTGAACTCGGGGTTGTTCTTGTACGTGACCCCCTCGTTGCGAAAGTCCTTGCCGAGCTCGTAGACCTTCTCGAGACCGCCGACGATCAACCGCTTGAGGTAGAGCTCTGTCGCGATGCGCAGGTAGAGATCCTGGTCGAGCACGTTGTGATGCGTGACGAACGGCTCGGCGAACGCGCCTCCGTACCGCGGCTGGAGGATCGGCGTCTCGACCTCGACGAAGCCCTCGGAATCGAGATAGCGGCGGATCGCCGAGACGATGCGGGCGCGCAACATGAAGTCGCTCCGCACCTCCTCGTTCATCAGCAGGTCGAGGTGGCGCTTGCGATAGCGCTGCTCGATGTCCGTGAGCCCGTGGAAGGTGTCCGGCAGCGGTGAGCGATTGCGCGAGAGCAGCAGCAGCTCGTCGACGATCAGAGACGGCTCGCCGCGCCGTGACTTGGTCGGCTTGCCGCTGACGCCGACGACGTCGCCCAGATGCACGTCGACCTCACCGGTGCGCGCCGCCGGGCACAGGAGCTGGATGCGTCCGCTGCGGTCGACGAGGTCGAGAAACACCAGCTTGCCCATGTCGCGCCGCGCCATCACGCGCCCGGCAAGCCGGCGCGGTTCGGGGCCTTCCGCCCCCGGCTCGATGGTCTCCGCCTCTGCGCGCACCCGCGCGATCTCGTCGCGGTCTGGAAACCTCTTCGGTGTCTCGCTCACGGCCACTTGACCATAGCCCAGGCGTGTGGCCCCTTCTCGGGCGTCGAGCCCTCGCGCACGACCTCGAAACCGTGTCCTTCGTAGAACGGGAGGTTGACGGCGCTGTTCGTCAGCAGCACGGCGGGCACTCCTTCCTGAGCGGCCGCGGCGAGGCCGGGCTGCAGGAGCGCGGAGCCGACACCCTGACGTTGCGCTGAGGGGTCGACGCCGATGCCGGCGAGGTACCAGTGCCGACCGGGCATCGCCTCGGCGCGCAACGCCTCGACCGCACCGCCGTACGCGAGGAACGCCCCGGTCGCGGTGCCGAGACGCAGCGGCGTCGTGACGAGCGCGCGCAGTGTCGGCCCGACGCGCATGGCCGGCCGCCCCGGCGGCATCCAACGTGCCGCGCCGAGGACAGGCCCGGCCGTCGCCCACACGTCCGCTGCGGTGACATCGAAGCCGACGCGAAACAGCCATGGGAGCAGCCGGGCGCGCCGCTGCGGGTCCGGGACCAACCAGACCCACGCGGGATCGTTCTGAAATGCGCGTGCGAGCATGTCGCTCGCCTCGCCCAGCCTCGCTCGTTCGAGCCGCACGATCTCCACCGCGCGAGCGTAAAGGTGTCTGACACCCAGGTGTCAGACACCCATCCGGTTCAGGCGGCCTTGATCTCCATGATCTTGAACTTCAGGGCGCCGCGCGGTGCCGTGACCTCGACCACTTCGCCCTTCTTCTTGCCCATGATCGCCTTGCCCACGGGCGACTCGTTCGAGAGCTTGTTCTCGGCCGGATTCGCCTCGGCAGAGCCGACGATGTGGTACTCGAACGTCTTGTTCGCCTGCATGTCACGCAGCCGGACGTGGGAGCCGATCGAGACCGCGTCCTTCAAGATCTCCTTCTTCGTGATCACGCGGGCGGAGAGCAGACGCTCCTCCAACTGGGCGATCTTGTGTTCGAGCATGGCCTGCTCGTTCTTCGCGTCGTCGTACTCGGCGTTCTCGGCGATGTCGCCGAATTCGCGCGCGACACGGATCCGTTCGGCCACCTCGCGGCGCTTGTCACCGCGCAGGTGATCGATCTCCTGCTGGAGCTTCTTGTAGCCCTCAGATGTGAGGATGACTTCCTTCAACAGAACTGCTCCTCCTGTACCCCCAGAAACGGGCGGGAATGGTAGCGACCGCGTCAAGTCGGCCGCAACTCCGGGCGGCTACCCTTCACGGCTCGTGAACATCGACCTCGAGGACATCTGGCACATCGGCGGCGTCGAGATCCCCGGCCGGCTCGTGCTGGCGCCCATGGCAGGCGTCTCTGTGCAGGCATTTCGACGCCAGGGACGCCGCTACGGAGCCGGCCTCGTCTGCTCCGAGATGGTGTCCGTGGCCGGGATCCAGCACCGGAACGAGCGAACGCTCGGGTACCTGCGCGTGAGCTCGGACGAGCATCCGCTCGCGATCCAGATCTTCGGCTCCGAACCGGCGGCGATGGCCGAGGCGGCGCGCATGGTCGAACGGGCCGGGGCGGACATCGTCGACATCAACTTCGGCTGCCCGGTCAAGAAGGTGACCAAGACCGGCGCAGGAGCCTCCCTGCTCGACGATCCCGACCACGCCTGCCGCCTTGTCGAGGCGGTCGCCGAAGCCACGCCGCTTCCCGTCTCCGTGAAGATGCGCCGCGGCGTCGAGAACGGCTCGCGGACGTGCCTGTCCGTCGGGCCTCGGCTGGTCGACGCGGGCGCCGCGTCGCTGACCTTGCATCCGCGCTCGGCCAAGCAGATGTACACCGGCACCGCCGATCACTCCCTGACGGCCGAGCTCGTCTCGCTCGTCCGCGTCCCGGTGATCGCATCCGGCGACATCACATCGCGGGCGCGGGCGCGGGCGGTGCTCGCGACGACAGGCGCGGCCGCGGTGATGGTCGGCCGTGCGGCGCAGGGCAACCCGTGGGCGCTCGCAGAGTTGATGGGCGACGACCGCGAGCCGTCGCGCGAGGAGGTCGTTGCCGAGCTCCTGCTCTTCATGCGCGAGACGGTGCGCGAGCTCGGCGAACAGCGCGCGTCTGGGTTCCTGAAGAAGTTCTACGGCTGGTATCTCGGCCGCGGGCGCTTCGCGCGGCCGTTCAAGCAGGAGCTCGTGCTGCTGCGGACGCCGGCCGAGGTCGAGCAGCGCCTCCTCGCAGCGGCGCCCGGAGCGCGCTTCATCTTCGAGCGTCTGCTCGCCGAAGTGCCCGATCCGCAGGATGAGGTCGTGCTCGACTCCCTCCCCATCTCCATCTACGGGGGCGGCTAGCGGCAACGGTTCACGACGAATCTGATTCGCCGCAGGCGAACCAGATTCGCGCGTTTCGCGGCTAGGCTCGGTTTCGGTCCCAGACCATCCGTAGGCCCTGCAGGGTCAGCTCCTGGTCGACGGCCGTGATCGTCTGCGAGTGCGGTGCGATCAGATCGGCGAGGCCGCCTGTGGCGACGACGGGCGCAGCCGGGGCCTCGAGCTCCGCGCGGATCCGCTCGACGATCGCGTCGACCTGGCCCGCGAAGCCGTAGACGAGGCCCGACTGCAGCGCGGCGGTCGTCGTCTGGCTGATCACACGGTCGGGTGCCACGAACGGCACCTTCGGCAGACGCGCGGCACGCGCGAAGAGCGCCTCCATCGACACCTCGATGCCGGGAGCCAGCACGCCGCCGGCGAACTCGCCCGCGGCGTTGACGACGTCGAAGTTCGTCGACGTGCCGAAGTCGACGACCACGGCCGGCGCTCCGTGCCGCGCACGCGCAGCGACGGCGTTCGCGATCCGGTCGGGCCCCACCTCGCGTGGGTCGTCATACCGGATCGGCATCCCCGTGGGCACCCCGGGGCCGAGCACGAGCAGGGCGGTGCCTGCCCAGCGCTCGGCGAACGCCTCGTACTCGCGCACGAGCAGCGGCACCGAGGAACAGAGGACGATTCCCTCGAGCGTCTCCAGATCGACGAACGCCCGCAGCAGCACCGCGAGCTCGTCGCCCGTCTGGGTGCGATCGGTGCCGACGCGAAACTGCTCGGTCAGCGTGGCGCCGTCGAACAGGCCGAAGACCGTCTGCGTGTTCCCGACGTCGATCGCTAGGAGCATGGCCCCAGGGTGTCAGACACCGAAGGTGTCTGACACCTCTAGAGATCTTCGATCTCGGACCGGCCCTCGCCGATGCGCTTCGCGAGTGCTTCAGCGGTCAGCACCGGCTCATCGCCGTCTCCGCGCAGCTCTTCGATCGTCACGTCGCTCGAGGTGTAGACCTCGGCGCGCGGGATCATCCGCGTCGGGCGGTTCTTGTCCCACACCCAGACGTCCTCCATCTTC
>JADGPE010000009.1 GCA_017882605.1 Thermoleophilia bacterium | reverse complement strand
GCCGAAGACGAGGAAGAAGATGACGGGCAGGAAGAACGTGAAGAAGGCAGCTTCGCGGTTCCGCCAGAAGAGCACCTGCTCCGTCTTCAGCTCGTGCAGCAACAGCTTCACTCGCTGGTCAGCTCCAGGTACACGTCCTCGAGGGTTGGGCGGCGTACTTCGAGCTCGGCGAGCTCTTCGCCGCGTGCGAGGGCCTCTGCCGTCAGTTCGTGGAGCCGTCGCGTCGGGTCTTTCGTGCGTTCGACGACGTCTTCGCCGCCGCGCTTGAAGCGGATCTCGGTCTCGACGATGCCGCCGGTGAGATCGGCGGGCGACCCCTCGCGAACGATCACGCCGTCGCGCAGCACGGCGACCCGGTCGGCGAGCTGCTCGGCCTCGTCCAGGTAGTGCGTCGTGAGGAGGATGGTCTTTCCGAGCGCGCGCAGGTTGCGAACGGTCTCCCATGCGGTGCGTCGTGCGCCGGGGTCGAAGCCGGTCGTCGGCTCGTCGAGGAAGACGAGCTCCGGATCTCCGACCAGGGCGAGGCCGAGATCGAGCCGCCGCTGCTGGCCTCCGGAGAGCGTGCGCACGCGCGCATCCGCCTTCTCGGCGAGACCGACGATCTCGATCACTTCGTCGACGTCGCGCGGTTTGGCGTAGTAGCCCGCGAACACGGCAAGGCTCTCACGCGCGGTCAGGTTCGGGTAGAGCGACGACGATTGCAGCATCACGCCGATGCGCTCGCGCCACGACGTGCCGCTCCGCTGCGGGTCGACACCGAGCACCTCGACGGTGCCGGCGTCCCGTTTGCGATAGCCCTCGAGGATCTCGACCGTCGTCGTCTTGCCGGCGCCGTTCGGCCCAAGCAGGCCGAACACCTCGCCCGCTTCGATCGTGAAGTCGATGCCCCGTAGCGCCTCCTGCTCGCCGTAGGCCTTGCGCAACCCGGTCACCGAGACCGCGCTCACAGCTCGATCACCGCTGTGGCGCCGGGCGCGAACTTGCGGGTTTCGCCGGTCAGGTCGAGCAGGATCTCGCTGCAATCCGGCTGGTGCCCGACGGCGACGACGGTCTCGCCGCGACCGGTGACCGCCTCACGCACGACGTCGGCCGTCGCGCCCGGTGCGAATCGTTCGTCGGGCTGCGGTGTCAGGCCGGCAGCGCGGGCGATCTCGTCGGCCGTCTCCCGGGCGCGCAGGAGTGGGCTGCAGAGAACGGCGTCGGGCTGCTCGGTCGCGAGTCGCTGTCCGAGCGCGCGCGCCGCGTCCCGCCCCGCCGAGGTTAACGGGCGCAGCGCGTCCGGCTCGCCGGGCGCTGCCTCGGCGTGACGGACGAGGATCAGGCGCACGCGCCTAGCCTAGTTGGGCTGCGACGTCGCCCAGCACGTTGACCATCGCGACGTCCTCGTGCACCAGGTGCTGCAGCATCACGCGCTCGACTCCTACGGCTTCGTACTCGCGCAGCCGGGCGACGACCTCCTCGACGGTGCCGGCGATTGCGGGCGCCTCGGTCCCTGTCAACGCCTTGAACGCGGTGAGCCGCTCCGTGAGCCCGGCATCGTCGTAGGCCACGACGCAGCCGGTCATCATCGAGAAGCGCAGCGGGTCGCGGCCGGCCGCCACGGCTGCGTCGTCGAGGGCTCGTTTGCGCTCGCGCGCCTCCTCGACCGTCGGCCAGACGGTGTTGTACTCGTCGGCGTGCGCGACGGCCGCACGGACGGTTCGGGGCTTCGCGGTGCCCCCGACGATGATCGGCGGATGAGGACGCTGCAGCGGCTTGGGCTGGAGCTCGGGTGCGTCGACCCAGTGGCGGACGATCTCTGCGAGTTGCCGGTCCAGTTCGTTCATCCGCTCGCGCAGCGGCGGAAAGGCGAACCCGTACGCATCGTGCTCGGATTCGTACCAGCCTGCACCGAGCCCGAGCTCGACGCGACCGCCGGAGATGTGGTCGACGGTCGTGACCATCTTCGCGAGCACCGGCACGCGGCGGAACGTGACGGGTGAGACCATCGTGCCGAGCCTGATCCGGCTCGTCACCGCGGCGAGCCCGGCCAGCGTGGCCCAGGCATCGAGCGCACCGGCGGGCTCGCCGCGCACGATCGAGCGGTAGTGGTCGGAGCGGAAGAGCCCGTCGAGGCCGGCGCCCTCGGCCGCTTGAGCAAGTGCGACCCACTGTTCCCAGGAGACGCCCTCCTGGCCCTCGATCATCAGGCAGACGCGCATTACTCCGGCGTCACGTACGCCGCGGTCAGCCCGCCGTCCACGAGGAAGGTCGACCCGGTGACGTACGACGATTCGTCGGAGGCGAGGAACAACGCGCCGTTGACGACCTCACGGGGCTTCGCGAGGCGCCCCGTCGGCCAATGAATCCGCCGGCGCTCGAGCGCCGCCGGATCGTCGCCGAAGATGTTGAGCAGCAACGGCGTTTCCACCGGGCCGGGGCAAAGTGCGTTCACGCGCACGTTGTCGCGCGCGAACTGCACCGCCAGCTCGCGGCTCATCGACAGGACGGCGCCTTTCGACGCGCTGTAGGAGATCTGGCTCGTCGCCGCGCCGACGACCGCGACGAAGCTCGCGACGTTGATCACGCTGCCGCCGCCTCGCTCGAGCAGATGCGGGATGCCGTGCTTGCAGCAGAGGAAGACGCCTCGCGTGTTCACGGCCTGCACGCGATCCCAGGCCTCGACGCTCGTGTCGAGAATCGACGCGTCGTCGTTCGGAGAGATGCCGGCGTTGTTGTAGAGGACGTCGATCCCGCCGTAGCGCGCGACCGCTGCGTCCATCATCGCCTGGACGCTCGCCTCGTCGGCGACGTCGACCTGATGCGCGAACGCGTCGCGCGCCTGTGCCACCGTCTCGTTTGCGGCTTCGAGGTTGACGTCGGCGGCGCACACCCGCGCGCCCTCCGCGCTGAACAGAATCGTGGCGTCCCGGCCCATGCCGCCTCCGGCGCCGGTGATCACGCAGACCTTGCCGTCGAGACGACCCATCAGCCCTCCGTGGAGTAGTAGACGTTCTTCACTTCCGAGTAGCCGTCCAGCCCGTGCATGCCGAGCTCGCGGCCGAAGCCCGATTGCTTGAAGCCGCCGAACGGCGTCGAAACGCGCACCGAGCTGTTCGAGTTGATGCTGAGCACGCCGGTGTCGAGCGCCCGCGCTACGCGTAGCGCGCGGCTGCCGTCTTGCGTCCAGATCGATCCGGAAAGACCATAGGGTGTGTCGTTGGCGATCCGGATCGCGTCGGCCTCGTCGTCGAACGGGATCAGCGCTGCGACGGGACCGAAGACCTCCTCGCGCGCGATGCGGTCGTCGTTGGATGCCTCGACGATCGTGCACGGGTACCAGTGACCTTTGCCTTGCGGCGCGTCCCCTTGGTACAGCGGCTCCGCGTCGACGAAGCTTGCGACGGTTTCGCGATGCTGCGCCGAGATCAGCGGCCCCATCTCGGTCGATTCGTCGCCCGGGTCGCCGACCTTGACATTGCGCGTCGCCGTGACGAGCAGGTCGGCGAAGCGGTCGTACGCGCTGCGCTCGACGAGGATGCGCGAGCGCGCGCAGCAGTCCTGCCCGGCGTTGTCGAAGACGGCGTACGGCGCGGCGGCGGCCGCCTTCTCCAGGTCGGCGTCGGCGAAGATCACGTTCGCCGACTTGCCCCCGAGCTCGAGGGTGACGCGCTTGATCGTCGCGGCCGCGCCTTCCATCACGGAGCGGCCGACCTCTGTCGAGCCTGTGAAGCCGATCTTCGCGACGTCGGGGTGCTCGACGAGGCGCTGGCCGACGACGGAGCCCTTGCCGACGACGACGTTGAGCACACCGTCGGGGATACCTGCTTCGAGTGCGAGCTCCGCGAGGCGGAGCGCGGAGAGCGGTGTCAGTTCGGCCGGCTTGAGCACGACGGTGTTGCCACTGGCGAGCGCAGGACCGAGCTTCCAGGACGAGATGTTCAGCGGGAAGTTCCACGGGACGATCAGTCCGACGACGCCGAGCGGCTCGCGGAACGTCATGTCGATGCCGCCTGCGACCGGGATCGTCTCGCCGTGCTTCTTGTCGACGGCGCCGGCGTAGAAGTGGAAGACGTCGGCGACCATGCCGACCTCGCCGCGTGCGCCGGAGATCGGCTTGCCGACGTTCTGCGACTCGATCCGCGAGAGCTCCTCATGGTGCTCCTCGACGAGCGTTGCGAGCCGCCGAAGGAGCCGCCCGCGATCGGCGGGTGAGACGGCCCGCCAGGCAGGAAACGCCGCCCGCGCGCGCGCCACGGCAGCGTCGGTCTCACCGACTCCGGCCTGTTCGAGGGTCGCAATCGCCTCCTCGGTCGCTGGGTTGAAGACGGTGAGACTCACGCCCCCGATCTAATCACGTCGAAACCTTGGTCTGACCAAGAGACGTGCCCGCCGCGGACGAGTCCTTCGTGAACGAACGACGTATATCGCTCCACAGCGGTTGCGGGGTCGGCGCCGAAGTACCGCAGCAGCTCAGCCGGCTGGTGAAACGGGTACGGATGTTCCAGTCCGATGTTCGCCCGATATCCGCTCCAGCGCCACTCTTCGATCGTCTTTGCTTCGCCGTGAGCGACCGGATTGATCGGCACATACCGCATCAGTTCCCAAAAGTGAGTTTCCTCGGTCACCGAAACCGACCTAAATCGATTCTTGATGAGGTGACCGGTGTTCGTCCGTCCTGTCTCGAGATTGCTCCAGCGCGAGAAGCAGCCGTTGAGCTCGCGCATTCCTTCCGACAGGCCGCCCTCGGTCAGCTGGATCAAGAGGTGATGGTGGTTCTCGATCAGGCACCAGTCGAGAACGATCCAGCGCCTTTGCCTCGCGACCCGCGCCAGGAGGCGAGTCTTTTTCGCGTAGTGCGCCTCATCGAGGTGAATTGGCTGCCGAAAGTTGCCACGGGACATGACGTGGTAGATCCCGCTCGGGTCGATCTCGCGGAGTGGTGCCACGCCTCCAAGGTAGGCTCGCGCCGGTTCGGCGTCATCGTCTGTGAACGCATTGTTTCGCTATTGCCGAACTTGGTCTGACCAAGGGACTGGTCTCGCCGAGCGCTGTCCGAGAGAGAGGTGCGCTACCGCTTCGAGGCTCGGTAGGTCGCCGCTTCGGCGACCAGCGCTTCGAAGAGCGCCGCGTCCTCGCCTGCCTCGGGATGCCAGAGCACACCGAGGGTGAAGCGCCGCGAGGGATCCTCCAGCGCCTCGATCGTGCCGTCGGGAGCCCGGGCCGCTTCGCGCAGACCCGCGCCGAGCTCGCCAAAACCCTGGTGGTGGTGCGACTTCACATCGTGACGAGCGCCGAGGAGTGACCCGAGGCGCGTGCCCGGCACCACCTCGACGTCATGCTCGGCAAACACGCCGGGCGTCTCCTTGTGCGTGTCGCTGCCGATGCGATCCGGCACGTGCTGCTCGATCCCGCCTCCGAGCGCAACGTTGAGCACCTGCGAGCCGCGGCAGATCGCAAGCATCGGCACGTCGCATTCGAGCGCCGCTCGCATCAGCTCGAGCTCGAACTCGTCCCGGTCGCGCACGATCCCTGCGGTTTCCGGGTGCGCGTCGTCTCCGTAGAGCTCGGGATCGAGGTCGGACCCACCCGAAAAGACGAGACCGTCGACGGCGGCGAGCGTAGCTTCCGTGTCGGCGCCGGGGGGCACGAGCAGCGGCGACCCACCGGCCCGCTCGACCGCGCGAACGTAGTCCGCCGGCACGAGCGCTGCTTCCATGTCCCACGCCCCCCAAGCTGCGCGCGTCAGGTACGTCGTGATGCCGACGACAGGCTTACCCACGTTCGTACAGGCGCTCCCGTTCCCAGTTCGTCACCACGCGGTCGAACAGCTGCTGTTCCGTGCGTGCGTAGTTGAGGTAGTGATCGACGACGTCGTCGCCCAGCGCGCCCCGCGCCATCGACCCGCCTTCGAGCGCCGCGATCGCGTCGCGGAGCGTCGAGGGGAAGCGCTCGGCATCCGAGACGTACGCATTCCCCTCGAGCGCCGGCGCCAGCTCGAGCGCGTTTTCGATCCCGTGCAGGCCCGCCGCGATCGTCGCAGCGAAGGCGAGATACGGGTTCACGTCGCCCCCCGGAATGCGTGACTCCACGCGCATCGCCGATCCGGAGCCGACGATCCGGAAGCCGCACGTGCGATTGTCGTGTCCCCAAGCGAGCGTCGTCGGCGCCCAGGATCCGGACGCGAACCGCTTGTACGAGTTGACGTTCGGCGCGTAGAAGAGCGCGAGCTCGCGTGCACAGGCGATCTGCCCCGCAAGGTACTGACGGAACGTGTCGCTTTCACCCTTGAACGCGCTCTCGCCGCCGCGCCAGAGCGACGAATGGATGTGGCACGAGGAGCCGATCCAGGTGTGGTCCGGCTTCGCCATGAACGTGATCGAGCACCCGTTCAGGTGCGCGATCTCTTTCGCGCCGTTCTTGTAGACCACGTGGTTGTCGGCCATCGCAAGCGCGTTGTCGTAGCGGAAGTTGATCTCCTGCTGCCCGGGCCACGCCTCGCCCTTCGACGTCTCGACGCGGATCCCCGCGCCCTGCATTCCGTTTCGGATCTGCCGGAGCAGCGGCTCGTCGTACGTCGTCGCAAGGATGTGGTAGTCGAGGATGTACGGCACCGACGGCGTCAAGTCGCTGTAGTCCTTGCGGTGCGCCTCCTCGTACGTCTCGCGCAGCAAATAGAACTCGAGCTCCGAGCCGACCATCACCTCGAAGCCGAGCTCGCGTGCCCGCTCGACCTGCGCGCGCAGGACCTGTCGCGGCGATGGGCGCACCGGCGACCCGTCGGTCCACGCCACGTCGCACAGGACGAGGGCCGTCGCTTCGAGCCACGGGATGCGCCGAAGCGTTCCGAGATCGGGCCGCAGGTCGAAGTCGCCGTAGCCGCGGTCCCAGGAGGCGAGCTCGTAGCCCTCGCCGGGATTCATCTCCATGTCGAGCGCGAGGAGGTAGTTGCAGCCCTCGGTGCCGTGGTCGTGCTCGACCTGCTCGAAGAAGAAGTCGCGGTGCAGGCGTTTCCCCATCAGGCGGCCCTGCATGTCGGTGAACGCCATGATCACCGTGTCGATCGACGTGTCTCCCCGGAGCTCTTCGAGCGTCAGCACGCGTCACCCTCTCTTGGATCGGTTGCCCATAGTGACTTCGTCGCGTGAGCCTGACAAGATAGTCAGGCTTCGAACGTGACGACCGTCACTTTGCTCTTGTCGAGGGGTCCAGTCAACCGAAACGGGAGGCGGCAGTATGAGTAGTGAAGCACCCGCACCACGCGGGACGCACCTTTCGGAGGATGAGAAGCTCCTCCACCGGCTGGGCTATGCCCAGGAGCTCTTCCGAGCGATGAGCGCGTTCCGGAACTTCGCGATCAGCTTCACGATCATCTCGGTTCTTGCGGGTTGTCTGACGTCGTACTACCTCGCGTTCCAGTGGGGCGGCCCGGTCGCCGTCACCTGGGGCTGGCTCATCGTCGGGTTCTTCACGACCTTCGTCGCGCTTTCGATGGCTGAGATCGCTTCGACGTACCCGACCGCCGGCGGGCTCTACTACTGGTCATCGAAGCTGGGCAGCGCCGCGTGGGGCTGGTTCACCGGCTGGTTCAACCTGATCGGCCTGATCGGGATCATCGGCGCGGTCGCATACGGCTTGGCCATCTACGCAACGTCGCTCTTCAACCTCTGGTGGGGTTACTCGAACGACCGCCACCACATCTTCTACCTGTTCGCGCTCTGCCTGCTCGCGGCAGCGCTCGTGAACGTCTTCGACGTTCGCATCACATCGCTGATCAACTCGATCTCGGCGTGGTGGCACGTTGCCGGCGTCGTGTTCATCGTCGGTGCGCTCATCTTCGTCCCGTCGCATCACCAGTCTGTCGGGTACGTCTTCGGCCAGACGATCAACAACTCCGGCTTCTCGGGCCACGGCTGGGGAAGCGTCATGTTCCTGATGGTGTTCGCGATCGGCTCGATCGGCATGGCCCAGTACACCCTGACGGGTTATGACGCGTCGGCGCACATGTCGGAGGAGACACACGCGGCCTCGCGCTCCGCCGCCACTGGGCTCCTCTACTCCGTGGTCGTCTCGGTCGTTGCCGGCTTCGTCCTGCTCGTTGCGATCACGTTCGCGATCCCGGACAAGACCGCTGTGCAGACGCAGTTCACGTACATCACGACGTACATCTGGGAGACGTCGATGAGCAGGCACTGGGCGGAGACGCTGCTCTTCATCGTCGTCGCGGCCCAGTTCTACTGCCTCACGGCGTGTGTCACATCGGGCTCGCGAATGCTGTTCGCGTTCTCCCGAGACCGCGCCGTCCCTGGACATCGAGCCTGGCGCAAGATCTCCCGCCACCGCGTGCCGGTCTGGTCGGTGATCGCTGTGTCAGCAGCGGGCTTCCTGCTCATGCTCCCGACCTGGTGGAACAACCTCGCCGGCTACTACGTCGGCACGTCCGTCGGGACAACCGGCCTCTACATCGCGTTCATCCTCCCGGTGATCCTGCGCTACCGGCAGGGCGCGAGCTTCGAGAGAGGGGCGTGGAGCCTCGGCAACCACTACAAGTGGATCAACCCGATCGCGATCGTGTGGGTCGCTGTGATCTCGGTCGTGTTCATGCTCCCGACGAGCCCGGGTGGCATACCCGGTCACTCGAAGCCGAGCTTCGGCTGGAACCTCGCGAACTACGCGCCGCTGACGATCGGAGCGGCGCTCGTGCTCTTCGGTGGCTGGTGGATCCTGTCCGCGAACCGCTGGTTCAAGGGCCCGGTCCGGATGGGCAGCGAGATCGAGCTCGAGCAGCTCGAGGCCAAGCAGGAGAGCGAGTTCCTCCTGCCCGCGGAGAGCTAGCGCACGAGCGATGGATCGACAGCGAGGGGCGCCGGAGACGGCGCCCCTCGCTCGTCCAGGTGCGGCTGGCTAGAGTCGGCGCCAGATGCGGCGCTTTCGCTACGTGGTGTGCGACGTGTTCACCGACGTGCCACTGGCCGGGAACCAGTTGGCGGTCTTCACCGACGCGCGCGACCTGGACGAGCTGACGATGCAGGCGCTGGCGAAGGAGATGAACTTCGCGGAGACCGTGTTCGTGCTGCCGCCGTCGAGCGGTGACGCGGACGTGCGCATCCGAATCTTCACCCCGGCGCTCGAGCTGCCGTTCGCCGGCCACCCGACCCTCGGGTCGGCGTTCGTCCTCGCTGGGCCGCTCTCGAAGATCGTGATCCGGCTCGAGACCGCTGCCGGAATCGTGCCCGTCGAGCTCGAGCGTGACGGGCCGCGCATCGTCTTCGGTTCGATGGAGCAGCCGATCCCGGCCTGGCAGGCGGTTCGGGACACGGCGGCGATCCTCGCGGCCGTCGGCGTCTCGGGATCGCAGTTGCCGATCGAGCGCTACGACCTAGGTCCCGGCCATCTCTTCATCGAGCTCGGCTCGCCGGAGGAGGTCGCGGCGCTCGCGCCGGACATCGCTGCCCTCGCACGCGCCACGGAAGACGGCGTCAACTGCTTCGCCCGCGACGGCGCGCGCTGGAAGACGCGGATGTTCGCGCCGAACCACGGCGTTGCCGAGGATGCGGCGACGGGATCGGCCGCCGGTCCGCTCGCCGTGCATCTGGCCCGTCATGGACGCATCGCCTTCGGCGAGCGGATCGAGATCACGCAGGGCGCCGAGATCGGCCGCCCCTCGACGCTTTACGCGGCCGCGTTCGGCCACGGCGACACGATCGAGCGCGTCACCGTCGGCGGGTCGGCCGTCGTCGTCGCGCGTGGTGAGTTCCGCTTCTGAGGTGCGCTAGTGCGGTTGCGGCACGATCCGGATGTAGGGCTTCGGCTCCTGCCATTCACCGAAGACCTTCTTAGCCTCGTCGTTCGAGACAGAGCCGGCGATGATCACGTCGTCGCCGTGCTGCCACTGGGCCGGGGTCGCCACGCGGTGCTTCGCCGTCAACTGGAGTGAGTCGATCACACGCAGCACCTCGTCGAAGTTCCGGCCCGTCGTCATCGGGTAGACGAGGATCAGCTTCACCTTCTTGTCCGGTCCGATGACGAAGACGTTGCGCACTGTCTGGTTATCGGCCGCCGTCCGGTCGGTTGGATCGCCGGACACATCGGCACCGAGCATCCCGTAGAGCTTCGAGATGCTGAAGTCTGCGTCGCTGATGATCGGATAGTTGGGCGCGTGTCCCTGCGTCTCCTCGATGTCGTTCGCCCACTCCTTATGGCGGTCGAGCGGGTCGACCGAGAGGCCGATCACCTTGACGCCACGCCGGTCGAACTCGGGCTTGATGCTGGCCATGTAGCCGAGCTCCGTCGTGCAGACGGGCGTGAAGTCCTTGGGGTGTGAGAACAGGACGGCCCAGGAGTCGCCGATCCAGTCGTGGAAGCGGATCGGGCCCTCGGTCGTCTGGGCCTCGAAGTCGGGTGCGGTTTCACCGAGCTGCAGCGCCATGCGTCGTCTCCTTCTCGTGAGCGTCGAACGAAAGCCTACGTAGTGGGAACGCTGTCGTGAAGTCTCAGCTTCCCGCGAAGGTGACTGCGAGGATCTCGGGCAGCTCAACGGCGAGCGAGCTCCAGAAGACGCCTCCGTTCCGCGAGAGGAAGAGTCTGTTCCGCGCGCCGTAGACGATCAGGTCGGGCTCGTCCGGCGAGATGGCGACCGCGCGCCCCGCGGGCAGGCCTCGCCCCGATTCGCGCCAAGTGGAGCCCGCGTCGTAGGAGATGAGCAGCGGCGGCTTGGCGGCGACGACCGCCGCCACCGTTGCACCGGCGGCGGCCGCGGCGACGAGGCGGGGGAGGTTCAGCACCGGAGCGGGCGGCAGCTCGAGCTCGCCGCCCCAGGGCTCGACGTCGTCGGTCTCGAGGTCGACCGAGAACACGCCGGCGACGGTCGAGATGAGCACCTTCATGGCGCGATCAGCGAGGCGACCACGGCGGTTGCGCGGCGCGCGGCGCCCGCGGGAGCGAACCCGGCGTTGCGGGCCACGACGTAGGCTGTGGCGAACGCGTCGCCGGCGCCGGTGGGATCGCCGGGGTAGGCGCGGGCAGGAACGAACTCGACGCTCCCTCCGCAGTACACGGTCGACCCACGCGAGCCGTGGGTGACGACGACCTCGCGCACGCCGAGGGCTGCGGGATCGCCGAGCACCTCGGCCTCTTCGTCGGCGAGCTTCAACACCCAGATGTGGCGCAGGACGTCGCGGTCGAAGTCGTCGTCGAGCCGCAGCGGCCCGACGGCCGCCGCGCGGACGAGACCCTGCCCGTCGAGGGACACGCGGCGGCGCTTGGCGAGTCCGGCGATCGTCTCGACCGGGAACTCGTGCCGTGCGAGCGGCGCGACGTGCACCCACCGCCCCGAGGGCAGTTCGGGCACGTCGCCCGGCGCCCAGGCGTCGCCGAGCGCGTCGATGGTCATCGCGCGCACGTCGCCGTCGTAGGAGAACGAGAACGTGGCGGTCGCCGTGCCGGGCACGTAGCGGACCGGTGTTCCGAGCCGAACGACCGGCGGCAGGAGCGTGTCTCGATCCCCGGCGGCGCAGCGTGCCACGATGCGGGCGGGCACGCGGAGGCGCTGCAGCGCGCGTGCGCCGTGGTAGGAGCCGCCTCCGACCCGGGGGGGAGATCCCGGCAGGAGGTCACGCGAGAGATTCCCGATCAGCGCGATCACGCGCTCAGGAGTATGGGCCGCCTCGCGACGACGCGGGCGAGCGCGGCGAGCGCGAACGCGATTGTGAAGCTCGGAAGCGACGCACCGCCCCATGGCAATGCGTGCGGATGGGTGTGCGCGACAATCCGCGTCCACCAGCCGGGGCCCTGCGGATAGAGCCACTGATACAGCGCAAAGCCTGCGAGCCAGGCGGCGACCATCTCGACGCGCAGGGCCGGCGCCCGCAGGACGTCGTCGCGCGAATAGTGGTGACCGGAGAGCAGCCAGTCGGCGAGGAGAACCGCGAAGAGCGGGACGAAGAACGAGCCGAGGAGGTAGAGGAACGGCTGGTAGTTCCGCAGGTCGACGACCAGCGCCCCGACAGTCGCGACGAACGCGACAGCGCCGACGAGGGCGCGCTGCGGAACGCGCGGCAGCAGGTTCTGCAGGCTGACCGCGCCGGAGTACACGTTGGCGAACGCCTCGTCGCTCTCGTCGACCGTCAGCGCGAGCAGGGCCAGCACGCTTGCAGCACCGCCGGCCGCAACCGCGGTGAGCAACGCCGGAGCGTCGCTGATCGACCGCGACAGCGCGATCACCGCGCCGAGCGCGAACAGCGGAATCGTCGGCACGAAGTAGCCGAGGCCCGCGCTCCAGAAGCCGGCCGCCCGTGAGCGTGCGAACCGGGTGTAGTCGGCCACGAGCGGCGTCCAGCTGATGATCGACGCGAGAACGAGGTCGAACCCCGGCCAGAACTCGTGCGTGCCGCCGCGATGCCAGAGCCGCACGGGGTGCTGGCCGTGCAGCGACCACCACGAGATGTAGAGGAGCGACGCGATCACGATCCACACCGCGAACTTGCGTACGTACTTGCGTACGAATCCGACCGGGCCGAGGAGCGCCAGCGCCGTCGCGACGACGCCGAACACGATCTTCCAGAAGGAGACGCCGCCGAAGCCGAGCACCTGCTTCGAGAGCGCGCTCGCGCCCGTCGCGATGATGATCAGCTCGAAGACCGACCAGCCGAGGCACTGCAGGATGTTCAGCCCGGTCGGCAGATACGAGCCTCGCCGCCCGAGCGGCGCGCGCAGGAGCACCATGTTCGGCACCCGCGCGTCGGCGCCGATCAGCCCGCCGAGCCCGAGCAGCACGTTGCCGACGAGCGCCGCTGCGACGATCGCGCCGAGCGCCTCAGGCAGCGAGAGCGCAAGCCCGTACTGGTCGGCCGGCAGGACGAGAAAGGCTCCCGCGACGACCACGAGCAGCGACACCGACAGGTTGGCCCAGAGCAGGATGCCGTCGAACGCGCCGAGCAACCGCAGGCGCTCGGGAACGGGCTCGATGCCCCAGGCAGGCGGTTCGATGTCGGTCATACGACTCTCCCTTCGCCGGCATGACCCGGATCAGGTTCGACGGGTGTGATCTCAGCCCCACGCAGGGCACCCCGGCGGGCGGAGCCTAGCTAGAGCTGGACGAGGCGCGTCGCGGTCGCCTTCCAGCTTGCGACGAGCAGATCGCCTTCCCGTACGCCGAGCCGTGCCGCGGACTCCGCGGTCACCTCGGCGGTGACGGCGCCCAGGGTGACACGCACGCGGTTGGCGACCGGGACGACGCTCGTCACGTGGGCCTGAACGTGGTTCTGCGAGGAGTCGCTCGGCAGCGCACGCGCCAGCGTCAGTTCCCACGGGTAGACGATCGCCGCGACCTCGCCTTCGGCCTCGTCGGTCGAGATGACCAGCGTGCGATCGGCGAGCTCGACGGCTGTCACGCCGCCCGAGCGGCGTGCGTGACCGTGCAGGACGTTGCCGCCCGCAAAGCGCGCGACGAAAGGCGACACAGGCGCGGAAATCAGCTCCTCCGGGGATCCGAGCTGAACGAGCCGGCCGTCGACGATCACTCCGACCTGGTCTGCGAGCGCCGCTGCGTCGACGAAGTCGTGCGTGACGATCAGCGCGGGCAGCGCCAGGTCGCGCAGCGTCGCACGCAGATCGACGCGCACTGTGTCCCGCGTGTGCGGGTCGAGCGCTGCGAGAGGCTCGTCCAGCAGGAGCACGTCCGGCTCTCGCGCGAGCGCCCGGGCGAGCGCGACGCGCTGGCGCTCGCCGCCCGAGAGGTCGCCCGGTCTGGCGTCCTCGAGCGCACCGATGTGGAGCCGCTCGAGCAGCTCGTCGATCCGGGCGCCGCGTCCGCCGTATTCGACGTTCTGGCGCACGGTGAGGTGCGGAAAGAGGGCGTACTCCTGGAAGAGGAAGCCGACGCGGCGCTCCTCGGGGCGCAGGAACACCCCGCTCGCCGCGTCGAACCACACGGAGCTGCCGAGTGCGATGCGTCCTGTCGTCGGCCGCGCGAGACCGGCGATCGCACGCAGGGTCGAGCTCTTGCCGGCGCCCGAGGGCCCGACGAGCGCCAGCGTTCCCGCGACGTCGAGGGTCAGGTCGACGTCGAAGGAGCGAAGCGGAAGCCGGAACGCTGCAGTGAGAGCGTCCACGTCGATGCCACCTTGAGCGCGATCAGGATCGCCGCGCTGATCAGGACGAGCAGCCCGCTGATCGCGAGCGTCACGTCGAAGTTGACGTCGAACTCCGCGTAGATCGCGAGCGGCAGGGTCTGGGTGACCCGCTGCAGCGACCCCGCGAACATGATCGTCGCGCCGAACTCGCCAAGCCCGCGTGCGACCGCGAGCGCCTCCCCGGCCGCGAGCCCGCCGCGCGCCAGGGGCAGGACGACCCGGAAGAACGTCCGGGCGGGGCCTGCGCCGAGCGTCCGCGATGCGTCGACGAACGTCGGATCGACGGCCTCGAACGCCGCGATCGCCGCTCGCACGTAGAGCGGCCCGGAGACGAATGCGACCGCGAGCGTCACGGCCGTCTGCGTGAACGGGATCGACGTCTTCAGGAGGCCCATGCGCCCGAACGCGACCAGGAGCCCGATGCCGGCGACGGCCGGCGGCAGCACGAGCGGGAGCTCGACGACGGTGACCGCCAGGAAGCGGCCGCGGAACCGGCGGGTGGCGAGCAGGTACGCCGTGGGCGTGCCGAGCAGGAGCACGAGCGCCTGCGCAAGAAGCGTCGTCTTCAGGCTGACGAGCAGCGCGTCGTCGACGACGGGATTCGTCAGCTGCTTGGCCAGGGTGACCGGCGAGACGTGCGTGAAGATCGCAATGATCGGCAGGGCGAAGAACGCGAGCACCACCACCGTGGCGACGAGCAGCGCCCCAAAGAAGGCGGCCCGCCTCACTTCTTGATGCGCGGCAGGAATCCGGCGGCGAGGAGCTTCGCCTGGGCCGGCTTCGCGAGCAGCATTGCGACGTACGCCTGGGCGGCGTCCCGGTTGGGGCTCGCCGTCACGGCGGCGATGCCGTACTGGACCTTCGGCTGCGCCCAGGCCGGCAGCTTGACGACCTTCACCTTGCCCGGCACCGTGCGCGCGTCGGTCGAGTACACGAATCCGGCATCCGCCTCGCCGAGGGCGACCTTCGCGAGCACCTCGCGAACATCCGTCTCGCGGCTGACGACGTTCTGGAGGACGTCGGTCAGTGCCATGTTCTTCAGGATCTGGAGCGTGTAAGCGCCGACGGGAACCGCCGGCCCCGCGATCACGAGCTTCACGCCCGACCGGCGCAGGTCGTACGGAGAATGGATCTGCCCCGGGTTCCCATCCGGGACGATCAGAACGAGTGTGTTGCGCGTGAGGACGACCGGCTTGGTGACGAGGCCTCTCGCGTACAGCTGTTGCGGCAGCGTCACGTTGGCTGACGCGAACACGTCCGCCGGCGCCCCCTGCGTGATCTGCGCGGCGAGCGTGTTCGAGCCGCCGAACGAATAGCGCTCGTTCGAGTCGATCTTGGGCAGGACGTCGGTGAGCGACGCAGCCGCGAAGACGTTGAGGGTCGCGTGTCCGGCGGCGGACGCGGTGCCCGCGGCGAGGACAGCGGCAACGGCGAACGCTGCGACGACGCGCGACCTCATCCTTCCACCATCACCGAGGTCGACTTGACGATCGCCGTCGCGCTCATTCCTGGCTTCAGACCGAGCTCCTCGACTGCGTCGCGGGTGACGAGGGCGACGACGCGTGACGGCTCGGTGACGACGAGCTCGACCTGCGCCATGAGCCCGTCCACCTTCACGTCCGTGACGGTCCCGACGAATCGATTGCGGGCGCTGATCGCGCTCGCGTGTGCCTCAGCACGGAGCCGGTCCAGCTCGGCCGCCGGGACGATTCGCCTGTTTCGCTCGTCGCGCTCGGTTCGAATCCGGCCGTCGCGATCCCATCGCCGCAGTGTGTCGAGGCTGATGCCGAGCCGCTGCGCCGCCTCGCTCGCGGTGTAGGCCTCGCGAGCCATCAGCTCGTGTACCCCGCGAGTGCGTCGGAGGTCTGCGCGATCGTCAGCGCGTCGCCGAACGAGTTCCCGAGGGGATGTCCAGTCGCCTCACGCTGGAAGATGCTCAGGTGCTGCGCCTCGGACGCCGCGATCTGCGCGAGCGGCAACGTCAGCGAGCGTGAGACGCTCGACGCGACCGCGCCGAGGTAGGCGCCGAGGGCGAGGCGCTCGAGTGCCAGGCCGAGACGGGCCACAGTCCCGCGCGAATCGAACGATCGTGACGGGTAGGAGAAGTCGATGCTGTCGGCCGTCGCGGGCGTCTGTCCGGCGCCCGTCAAGATCCCGGAGACGGCCGCGAGGTGCTCGCCTTCGTTGAACCGGGCGCGCTTCAGCGCGTCGCGGCCGCCCGCGTCGAACAGGCGCGCAGCGAGCGCCCGCTCGTAGAAGTCGGCGAGGAGCAGCTCGACCGCGACGAGCAGCCGAGCGTTCGCGAGATCCTGGTCGGCGGGGCCGTCCGCCCAGGCCGCGGGCGCCGCGATCGTCGCGAGCGCGGCGGTGGCGAGGAACGACGAGCGCGTCAGGTGCCGAGGCAATGCCTAGGCACATTACACGATCGGTGCGGGATTCTGCGGATGCAACATGCTCGCCGCCGCGCAATTCTCGACCCCATGCCGCTCTGGGTGCTCACCCTCATCATCTGCGTTACGGCCTGGGTGATCGCCACGATCCTGATCGTGCTCGGCGCGACGTGGCTCGTCCGCCACGAGCCGCACTGACGAGCTAGCTCGAGAGCAGCTTGCGCAGCACGTAGGGAAGGATCCCGCCGTGCTGGAGGTACTCGCGTTCGCGCGGCGTGTCGAGGCGGACGCGGGCCTGGAACTCCTTGTCGCCGGCCCGCACCGTCACTTCGTGCGCATTGCCGTTGTCCACGCCCCTGATCGAGAAGCGCTCGCGGCCGGTGAGCCCGAGCGACTCCGGCGACTCGCCGTCCATGAACTGGAGCGGAAGGATGCCCATCATCAGGAGGTTCGAGCGATGGATCCGCTCGTACGATTCGGCGATCACTGCCTGCACCCCGAGCAGGTTCGGCCCCTTCGCCGCCCAGTCGCGCGACGAGCCCGACCCGTACTCCTGCCCGGCGAGCACGATCAGCGGCGTTCCCTCCGCGAGGTAGCGGGTCGACGCGGCGAAGATCGTCATCTCCTCACCCGACGGCACGTGGACAGTCCACGTTCCTTCCGAGCCGGGGACGAGCTTGTTGCGCAGGCGCACATTTGCGAACGTCCCCCGCACCATCACTTCGTGGTTGCCACGCCGCGCGCCGTACGAGTTGAAGTCCTTGCGTTCGACTCCATGTTCGACCAGGTAGGTGCCGGCCGGCGAGTCCGGTCTGATCGCGCCGGCGGGGGAGATGTGGTCGGTCGTGACCGAGTCGCCGAGCCACACGAGGACGCGCGCATCGTCGACGTCGCTCACGGTGCCCGGTTCGCGTGACATCCCGTCGAAGTACGGTGGCTGCCGCACATACGTCGAGCCCGGCTCCCAACGGAAGAGCTGTCCTTCGGGCACGGGAAGCGCGCGCCAGGCGTCGTCGCCGCTGAAGACATCGTGGTAGGTCTCGGAGAACTGCTCCGCGCGCACCGACGTCGCGATCGTCTCGCCGATCTCACGTGAGGTCGGCCAGATGTCGCGCAGGTAGACGTCGCCGCCGTCCTCGGCAGCACCAATCGGCTCGGTCTCGAAGTCGATGTCCATGCGACCGGCGAGGGCGTAGGCGACCACGAGCGGCGGCGACGCCAGATAGTTCGCCTTCACCTCGGGGTGGATGCGCGCCTCGAAGTTGCGGTTGCCGGAGAGCACCGAGCAGACGACCAGCTCCCCTTCGGTGATCGCGGTGGAGATCTCGTCGGCGAGTGGCCCCGAGTTGCCGATGCACGTCGTGCACCCGTATCCGACGGTGTTGAAGCCGAGCTGGTCGAGGTAGGTCTGCAGGCCGGCCTGCTCGTAGTAGCGCGTGACGACCTTCGAGCCCGGTGCCAGCGACGACTTGACCCACGGCTTGCGCTGCAACCCGCGCTCGACCGCGTTTCGCGCGAGCAGGCCGGCGGCGACCATCACCTGCGGGTTCGAGGTGTTCGTGCATGAAGTGATCGCGGTGATCACGACCGAGCCGTGGTCGAGCGCGTAGTCGGAGCCGCGAACGGGCACGCGGTGGTGCTGTTCGCGCGCGGCGGTGATCACCGGCGCCTCGTCGGGCAGCGCCTCTCCGGCGGGCTGTTGCTCGGTCGTCGGGTCCGAGGCGGGGAACGTGTCGGCCAGCGCCTTGTCGTGGGAGCCGTTCTTGAAGTCGACGCCGAACGAGCCGAGCGTGTCGATGAACGACTGCTTGGCCGAGGCGAGCGGGACACGGTCCTGCGGCCGGCGCGGCCCGGCGAGCGAGGGCTCGACGTCGCCCAGGTCGAGCTCGACGACCTGCGAGTAGGTCGGATGATCCGACGGGTCGTGCCAGAGGAGGTTCTCCTTGCAGTACGCCTCGACGAGCGCGATCCGCTCCGGGCTGCGGCCGGTCAGCCTCAGGTAGTCGAGCGTGATCTGGTCGACAGGAAAGAAACCGCACGTCGCTCCGTATTCGGGCGACATGTTCCCGAGCGTCGCGCGGTCGGCGAGCGGCAGCGACGGGACGCCCTCGCCGAAGTACTCGACGAACTTCCCGACGACGCCGGTCTTGCGCAGGATCTCGGTCACCGTCAGCACCAGGTCGGTGGCGGTCGCACCTTCCGGCAGAGCGCCGCTGAGCTTGAAGCCGACGACCTGTGGCACGAGCATCGAAAGGGGCTGTCCGAGCATTGCAGCCTCCGCCTCGATGCCGCCGACGCCCCACCCGAGGACGCCGAGACCGTTGACCATCGTGGTGTGCGAGTCCGTCCCGACGAGCGTGTCCGGGAAGGCGACGCCGTCGCGGTCCTCCACGACGCGCGCGAGAAACTCGAGGTTCACCTGGTGGCAGATGCCGGTGCCGGGCGGCACGACCTTGAAGCCGCTGAACGACTCCTGGCCCCAGCGGAGGAAGAGATAGCGCTCGTGGTTGCGCTCGAACTCGAGCTCCACATTGCGCTCGAAGGCGCCGCGTGAGGCGAACGCGTCGACCTGGACCGAGTGGTCGATCACGAGCTCGGCCGGGATCAACGGATTGATCTTCGCCGGATCGCCGCCGAGATCGGACATCGCGTTCCGCATCGCGGCGAGGTCGACGACCGCCGGGACGCCGGTCAGGTCCTGCAGCAGGACACGCGAGGGCGCGAACGAGATCTCGCTCGACGGCTCGGATGTTGCATCCCATCGCGCGACAGCCTCGACGTCGGCCTCGTCGCCGTTCCGCAGCACGTTCTCGAGCAGCACGCGCAGCGTGTATGGCAGGCGCGCAACGTCGTACGAGGCCTGCAACGCGTCCAGCCGGAAAATCTCATAGGAGCGGTCTCCGACTTTGAGCTGCGACGGCGACGCCATTGCCACGATTGAAGCAGACGGCACATCGCGGCCGCTCGGGGTAGAACTCCAGGTGTGACGATGGAGCGGCACATCGTCGGTCTCGGCGGCGGGGGCGACACCATGGAGCAGACCCTGCTGCTCTACGAGTACGTGCTCGGTCTGACCGGGAAGCGCGATCCGAAGGTCCTCCACGTCCCGACCGCGCTTGCGGACTCCATGCACTCCGCCGAGGGAGTCGTCGGCTTCTACGACACTTTCCGCGGGCGAGGCAAGTTGTCGCACCTCTTCACCTTCCCGTGGCCGCCGGAGGATCTGCGCGACCTGATCCTGTCGCAGGATGCGATCTGCGTCGGCGGCGGCTCGACCGCGAACATGCTCGCGATCTGGAAGACGCACGGCATCGACGCGCTCATCCGCGAGGCCTGGGAGAACGGCGTCGTGCTCTGGGGGGCGAGCGCCGGGATGATCTGCTGGTTCGAGGCCGGCGTGACCGATTCGTTCGGGCCCGAGCTCACCGGCATGGACTGTCTCGGCTTCCTCGCCGGTAGCGCTTGCCCCCACTACGACGGGGAAGAACAGCGGCGCCCGCGGTATCGCGCGCTGGTCGACTCGGGCTTCCCGGAGGGGGTCGCCGCTGACGACGGTGTTGCGTTGCACTACATCGGCGCGGACCTGTGCGAGATCGTCACGTGCCGTCCCGGTGCCGCCGCCTATCGCGTCAGCCGCGAAGGCGAAGAGAAGTTGCCGGTTCGCGAGCTCGGCTAGCGAGCCGCCGCAAGCGCAACAGCGAGATCCGGTGCTCGTCGTAGAGGCGCCGCTTGAGCTCGGGCGGGTCAGGGTGCGCCACGCGGAACCCGCGCATCTGGGCGTAGTCGTCCGGCAGCGGCTCGAGTCCGAGGTCGCAGCCGGCAAGCAGCTCGTGGCACCGTGCGCGCACCGCCGGCCAGTCGTGCTCCGCCTTGAAGTCGCTGTCCGGTCGCGTGCGCCGGTCAGAAACGACGACGGACGATTGCCAAGGCGACTAGGGCTACGGTTCAGCTATGGGCGACCCGAATACCGGAGTCCTGCATCGCCACGGTGGCTTCGTGCACGGCCATCCGCACACTCGGCAACACCGTCACCTTTGGCGGCCGCAGCGATCACGCCCCGTCGCGAGCAACGGCCACCACGACGACCACCACGGCCACCACGGCCACCACGGTGAGCATGGCCACTCGCACGGACTGATCGACCGCTCGATCGTCCGGTCGCGACAGGGCGTCAAGGCGGTCTCGATCAGCCTCGCCGTTCTCTCGCTTGCCGCGGCCGGCCAGGTCGCGATCTTTGCCCTATCCGGGTCGGTCGCGCTCCTAGCTGACCTGATCCACAACGCTGGGGACGCGTTGACCGCGATTCCGCTCGGGATCGCCTTCTTCCTCCGCTCCTTCCGAGGCGA
The DNA here is from genome assembly GCA_017882605.1 of Thermoleophilia bacterium. Classification (GTDB taxonomy): domain Bacteria; phylum Actinomycetota; class Thermoleophilia; order Gaiellales; family Gaiellaceae; genus PALSA-600. The sequence goes on along the minus strand of JADGPE010000009.1, from coordinate 20,727 downwards.
GAAGTTCGCCGGTCTCGCCGTGGTCTTCCTGATCTTCGTCTCGGCTTGCGTCGCCCTCTTCGAGACGGTCATGCGCTTCATCCACCCGCAGACCCTCACTCATCTTTGGATTCTGGCCGCCGCCGGAGCAATCGGTTTCGTCGGCAACGAGATAGCCGCGCAAGTTCGGCTCCGCGCCGGAAACCGGCTTACCAGCCCAGCCCTGATCGCGGACGGAAAACACGCCCGGATCGACGGGTTCGTCTCACTCGGCGTGGTCGCCAGCGCAATTGTTGTCTCGCTCGGTGCCCAGATCGGCGACCCGATCATCGGACTCGTGATCACCTTGGTCATTCTCAGGATCACTTGGGACGCATGGCGAACAGTCTCGACGACCGAACCAGGCGAAATGCACGAGCACTAGATCTTCTACGCTCTCGGAGCCAGTTGAAGGTGCGCGACGACGCCTCGGCTCGATTACCAGAGTTGCCGATTTTGCTGACACTCGTGGCCGGTGGAATCACAGCTCGGCAGCCAGTGCGACTCGTAGCGCTTCCAGGTCTGCTTCGTCGTTGTATCCCTGAACCGAGACACGCAGCACCCACCCCTGCGCCGACTCGAACACCGGAACCTCGATCCGGTGTTCCTCGTAGAGCCGCCGCTTGAGCTCCGGCGGGTCGGGATGCTCAAGGCGGAACCCGCGCATCTGGACGTAATCGTCGGTCAGCGGCTCGAGGCCTAGCTCAGCGGCCGCGAGCAGGTCGTGACAGCGGCGACGGACGGTCGGCCAGTCGTGCTTTGCCTGGAAATCAATTGCGGCTGGGGTCGTCAGGTAGGCGCACGGGTTGATGGTGCCCTGCCAGCGGTGGCGCTCCGGGAACGACGGGGCGTGGAAGTCCCACGAGATGACCAGCGGCTCGATCATGTCCTGCACCTCTGGTCGGGCGTAGAGAAAGGCGCTTGGGCGCAAATTGCATAGCCACTTGTGGCAATTGCCGGTGTACACGTCCGCGCCGAGCGCCTCCAGATCGAGATCGATCTGACCGGGCGCATGCGCGCCGTCGACGATCGAAAGCGCACCGGCCTCGCGCGCCAGCCGGCAGAGCGCGGCGACGTCGTTCACCCGCCCGCTCGTCCATTCGACGTGCGAGCAGAAGACGACCCGTGTGCGCGGGCCGGGAGCGAGCTCGGCGAAAGGTCGATGCACGAGCGTGGCGCCGGTGCGCTCGGCGACGTAGGCCCAGAGGATCTGCATGCCGCCGTACTCGGCATCGCCCAGGAGCACCTCGTCGCCGGGCCCGAGGTCGAGCGACCGCGCGACCGCGTTCAGCGCCGAGCTCGCGTTCGTCGTGAAGGCGAGGTTCGCCGGGCTCGCCCCGACGTACGCGGCAAGGCGTTCGCGTGCCGCGTCCAGGAGCTCAGGGAGCCGCCGCTCGAGCGCGAGGAACTCGACGGGCTGCCGCTCGAGCTCGCGCTGGAACCGTTGGTAGGCCTCGAAGACCGGTGCAGGACAGGCGCCGAACGAGCCGTGGTTCAGGAACACGACGCCGGGGTCGAGGAGGAAGTGTTCCTTCAGGTCTCTTAACTCGCTGTTAATCGCGGCTCACAGACATTGAACGTCTTGTCGTTATAACGGGACTTGTGGCTCCTAGCCGCTTCCTCTCTGTTCGCGCCGTCGAGCTCCTGGTTGTCGCCGTCATCGGCGGCGCCTTGGCGCTCGGCGGCGCGGCCGCGTTCGGGAAGCTCGGCAGGCACACCACGGTTCAGCAGGTCACGTCGCCTACGACCGGCATTCCCACGACGTCGCAGACGCCGGCGGCCGGCACGGGCCTGACGGCGGAGCAGGTCTATCGCCGCGATGCGCCGGGCGTGGTGCAGATCACCGCGACGTCGGTCTCGCAGGGGCAGATCGACCCGTTCAACGTGCTGCCGGCGACGCCGCAGACGAGCCAGTCCCTCGGCTCGGGGTTCGTGATCGACAAGGCGGGTCACATCGTCACCAACGAGCACGTGATCCAGGGTGCACGGAAGGTGCAGGTCTCGTTCTCCGGCCAGGACGAGCTCACCGCCACCGTCGTCGGCAAGGATCTCTCCACGGATGTCGCCGTGCTGAAGATCGACGCGCATGCCCGTGCGCTCACGCCGCTCCAGCTCGGCGACTCGGACGCAGTGACAGTCGGTGATCCCGTCTTCGCGATCGGCAACCCGTTCGGGTTCACGCGCACCCTGACGACGGGCGTCGTCAGCGCCGTGCAGCGCCAGATCGAGGCTCCGAACTCGCTGCCGATCGACCATGCGATCCAGACCGACGCCGCGATCAACCACGGCAACTCGGGCGGGCCGCTGATCGACTCTCAGGGGCGCGTGATCGGCGTCACCTCCCAGATCTCCACCGGTTCGACCGGGCAGCAGGGCAGCGTCGGCATCGGCTTCGCGATCCCGATCAACACCGTGCGCAACGTCGCGGCGCAGATCATCTCGAGCGGCAAGGCCCTGCATGCGTTCCTCGGGCTGGGAGCAGCAGAGGTGACACCGCAGCTCGCGAAGCTCTTCCACCTGCCGACGAGCACCGGGCTCCTGATCCAGGACGTGACTGTCGGGAGCGGCGCCGACAAGGCCGGGCTGAAGGCGGGCAAGACGGCCGTCGTCGTGCAGGGCGAGAGCTACCAGGTCGGCGGCGACCTGATCGTCGCGGTCGACGGCAAGCCGGTGTCCACGTACGAGCAGCTCCGCGACGCCGTCGCGCGGCACAAGCCGGGCGAGAAGATGAAGCTCGAGATCTACCGCAACGGTTCGAAGAAGTCCGTCACCGCGACGCTCGGCCAGCGGAACTGACGCAGATTCGGCCCTACGCGTAGGGCCGAAACGAGAGACCGGTCGTGAGCCCGACTGCCTGCCCGGGCCGCGGCCGGTCTTCCTTCGGTCCTCCGCCGCTACCTTGTTCCCGATGGAGCGCGGGCAGATCGTCCTCGAGCACACGGCCGTCGAGGAGGAACAGGAGCTCTGGCAGGAGGACGGCGGGGACTACCACGGGTGGTTCTGCGTGCGCACGGACCCGTTTCCGTGCCCCGCGACGGGCTGCACGTTCGTCGCCGAGTTCATGACCGCAGCCCACCTGATCCTCGTCTGGCAGGAGCTGGACGACATCAACCTGCTCCGTCACGCCGCCCGGGCGCGCGACGTCGGCCGCAACCCGCGCGTCACCGGGTATCGCTCCGAGTTCGGTCCGAGCGCGTCGTACTACGCCTGGGTCGCCGCCGGCCGTCCGGTGCACGGCGTCAAGGCCCACACGTAGTGTGATCGGCGAGCAGCGGTTCGGCGAGAGCGCGCCGTTCTCGCTCGGAGTGGAGGAGGAGCTGATGATCCTCGACGCCTCGACCTTCGAGCAGGTCGCGGCCGTCGACCGGATCTTGCTTGGCGTCGAAGGGCTCGAGCTGCCGGGCTCGCTGAAGACGGAGCTCTTCGCGTCGGTCTTCGAGACGAACACGAACGTCTGCACCAGCGCCACCGAGATCGACCAGGCGCTGCCCGCTCTGCGGCGAGCTGCCGCCGGGTCGGCGAATGCGGAAGGGCTCGCGATCGCAGCTGCCGCCACCCATCCGTTCGCGCGGCCGGAGGCGCAGCCGATCGTCAACGAGGAGCGCTACGTGACGTTCGCCGGTTACGGCGGCATCTCCGTGCGCCGCCAGGGTGTGCAAGGGCTGCACGTGCACGTCGGCATGCCGTCGGGAGACGCGTGCTGGCGCTGCCTCGATGCGATCCTCCCGTGGCTGCCGGTCGTGCTCGCCATGTCGGCGAACTCGCCGTGGTTCGCCGGCGTCCTGAACGGGATGGCATCGAACCGTGCTCCGATCCTCGCCGAGCTGCCTCGAGCCGGAGCGCCGCCGGCGTTCGCCTCGTACGGCGAATGGGAGGCGTGGGTCGAGCGGCTCGCCGCGCTCGGCGTCGCGGAGGACTACACGCGCATCTGGTGGGACGTCCGCCCACATCCGAAGCTCGGCACCCTCGAGGTGCGCGTGCCGGACCAGCCGACCGACGTGCATCTCTCCGCCGCGTTCGCGGCGCTCCTGCAAGCGCTGTGTGCGACGGCGCTCGCAGGCGACCTGCCGAGCAGCAGTCTGTTACTTGCCGACCGCGGCAGGGCTGACTACGTCCAGAACAGGTGGTCCGCTGCCCGGTTCGGGGCCCGCGCCAAGCTCGTGCACCCGGACGGATCGAGCTACGTGCCGGTGGGCGAGCTCGGAGCGGAGTTGCTCGAGCTCGTCCGGCCCGCGGCACGCGCGCTCGGTGGCGCCGACCTGCTCGCCCGCCTCGATCCCGCCACGTGCGAGGCCGACCTCCAGCTCGAACAGCCCTCGCCCGAAGCAGCGGCCGCGGATCTCGTCATCCGCTCGCTAGGCTGACGGCGTGGCCTCCGTCTCCGAGACGATGCAGGTGAGCGGCATCCGCTGCGAGAAATGCGTGATGCGCCTCGCCAAGACGCTCGAGGGCGTGGAGGGGCTCGAGTCCGCGAACGCGAACCTGATGGGTCAGGTGGCGCTCACCTATGACGACGAGCGCATCTCGAGGGCTGCGCTCGTCGAGGCGATGGCGCGCGGCGGGTTTCGCGAGCGCCAGTTCGTCTAGTTCCCTGAGGGAATCAGGCGCCTCAGTTGTGCGTTTATGGCACTGGTAGGGTGGCCGCCGGATGAGCGACAGCGCACCGTCAGCCGCCGACAGCCGCAGGCTCGCACAGGAAGCGAGGGACCGTGTTCGCTTCGAAGAGGAGGCGCTGGAGTTGAGTGACCAGGTCTACCGTGTCGCCCGCCGGCTGGCGGGCTCGCGCGAAGAGGCCGACGACCTCGTGCAGCAGACGTACGAACGGGCTTTTCGTTCGTGGCGCCAGTACACGCCGGGGACGAACCTCCGTGCGTGGCTGCTCCGGATCCTCACGAACCTGAACATCGACCGCGGCCGGCGCCAGCAGCGCACACCGCAGACGACCTCGCTCGACAACGAGGCCGGCGACTACTACCTCTACAACAAGCTCGAGTCGCAGGTGGCCGACGAGAACCCGGACGAGGAACGCGTGCTGGAGCGGCTCAGCCAGGACTCGATCGTCGAGGCTCTGGCGGAGGTGCCGCACGATTTCCGCGACGCGATCGTGCTGGTCGACATCGGCGAGTTCTCCTACGCGGACGCGGCCCAGATCCTCGACATCCCGATCGGGACCGTCATGTCGCGCCTCCACCGCGGCCGGCGTATCCTGAAGAAGAACCTGGCTGACGGGGCGGTGGCGGCATGACGCTCGCTGCGTGCGAGTCATGATCGACTGGTGCGACAAGTGCGAGGAGATGATGCAGCCGTTCCTCGACGGCACGTTGTCGGACCATGAGGTTCAGGAGGCGGAAGGCCACCTCGAGAAGTGCAGCTGGTGCGCGAAGCGCTATCGCTTCGAGGAGCGCCTGCGCCACTACGTGCGCGTCGCGGTCAGCGAACCGATGCCGGCCGAATTGAAGGCCAAGCTCGCCGCCCTGCGCACGCCCCTCGACTAGGTCTGCACGTCGACGTCGCCCGGCGGGCGAAGGTCGGAGCAGTCGACCAGTACCGGATCGAGCGCCCGTCCGCCCTCATCGGGAACCTCGGCCCAGGCGCTGCGGGCGAGCGCCACCGGGTGGCTTCGCGTGCCGTCGTAACTTGCCGCGACGACCGGCTCTTCGCGGCCGAGCACGCGTTCGACCGCGCGCGGGTCGAGGCCGGGCCCGTCGGCGAGCACGATCACCGCGCGCTCGACGCCGGCACCGAGCGCCGCGAGGCCGCGACGGAGCGATGCGCCGGGACCACGCTCCCAGTCGTCGCACTGGACGACACGCGCCCCGGGAGCCTCGAGCGTGTGCGCGCCCTGAACGACGACGATCTCCGAGACGGTCGTCTGCCCCAGCGCGTCGAGCACCGCCGGCAGCAACTCGCGCTGCTTGACCCCGCCGTAGCGCGTCGAGGCGCCGGCGGCCAGCACGATCGCGCTAGTGGACGTCGACCGTCGCCTTCTGGATCTCGACGGTCTCGGTCGGAGTTCCTGCGCCGCCCGACGCAGGATCGCCGAGCTTGCCGATCGCCTGCACGACCGGCAGGCCCTTCACCACCCGTCCGAGCACCGCGTAGTCGGGCGGCAGCTGCGCGTCGGCGGCCGTGACGACGAAGAACTGGCTGCCCGAGGCGCCTGCGGGCTCGGTCGCGCCTTTCGCCATGGCGGCCACCCCGAGCGTGTACCGCGTCGAGGCCGGCGGCGGATCGACCGTCGTGTAGCCGGGACCGCCGGTGCCCGTCGCCGTGGGGTCGCCGCCCTGGATCACGAAGCCCGGAACGATCCGGTGGAAGATCGTGTGGTCGAAGTATCCCTCCCGCACGAGGTTGACGAACGACGCCGTCGTCTCCGGTGACGTCTTGACCGCGAGCCGGATCGTGAAGCTGCCGCAGTTCGTCACGAACCTGACGTCGTACGTCTTCGACGCAACAAGGCGCGCCGTCGGCTTCGCCTCGTGTCTCGCCTTCGTCGCCGGCTGGCTGACCGCGACGCAGCCGTTCGCGTCGGTGGTCGTCGGCGACGCCGAGTGCTTCGACCCGCCGCCGCACGCGGCGAGCGCGAGGACGAGCGCCCCCAGCGCCGGGAGCCCCAACGCGCGTGCCGGAGCGCTCAAGTGCTCTCCTCCAGCGCCGCGAGCGCCCGCTTGACGAGCGCCCTGGCCACGTCGACCTTGTACGCGTTCCGCGGGAGCGGTGTGGCGTCCTCCAGGCTGCCCTGGAGGAGGAAGGGAACCGGGGCGACACCGGCGAGCGCGACGCGCGTCACGCCCCCGGTTCGCGCGGCTGCGACGCCGACGAGCGGGAACGCCCACAGCTTGCGCTCCATCGCCTTCAGGTACACCGACCGCTCCGCCGGCGGCAGCTCCACCGAGAGCAGCAGCTCGCCGGGCTCGAGCGTCGTCGTGCGCCGGTCGTCCGCGCGCGGCAGGTGGTAGAGGTCGGAGACCGGCAGCTCGCGCCGGTTCGTGTGGAGCGTCGCGTCGAGCGCGACCAGAGCGGCCGCCACGTCGGAGGGGTGCGCCGAGGCGCAGAAGCCGTTCTCGAAGATCGCGTGCTCTCGATGCTCGCCCTCGTGCGCGAAGCACTCGTCGCCGCCGTGCAGGCGGCAAGGCCATTTCAGCCGCCAGTACCAGCAGCGGGTCGACTGCAGCAGGTTGCCTCCGAGCGAGCCCATGTTCCGCAGTTGCGGGCTCGCGGCGAGCCGGCAGGCCTCGCGCAGCACGTCGGGGATCTGCGGAGCGCATTCGAGCTCCGCCAGGGTCGTGCCCGCGCCGATCGACGCGCCGTCGATCCCGCGCGGCACCACGCCGCGGATGTCGACGAGAGTCTCGGCGCGGACGATGCCGCTGCGCAGGAGCGGCACGAGCTCCGTCCCGCCGGCTAGTAACAGACTGTTACTAGCTGAGGCGTCGTCGACGCTAGACGCCCGCCGGAGCTCCAACCTTCTCCCTTGCGGCGGCCTCGCGCAGCGCGCGCAGCATCTCCTCGCGTGAGATCGGCAACTGGTGCACCTCGGCGCCCGTCGCGTCGCGGATCGCGTTGGAGATCGCCGCAGCCGTCGGAATGATCGGCGGCTCGCCCAGGCCCTTCGAACCGAGGTTCGTGAGTTGCGCGTCCGGCTCGTCGATCAGCTCGCTGACGATCACCGGCACGTCGGCGAACGTCGGGAGCTTGTATGCGTCGAGGCTCGTGGTGAGGATCTGGCCTGTGCGCGGGTCGTGCAGCCGGTGCTCGGACAGCGTGTGCCCGATGCCCTGGATGATCCCGCCCTCGATCTGGCTCGACGCACCGAGCGGGTTGATCACACGGCCGACGTCGTGCACGGCTGCGATCCGGTCGACCCAGACCTCGCCGGTCTCGATGTCGACGGCGACCTCGGCCACCTGGACGCCGAAGGTCAGCACCTGCATGCCCGTGGGGTTCGGGCCGCGTCCACCCTTGCCGAGGATTTGCGCATCTTCGAGCAGGCCGACGATCTCGGCCAGCGGCGCGTCGGGCGTGCCGCGCTGAGCTGCGATCTCCTCGATCTGGCGGCGGGCGTCCGCAGCCGCGGCACGGACGGCCGGCCCCATCGACGGCGTCGTCGACGAGCCGGCGGAGATCGACGCGAACGGGCCGCGTGCCGAGTCGCCGAGCGAGACGGTCACGTGGTCGAGGGGAATCCCGAGCTCCTCGGCGGCGATCTGCGCCATTGCGGTGCGCGTGCCGGTGCCGAGATCCTGCATCGCGGTGACCACCGCCGCGCGGCCGTCCGAGCCGACTCGCACCCAGGCGTAGCTCGGTGGGCCGCCGCCGCCGTACCAGATCTGTGACGCCATCCCGACCCCGCGCTTGACCGTCCCGGTCGAGCGCGCGCGCACCTCGTGGCGCCGCTCCCAGTGCGGCTCGGCGCGGCGGTAGCACTCCAGCAGGTTCTTGCCGCTATACGGACGGCCGTCGGCCCCATCGTGCTGCGCGTGGTTGCGTCGGCGCAGGTCGAGCGGGTCGATGTCGAGCTTCGCGGCGAGCACATCGAGCAGCGACTCGAGCCCGAACGTCCCCTCGACGAATCCCGGGGCACGAAATGCCTTCATCGGCGGCTGGTTGATCTTCGCGGCCCAGGTCGTCGTCTTCACGTTCTCGCACGCGTAGAGCATCTGCATCGGGCCTTCGACCGGCGAGGACCAGCCGCCCCACCCGGTGGCGTTCACGTATTCGCCGCCGAGCGCGGTCAGCGTGCCGTCGGCGCGCGCGCCGATTGTCAGCCGTTGGATCGTCGCGTTGCGGTTGCCCGTCGCCAGGTTCTCCTCGCGCCGGGTGAGCGCACAGCGCACCGGCCGGCGCGTCCGCTTCGCGAGCTCGATCGCAATGAACGTGTAGTCGTCGGCCCCGTTCTTCGAACCGAAGCCGCCGCCCATGTAGTTGCAGACGACGCGCACCTTGTCGCCGGGCAGCCCGAGGGTGCTCGCGATCTCGTCGCGAACGCCCCAGATGTACTGCGTCGAGATGAAGACCTCGAGCGAGTCGCCGAGCCACTGCACGACGGCCTGGTGGGTCTCCATCGAGTTGTGCAGCACGACCTGGGTCGTGTACTCGCCCATGACGACGACGTCGGCTTCCGCCAGGCCCCGGTCGAGGTCGCCGCGCTCGCGCACGCGCGGCTCGCCGAGCAGTTGCCCGCGCGCGACGGCTTCGTCGGGATCGATCAGGACCTCGAGCTGCTCGAAATCGACCTCGACCCTCGAGAGCGCGGCGCGCGCCTGTGCGTACGTATCGGCGCAAACGGCTGCGATCGCAGCGCCATGGAACCCGCACTCTTCGACGAGCACGTCGAGCTCGCCCGGCCCGATTGCCGCATGGACGCCCGGCATCGTGAGTGCCGGAGCGAGGTCGATGCGGGCGACACGTGCGTGCGCGTAGGGCGAGCGCAGCACCGCCGTGTGCAGCATGCCCGGCAGCTTCAGATCGGCGGTGTACACGGCTTCGCCGCGCGCGCGCTCGAGGCCGTCGATGCGCGTCGCGGGCCGCCCGACGATTTCGCGCGCGCCTGCGGGCCATTGCTCGAGCACGTCCTCTTCGACGACGAGCCAGACCTCCTCGTAGCGCCCCTCGACTTCCTTCTCGGTGCGAATCAGTCTTGCCACGTGCGAATCGCCTCCTCGATCTTTGGATACGCGCCGCAGCGGCAGAGGTTGCCGGCCATCGCGTGCCGGATCTCGTCGGTGCTCGGCTTCGGGGTCGCGCCGACGAGCGCGACGGCGCTGACGATCTGCCCCGGCGTGCAGAAGCCGCACTGGAGCGCGTCCTCGCGCACGAATGCGTGCACCATCTGGTGGTCGCGCAGGCCTTCGATCGTCGTCACCTTCGCGTCGGCCACGCTGTGCACCAGCGTGATGCACGACAGCGTGGGAACGCCGTCGACGAGCACCGTGCACGAGCCGCAGTGCCCCTCCGCGCAGGCGACCTTGGTCCCCGTGAGTGCCAGGTCATCGCGTAGTGCCTCCGCGAGCGTCGTCCCGACCTCGGCGTGCAGTTCGTAGACGTGGTCGTTGACCTCGAGCCTAAGCAGCGGTGACCGCCTCGATGTCGGCAATGTGGACCAGCCGGTGGGTCAACCGCATGAGGAGGCGCTGCTCGACCTCGTCCTCGAGCGACGGGATCGACAGCCAGAGATCGCGCGCCGCTTCCAGCAGCTCGCGGATCCGGTCGGCGTCGGCGGTGTGGCCGTTGCGTTCGGCGCAGGTGTTGATGGCGAGGCCGAGCACCCCCACCGTGTCGGCTTGCCGCGTCCAGAGGAGCGGCGTTGCCATCGAGAGGTACTGGTGGATGCGCGCGAGCTGCATCGGCTGGGTGTACAGCTCGCTGCCGACCGGTTCGGTCGGCTCCGGCAGGTCTCTGCCGTCTGCGAGCGCGTTTGCCGTCCCGCCGAGCATGCCGCGCAACTGGTCGTCGGTATAGCCCGCGTAGCGAGCCGTCTTGAGTGCGATCAGAAGCGACGACGGCTGCTGCCCGTACGGGTAGTCGCTCGCGTAGACGACCTGCTCGGGCGGCACCTGGCGGTAGAAGTCGAGCAGGTCGATCGGGCTCCAGGTCGACGTGTCGAAGAGCACTCCCTTGCGGCCCGCCATGCAGCGCGCCAGCCCGGCGAGGTCGGCGATCCCTGCATGGGCGATGATCAGCGTCGCCTCCGGGTAGCGGTCGACGAGAGCCCGCAGGCCGTCGGCGATCGGCGGCAGTCCGCGCCCGCCGTGGATCAGGATCGGCACGCGGTGTTCCGCGGCGAACGCGAACACCGGCCCGAGCCGCTCGTCGGTGGCGGTGAACTTCTGCGCCCGTGGGTGCAGCTTGATCCCCCGCGCGCCTGCGTCGAGGCAGCGGCGGGCCTCCTCGAGCGGCGTTTCGTTCAGGTCGAGGCGCACGAACGGGATCAGCCGGCCTCCGCTGCGCGCTCCGAACGCGAGCGTGCGGTCGTTCGCCGCGCTGAATGCCGGATGATGGTCGGCCTCGTCCAGGCAGAACATGAATGCCCGCGAGATGCCGTACTTGGCCATCAGCGCCTCGAGCTGGTCGTAGTCACCGACCATGCCGTCGATGTCGTGCCCGAGATGGAGGTGCGCATCGAAGATGTCGGTCCCGTCGGGCAGTTGCGCGCGCAACTCGGCGTCGTAGCGCTCGATCAGCGCCAATGCTTTGTCGCGCGGTTCCACCGCGCAGATCCTAGTTAGAGTCGGGGGCATGCCAGACGTCCTCATGTTCGCCGACACGTTTCGCTCGCCCGAGCTGCGCCACGAGGTGCCGTTGGGCATCCCGGATCCGTTCTTCTACGCCGAGCGGGACGGTGTCAAGCACATCCAGATCAGCTCGATGGAGGTGCCACGGCTGGCGGCGCTCGGCCTCTTCGAGCTGCATCCCTCCGAGGAGTACGGCGTCGACGAGCTGATCGCCTCGGGCCTCACGTACCCGGAGATCCGCGCCCAGCTCGCGCTGCGCGCGGTCAAGGACTTGGGCGTGACGAGCGCCGTCGTGCCCGAGACGTTTCCGCTCTGGCTCGCCGACAGGCTGCGCGCAGACGGCGTCGAGCTGTCGGTCGACGGCGCCTTCTTCGATGCCCGCCGGCGGGTGAAGACCGAGGCGGAGCTCGCCGGCATGCGGCGGGCGCAGCGTGCGGCCGAGGCCGGGATGGACACCGTGCGCGACCTGCTCCGGCGCGCGACCCGCCACGACGGCGGCGGCCTCGAGCTGGACGGAGAGCCGCTGACGGTGGAGCGCGTGAAGTCGGCGATGTCGCAGACATTCGCCGCGCACGGCACCACGGCCGACGAGTTCATCGTCGCACCGGGCCCGCAAGGGGCGGTCGGCCACGACATGGGCTCCGGGCCGATTCGCACCGGCGAGCCGATCGTCGTCGACATCTGGCCGCGCGACAACGAGTCCTTCATCTTCTGCGACATGACGCGCACTTTCGTCGTCGGCGACGTGCCCGACGACGTGCGCCGGTGGCATCGCCTCTGCAAGGAGGCGCTCGATCGCGCGATCTCGGAGATCACGGACGGTGCGGACGGCCGGGCAATCTTCGACGGAACGTGCGAGATCTTCGAAGCGGCCGGCGAGCCGACCCAGCGCACGAAGGAGCCGGGCAAGGCGCTCGCCGACGGCTTCTTCCATGGGCTCGGACACGGTGTCGGGCTGGAGGTGCACGAACAGCCGGGAATGGGGCTCGCGGTCCACCTGCCCCTGAAGGCCGGTGACGTCGTGACGGTCGAGCCCGGCTGCTACCGGCAGGGTTACGGCGGCGTCCGGCTCGAGGATCTCGTGCTCGTGACCGCGGACGGCGCGGAGAACCTGACGCGGTACCCGTACGATCTCGAACCGTGACGAGGGAAAAGGACATCGACACGCTGTTCCTCGAGGAGCGGCGCTATCCGCCGTCCGCCGAGTTCGCAGCGCAGGCGAACGCACAGCCCGGCATCTACGAAGAGGACTTCGACGCGTTCTGGGAGCGCGAGGGACGCGAGCGGGTCGCATGGTTCGAGCCGTTCACGAAGCTGTACGAGTGGGAGCCGCCCTACGCCAGGTGGTACCTCGGTGGCAAGCTCAACGTGGCGTGGAACTGCCTCGACAAGCACGTCGAGGCCGGCCGCGGCGACTCGGTCGCCTACTACTGGGAGGGCGAGCCCGAGGGCGACCGGCGGGAGCTGACCTACGCCGACCTGCTGGCCGAGGTGACGAAGCTCGCGAACGGGCTGAAGCAGCTCGGCGTCGGCAAGGGCACTCCGGTCGGGATCTACATGGGCATGGTCCCGGAGGCGCCGGTGGCGATGCTCGCGTGCGCCCGCCTGGGCGCGCCGCACACGGTCGTCTTCGGCGGGTTCTCGGCCGATTCGCTCGCGGGGCGCCTGCAGGACATGGAGTGCGAGGTGCTGATCACACAGGACGAGGCGTGGCGGCGAGGCACGACGGTGCCGCTGAAGCGCACCGCCGACGAGGCCGTCGCCGCCTCGCCGACCGTGCAGAGCGTGATCGTCTTGCGGCGCACCGGCAACGACGTGCCGATGACTGCCGGCCGCGATCACTGGTGGCATGAGCTCGCCGTCGACGCGTCGGCGTGCCCGGCGGAGCCGATGGATCCCGAGGATCTCCTGTATCTGCTCTACACCTCGGGCACGACAGCGAAGCCGAAAGGGATCGCTCACACGACGGCCGGCTACCTCGTGGGCGTCGCGACGACTCACCACTACATCTTCGACCTGAAGCGGGACGCGGACGTGTACTGGTGTGCTGCCGACGTCGGCTGGGTGACGGGCCACAGCTACATCGTCTACGGGCCGCTCTGCAACGGCGCCGCCTCCGTGATGTACGAAGGGACACCGGACTTCCCCGACAAGGATCGCTGGTGGGAGGTCGCCGAACGCTACGGCGTGACGATCCTCTACACCGCACCCACGGCGATCCGCTCCCACATGAAGTGGGGCCCGGAGCACGCGGCGAAGCACGACCTTTCGAAGCTGCGCCTGCTGGGGTCGGTCGGAGAGCCGATCAACCCCGAGGCGTGGATCTGGTACCACGAGCACATCGGCGGCGAGCGTTGCCCGATCGTCGACACCTGGTGGCAGACGGAGACGGGAATGATCATGATCACGCCGCTGCCGGGGATCACCACGACCAAGCCCGGCTCCGCGACCAAGCCGTTCCCCGGCGTCGACGCGGCGATCTACAACGATGCCGGCGAGGAGGTCGGTCCGGGCGGCGGCGGGTATCTCGTTCTGCGCAGGCCGTGGCCGGCGATGCTGCGCGGCCTCTACAAGGAGCACGACCGCTACGTGGACACGTACTGGTCACGCTACGACGACGTGTACTTCGCCGGCGACGGTGCACGCGTCGACGAGGACAGCGACTTCTGGCTGCTCGGACGCGTCGACGACGTGATGAACGTCTCCGGCCATCGCATCTCGACGATCGAGGTGGAGTCGGCGCTCGTCGATCATCACGACGTGGCGGAGGCGGCGGTCGCGGCGCGCCACGACGGCACGACCGGCCAGGCGATCGTCGCGTTCGTGACGCTCAAGAGCGGCATCGAGGGCTCCGTCGCGATGCTCGAGGAGCTGCGCGACCACGTGGCCAAGAAGATCGGCCCGATCGCGAAGCCGGCGAACATCGTCTTCACGCCGGAGCTGCCGAAGACCCGCAGCGGGAAGATCATGCGGAGGCTGCTCCGGGACGTCGCGGAGAACCGGCCGCTCGGCGACACGACGACGCTCGCGGACCCGACCGTCGTCGAGGAGTTGCGCCACCGCGGCGCCGAGGAGCAGTCGAACGAGGACTAGGAGGAACCACTGATGTCACCCGGCCGGGGCCGGTGGACACTGCTGGTGTCGAGTCAAGGAGGCTCCCATGCTCAAGACCGCGCTGGAGTTCGAGGTCGTCGATCTGCCCGAGGAGACGTTCGCGTTCGTCGTCAGGCGCGTCGCGCCGGCTGAGGTCGGGGAGTTCATCCGCGGCGCTCTCGCGCGCGTCGCGGAGTTCGCAACGTGCTGCGGAGGCCCACAAGGGCCGCCGATGGCGATCACGACCGCGCCCGACGAGTACGGGTCGCTCGTCGTCGAAGCCGGGTGGCCGGTCGCTTCGGATGCCGTCCCGGCGGCGCCGGTCGAGGTTCGGACGCTGCCGCCGGTGCGCGCGCTGCGCCATTTGCATGCCGGCCCGTACGAGGAGCTTGGCGGCGGGTTCTACGCCGAGCTGTTCGCAGCGGCACACGAACGAGGCCTGACGCCGGCCTCCGCACCGCGCGAGCGCTACCTCAACGACCCCGGCACCGGCGAGGAGCCGCTGACCGAGATCCTCTGGCCGCTCTCGTAAGGCCGGGGCTACCCTGCCGCGAGTGCTGACCGCGCTCGCCGCAGCTCTCATCCTCGCCGTCGCACCCGGGCCGACGGCCACCGTTCGCGTGCCGGTCGCGAACGTGTGGGAGGCGCCGAATGCCGGCCACCTCCCGCTCGATCCGCACGTCTGGGCGACGCCGGCGGTCACCTACTCCGAGCGGCTGGCGCTCGTCGGACACATGCCGACGCAGGCCCTCTACGGCGAGACCGTGCGCGTGCTCGCGCGGCGCGGCGGCTGGACGAAGATCGCCGTGCCCGACCAGCCGAGCCCGCTCGACGCCCGCGGGTATCCCGGCTGGGTTCGGTCGTGGCAGCTCGCGCCGGCGTTCGCCGCGCCCCTCGTCGTCACGACGCGGAGCGTCAAGCTCGTGAACGGCACCGAGGTCGGCTTCGCCACCCAGGTCCCGCGCGGGGCGGTGCCGGCGTCGGCGACACGCCGGCTGCCGCGCACGCGCGCCGATCTCGTGCGCACCGCCGAAGAGTTTCTCGGGCTGCACTACCTCTGGGGCGGCCTTTCGGCGTGGGGCTACGACTGTTCGGGGCTGACCTGGGCCGTCTATCGCGCGCACGGCATCACGATTCCCCGCGACGCCGACGCGCAGTTCGCAGCCGGCAGGCCCATCTCGCGCGCGCAGATGCTGCCCGGCGACCTTCTCTTCTACGAGCACCCCGTCGTCGGGCACGTCGCCATGTACGTCGGCGGCGGCAAGATGATCGAGGCGCCGAACTCGGCGAGCGTGGTGCGGATTGTCCCGGTGCGGACGAGCGATTTTCGCGGCGTGCGACGGTTCTTTGGTGTCTGACACCGCGGTGTCAGGCACCTCTTGGAAGCCCTCGCGTTCGTCGGCTTGGTCGCCCGGCCGGTCTGGAGGATAATCGGCCGGTGAGCGAAGAGCGGCAGCGTGGTGTCGATCTCTTCAACGCGACGTGGAGCCTCATCGAGTCGCGGGAGGACGACGAGCTGATGGTGCACATGGCGCATGCGTCGACCTATCACTGGGCGACTGCGCCCGAGTGCAAGCCGGAGAACCGTGCGCGTGGGGAATGGCTCCTGGCGCGCGTCTACGCACTCGTCGGCCGGCCCGAGCCCGCCTTGCACCACGCCCAGAGCTGCCTCCGGTGGTGCGAACAGAGCGGCCTCGCCGACTGGGACCTCGCCTTCGCCTACGAGGCGCTCGCGCGCGCGAGCCGGCTCGCGGGTGACGATGACACCGCCGAGCGCTACGTCGAACAGGCGCGCGCGGTCGAGATCGCGGAGACCGAGGACCGCGAGCTCGTCGAAGCCGACCTCGCGACGATCTGAACCTTCCGCGCGCGCGGCAGGGAACCGTGGTGAGACCAGAGGGCTCGCTAGAGCAGCGCTTCGAACTTCGACGCGTCGTCGAATGGGCCGATCACGGCGAGACGCATTCCCTCGCCGGCGATCACGTCCTGGGCGACACGCAGCACGTCGTCGGCGGTGACGGCGTCGAGGCCCGCGAGCAGTTCCGTCGGCTCGGCCGCGCGCCCCTCCAGCACCTCTCGGCGCAGCCCGAACATGATCAGGCCATTCGGGCTCTCGGTCTGCAGGACGAAACGCCCCTTGGCGAGCGCGCGTGCCTTCTCGAGCTCCTCGGCCGGCACGGGCTCCTCCGCAAGCATGCGGAACTCCTTTGCGATCACGTCGACGGCCTCCTCGGCGCGGTGCAGATCGACCCCCGCTTGCGAGAAGAGCGTGCCGGCGTCGGTGAACGAAGCATTGAAGGCGTAGACGTAGTACGCAAGCCCGCGCCGCTCGCGCACCTCGAGGAAGAGGCGTGACGACATCCCGGTGCCGAGAACGGTCCCGAGCAGCTGCAGCGCGTAGCGGTCCGGATGGTCGATCGGATAGCTCGGAACGCCGAGGCAGACGTTCGCCTGGTCGGAGTCCTTGTGGTGCACGTGCACCTTCGGCCCGGCCGAGCGCTCGACCTGCGCCGGCGCGGGCTTCCCGAACCCGTTCCCCGACATGTCGCCGAGCAGGCCTTCCAGCGTCGGCAGCAGGTCGTCGCCCACCATGCCCGAGACGCCGACCACCATGCGCTGCGGCGTGTACCAGTGGCCGAGATAGTCGAGGAACGTCTGGCGCGATGCCGCCTTGATCGTCTCCTTCGTACCGAGCGTCTCCCACCCGAGCGGATTCGAGCCGAACAGCAGCTCCTCGTAGACCGACGAGACGTAGTCGCGCGGCGTGTCGACGTACATGTTCATCTCTTCGATGATCACGCCCTTTTCGCGCTCGAGCTCCTCCGGGTCGAACTTCGAGTTGCGCAGCATGTCGACGAGGACGTCGAGCGCGGTGTCGCGCTGCTCGCCCGCACAGCGGATGTAGTAGCCGGTGTACTCCTTCGACGTGAAGGCGTTGAACTCGCCGCCGATCTTGTCGACCTCCATCGAAAGGTCGCGTGCGGTCGGGCGCTTCTCCGTCCCCTTGAAGAACATGTGCTCCGCGAAATGCGCGATGCCGCGGTTCTGCGCGTCCTCGTAGCGCGACCCGGCGGCCAGCATGATGTAGCAGGCGACCGACTGGGCGTGCGGGAGCGGCGCCGTCAGCACGCGCAAGCCGTTCGACAGGGTGTGGCGCTCGTACACGCTCATTCTCCAAGTCTCCTTCGTTGGTTCGCGGTCAGCGGGACCGATGTGCCCGCCTCATAGTCGTAGCCGACGAGCACGCTCTTGGCGTCGGCCACCAGCCGGTCGCCGCCCCAGATCTGATGCTCGAGCTCGAAGCTCTTCGTCCCGACGCGCGAGCAGCGGCTGCGCACCTCCACGTCCTGCCCGGCGCGCAACTCGGCGCGGAAGTCGATCTCGACCCGCGCGAGGATGAACGGCTCGAGGTCGCCGAGGATCCCGATCCGGGCCTGCTCGAGGTACGTCGAATAGACGGCGTTGTTGACGTGGCCCATGGCGTCGCAATCGCGAAAGCGGACGCGCTCGCGCTGGGTCCAGGGGTACGTCGCCACGGGCGCGATGGTATAGAGGCGGGTATGGCAGGCGAGACGAAGCGCGCGGTGCTCGCGCAGCCGGACTGGCTGCGGCGTGTGCCGACCGACCGGCAACTGCCCGGCGGCGCGCGCGTCGTCTTCACCGGGTGCGGCACGTCGTTCCACGCTGCCCAGACCGGTGGATTCGCGGTGCAGGCGCTTGAGGCGGTCATGAGCCCGCCGTCCGCGGACATCATGGTCTGCGTCTCCCACGAGGGCGAGACCGCGCTGACGATGGAGGCCGAACGCTGGTTCGGCGGCGACGTCTGGCTCGTCACGGGCAACGCGTCGTCGCCGCTCGCTGAGCTCGCGGACGAGGTGATCGTCTGCACGCCCGAGCTCGAGCGGTCGTGGTGCCACACCGCAAGCTATACGTGCGCAGTCGCGGCGATCGCCGCGCTCAACGGTGATGACATCGCATGGTTGCCGGCCGCGGTCGAGGAGGCGCTTCGGCTCGAGGTCGAGGCGCCGGCACAGGAGAGGGTGATCGTCGCCGGCGGCGGCCGCGACTGGCCCACCGCACAGGAGGCCGTCCTCAAGCTGCGTGAAGGCGCGCACATCCCGGCCGAGGCGCACCACGTGGAGCAGTTGCTGCACGGCCACCTTGCGGCGATCGACGACTCGACGCGCGTGTTCGTGCTCGAAGGAGAAGGACGGGTCGCCGACCGCGCGCACGACGCTGTCGCCGCGCTCGAGAAGCTCGGCTGCGAGACGACACTCGTGCCGACGGTGCACCCCGTCGTCGACATCGTCCGCTTCCACCTCCTGACGCTCGCGCTCGCGGACGGTCGCGGCGTCGACCCCGATCCGATCAGGCGGGAGCCGGGTTCGCGCTGGGCCGAGGCGGCCGGCGAGCCGTACCCGTACTAGAGATGGGCGATCCCGCAGACGCCGGCGTCGTCGAGGCGATTGCGCTTCTCGTGCGGCGGGAGGTGTCGTCCCGCGAGCTCGTCGAGGCCTGCCTCGCCCGCATCCGCGAGCGGGACGGCGCGCACAGCCACGAGGGAGATCCGAGCTCGATCAACGCGTGGGTGCGTGTCTACGAGGACGATGCGCTCGCGGCCGCCGATCGCGCAGACGCGCAGCGCGCGGCGGGGGACGCGCCGGTGCTCTGCGGCGTCCCGATCGGGCTCAAGGACCTCTACGCGGTCACAGGGAAGCCGCTCACGGCCTCCAGCAGTCTGCTCAGCGACGTGCCCGCGCGCTCGTGCGACGCGTGGGCGCGACTCGAGGCTGCCGGGATGGTGCTGCTCGGCCACCTGCACACCCACGAGTTCGCGGCGGGCGGGACGACCGACCAGGTCGGTAACCCGTGGGCGCTCGACCGCTCCGCCGGCGGTTCCAGCGGCGGCTCGGCCGCGGCGCTGGCCGCACGGATGACGCCGGCCGCGACCGGCACGGACACCGCCGGCTCCCTGCGCATTCCGTCCGCGCTCTGCGGCACCTCGACGATCAAGCCGACCCGAGGCTCTGTGCCGCTGCGTGGGATCGTTCCGCTGGGGCCGACCTTCGACCATGCCGGGCCGATGGCGCGGAGCCTTGCGGACTGCGAGCCTCTGCTCGCCGCGCTGGCCGGCGTCAGCCCGCCGCTCCAGCGCGCACCGCTGCGGCGCATCGCCGTCTCGCCGCGGCTTGGCCTCGTCGACCTCGACGCGGACGTGGCCGACGGCTTCGACGCAGCACTGGCCGACTGCCGAAGCCTCGGCATCGAGCTCGTCGACGCTCCTGCCCCCGACGTCGAGCTCGAGCTCGGGCTGACCTTCCTCGACCTCGTGTGCGCCGAGATGCTCGTCTACCACCGGCGCTTCGACGACCGGCGCGAGCTGTACCGGCCTTCGATTCGCGGCTTTGTCGAGTACGCCGAGCACGGTGCGTTGTCGGCGGAGGACTACATCGCCGCGCAGGTACGGCGAACGGAGGCGACCTCGAGGTGGCTCGACTGGTTTGCGGAGCACCGCATCGACGCGCTGCTCGAGCCGACCGTGCCGATCGTCGCGCGTCAGCGCGGCCACGGCTACGACGAGCCGTTCACCGACGTCGCCGAGATCTCACTCACGCACTACTGGAACTGGACGGGCTTCCCCGTCGCGGCGTTCCCGTCAGGCGTGGGCAGCCGCAGCGGCCTGCCGGTGGGGGTGTCGCTGATCGGCCCGGCTGGATCCGATTGGGACCTGCTTGCCGGCGGCGTTGCGCTGCAGGCTCGCCTGCCGCTAGCTCAACCGAGCCAGCTCGACTAGCAGCCCGTCGACCTCGGCTCGCGGGAGGTTCCGCCGAACACGGGCAGCTACGTGCTTCCCGCCCGCGTTCAGCGAGAAGCTGGCGGCCGAATCAACCGCCGCGCCCTCCGCGCCCTGAACCCTGGTGCGGGCTTCCCCGGTGCCTACACGCCCGCTTCCGACGCCGAAGCCGAGTGGGCGCGTTCCGGCGGTTCCCGGATCGGCACCGGGTCCCCGGTGCACGGGCACGGCCTCGTGCGCATCATCAGCGCGGACGGTGCGATCTCGAAGCTGGTCGAGGCGGCCGAGGCTCCGGTTTACGAGGGGCGCGGCTGGACACTCGTCCTCGGCTAGATGTGCTCTCCGTAGCTCCACTACGGCCGCCACGCGCGCGGCCGCATCGTTAAGCGAGATTCTGGGGCCGTGCACTGGCTGTGCACCGGACGTGTCTCGCCTCCGCAAGCGCCCCTTGCTTTACGTGATAAAGCTTCGGGCGTAAGGACGCTGGCCCAGCCGAGCAAGACCTTGCGAATCCCGCCGGCCGTAGTCAGGATCGGTCGCGGTGACGAGAGCCACGGATACGACGGAGCCCGACGAGGTGGCGGCGAT
>JADGPE010000002.1 GCA_017882605.1 Thermoleophilia bacterium | reverse complement strand
CGCTTCGCGGAGTCGACCTTCGGCGTGCCGAGCGTGTCGAGCGAGTGCGCGATCTGCCGCTGCAGGTTGGTCTCGTCGACGATGTCTGCGTCGACGATGCCGAGCGTGCCGATGCCCGCCGCCGCGAGATAGAGGGCCGCCGGTGAGCCGAGCCCGCCGGCGCCGATCAGCAGGATCTTCGAGTCGAGCAGCCGCAGTTGACCCTCTTCACCGATCTCGGGGATCAGCAGGTGCCGCGAGTAGCGTGTGCGCTTCTCCGGCGAGAGCGTTCGGGGCAGGACGATCTCGAGCCCGTTTCGCTTCCAGTCGGTGAAGCCGCCGACGAGCGAGTGGACGTGCTCGTAGCCGAGCTCCTGGAGCGTCTTCGCGGCGAAGGCCGAGCGGCTGCCGACGGCGCAGTAGAGAATCACCGGCTGGGTCTTGTCGCCGGCCACGCCTTCGATGCGGCTCTCGAGGTTGCCGCGCGGGACGTGCACGGCGCCGGGCAGGTGGCCTTCCTGCCACTCGTCGGCCTCGCGGACGTCGACCCAGATCGCTCCGGGTGTCGCCTGCGCCGCCTGGGCGTCGATCTCGGAGATCTCGGACTTGGTCCGCTGCAGTAGCTCGCGATAGGTCGTCATGGCTTCATAAACGGTAGCGGGTGCCTGCGTATTTCCAGCTACGTTGCGCGCGATGTCGGCGGTGAAACGCGTGCGGCTGCTCGTTGCGGCGATCGCCGTCGTGGCTGCGGGGACGGTCGCAGGGGTCGTGCTCGCAACCCGCCAGGATCCGGCTCAGCCGGCCGCCCAGTGCAAGCAGCGGCCCAAGGCGCTGGTCGTCCCTGGTGTACCCTCGGCGCACGTTGCGGCTGTGAAGAGCGCGATGGCGCAACGGCCGCAGACGGCGGCGCGGCTCCTGGAGCCCTTGTCGCAGCAGGCGCCGAACGACCCGGTCGTGCAGTTCAACTTCGGCACCGCGCTCTTCTGCGCCGGCTACGTGTCCGACGCCGAGCAGGCGTTTCGCCAGGCGAAGAAGGCGGGGTACGACACCTTCTATGAGATGCAAGCCGACGAGATTCTGCATCCGCAGTTCTTCCAGCCGCAGGACGGGTTCTATCCGCTCTTCCAGCCCCAGCGCCGCACCACGCTGCTGATCCAGGGCGTGCTCCTGCAGCGGCGCGGCAAGCAGCATTCCGCGGAGAAGCTCTACGCACGTGCCGCGCGCCTGCAGCCGGCAAACGACGAGGCGCAGGTGGCCGCGGCGGTCGGCCGCTTCGACGAGGACAACCTCTCGGCGTCGTTCTCACGGCTCGGGCCACTCGTGAAGCGCTTCCCGCACAGCCAGTCGGTGCGCTACCACCTCGGGTTGTTGCTCGCGTGGACCGGACAGCGAGACCAGGCGATCAAGGAATTCCAGCTTGCGCAAAATCTCGGTCGGCGCAGCACTTTGGGAGTACAATCAGCGGCGTTCCTGAAGGGTCTCGCTGGAGGTGGGTCCAGCACCACGAAAAGATGAGCCGAGCGGCCCATGGCGTCCGTCCGGTTCACTTGCGACAGTTCCGCATCCGTTCAGGGGAATGCTTGGTCACCGAGGGGGACGAGTGAGCAAGGTCGAGATCGAGGTTGAGGGAACCGTCTTCGAGGAAGATCCCGAAGTCGGGATCGAAGTCGCCGTCGAAGTTGTCGCCGACGAAGAAGTCACGCCGCTCGACGCCGCCGAGGACGCCGAGGCCGACTTCTACGCCGCGCAGGCGGACGAGGTCGAGGAGACGCCCGACCTGGAGTTCTCGGCCGATTCGCTGCAGCTCTTCCTCAAGGACGTCGGCAAGGTCGACCTGCTGACCGCGGCGCAGGAGGTCGAGCTCGCAAAGCGCATCGAGCGCGGCGACCATCGCGCGAAGCAGGAGATGGTCGAGGCGAACCTTCGCCTCGTGGTCTCGATCGCCAAGCGCTATCGCAACCAGGGGCTGCCGTTCCTCGACCTGATCCAGGAGGGGACGATCGGGCTCGTGCGCGCCGCCGAGAAGTTCGACTGGCGCAAGGGCTACAAGTTCTCGACCTACGCGACGTGGTGGATCCGCCAGGCGGTCGCACGGGCGCTCGCCGACAAGGCGCGCACGATCCGCATGCCCGTCCATGTCGTCGAGAAGCTGAACAAGATCGTGCGCACCGAGCGGAAGCTGCGCGCAGAGCGCGGCCGTGAGCCGTCGAACGAGGAGATCGCTGCCGACCTGGACATGACGGTCGAAGAGGTGGAGTCGATCCGCCGCACCTCGCAGACGCCGGTCTCGCTCGAGAAGCCGGTGGGCGACGAGGAGGAGTCGGAGTTCGGGCAGTTCCTCGAGGACGAGCACACGCCGCCGCCCGACGAGGCCGCAGACACCGCCTTCCGCGCCGCGGCGCTCACGAAGTGCCTCGGGACGCTCAACTATCGCGAACGCCGTGTGCTCGAGCTGCGGTACGGCCTGAACGGGGAGCAGCCGTGCACGCTCGACGAGGTCGGCCGCGCGTTTCAGGTGACCCGCGAGCGCATTCGCCAGATCGAGAACCAGGGCCTGAAGAAGCTCCGCGCACTGGCCGAGAGCCAGAAGCTCAGAGACGTCGCGTAAGAACCTGGTTCTCGCCGCAGGGTGAGCGGGCTTCGGCCTGTCGAAGACGCCAACCTGGTTCCGCTTCGCGGAAACCAGGTTGGTACGCTCGCTTGCTTATGGCGGAGTGGTTCGACGAGCTCGCGGAGTTCCTCCGCATTCCCTCGATCAGCGCGGACACCGCGCACGCCGCCGACGTCAAGCGCGCCGCGGAATGGGTGTGCTCCCTGATCCGCGAGGCGGGCGGGGAGTGCGACGTGATCGACTGGCAGGGACAGCCGCTCGCGATCGGCGAGCTGCGCGCGTCGAGCGGGGCGGAGAGTGCGCCGACGGTGATCTCCTACGGCCACTTCGACGTGCAGCCGCCCGATCCGCTCGAGCTGTGGGTGAGCGACCCGTTCGAGCCGGAGATCCGCGGCGAGTATCTCTACGGCCGCGGCACCGTCGACGACAAGGGCCAGCTCTACATGTTGCTGTCCGCAGCCCGGGAGCTGGCGCGCTCGAACGAGTTGCCCGTGAACGTTCGTTTCTGCTGCGACGGCGAGGAGGAGACCGGTGGGCACTCGATCGTCGAGTTCCTCGAGGCCGACGAGCGCGGCGCCGACGCGGCGATCATCTTCGACAGCGGCATGATCCGCCGCGACGTTCCGGCATTCAACGTCGCGACACGCGGCATGGCGTATTTCCACGTCACAGTGCGCACCGGCGAGCGGGACCTGCACTCGGGGATGTACGGCGGGGCGGCGCTGAACGCGGCGCACGCGCTGATCAAGACACTCGACGGACTGATCGCACACGACGGCACGCTCGACGACGCGCTGCGCGTCGGCCGTGCCGCCCCCGCCGACGAGGAGCTCGCCGGTTGGACCGAGCTCCCGACGGGCGCCGACGAGTTGGCCGAGCAGGGCGCACGCCCGAAGGACGCCGAGGCCGCCCGGGATTTCTATCTGCGCACGTTCGCCGAGCCTGCGATCGACGTGAACGGCATCGCCACAGGCTCCCCGCACCTGCAGAAGACGGTGTTGCCCGTTGAGGCGGTCGCGAACGTGTCGATCCGGCTCGCTCCCGGCCAGAAGGTGGAAGAGATCGCGCCGGTTGTCGAGCGGCTGCTTCGTGAGAACGCGCCTGCAGGTGCCGACGTCGACGTGGAGCTGTGGTCGTCGTCACCGCCGGGGCTCGTGCCGCCCGACTCGAAGGTGATCCAGCTCGGGCTCGACGCGTTCGAGCGGGCGCTCGGGCGGCGGCCGGCGCTGATCCGCTCCGGTGGGACGTTGCCGATCGTCCCGGCGCTCGCCGACAAGGGCATCCCGACCGTGATCACGGGCTTCGGTTTGCCCGACTCGCAGATCCACTCACCGAACGAGCGCCTCGTCGCGGAGTATGTCCCGGCCGGCATCCGCGCAGCCCGCGAGCTCTTCCTCGCGTTCGCGCAGCTTTGATCGATCTCCACAGTCACGTTCTTCCAGGCCTGGACGACGGGGCCGAGGACCTCGACGAGGCGCTTGCGATCTGCCGCGCCGCGTCGGCGGACGGGATCTCCGTGCTCGCGGCGACGCCCCATGTGCGCGACGACTACCCGACGACACCCGACCAGATGGAGGCGGCTCTCGCGGAGGTGCGGGGCGCGGTCGGCGACGCCCTCCAGCTCGTGCCCGGCGGCGAGCTCGACCTCGCCCAGCTCGACCGGCCTCGCGAAGAGCTGCTCCGGTTCGCGCTCGCCGGCAACCCCGGCTACCTGCTCGTGGAGACGCCGTACGTCGGGTGGCCGCTCGACATCGGCGACCGGCTCTTCGGATTGCTCGCGGCCGGCATCACGCCGGTGCTCGCCCATCCAGAGCGGAACGGGGAGGTGCAGCAGCGCCCGGAACTGCTCGAGCCGCTGGTCGCGAGCGGGGTGCTCGTTCAGCTCACCGCCGGCGCCGTCGACGGCAGCCTCGGCCGACGTTCGCGTGAGTCGGCTTTCGCGCTGCTCGAGCGGGGGCTCGCGCATCTGATCGCGAGCGACGGTCACGCGCCGTCGATCCGGCGGATCGGGATGAGCGGCGCTGCGGCGGCGCTGCGCAACGAGGCACTTGCGCACTGGCTGACGGTCGGCGTGCCGGGAGCGATCGTCGCCGGCGGGTCGCCGCCGCCGCGGCCGGGACAGGCCCGGCCACGGCGCAAGCGCTTGTTCGGACGCTAGGAATTCTGCGTCATCGGGTCGCCGGGCTCGTGGTCGCCCACGTGCGCGGCGGCGATCGCCTCGACCTGCTGGAGCGTCGCGGCACGAGCCGCGCGAACGCGGACCGTGATGCGGTCGCCGGCCTTCAGCTGCGACGGGTCGATCACGGTCGGCACCTTGCCCTGCCAGAGCAGGAAGATCGTGCCTTCGTCGTAGGTGAACGTCTCGTCGAGCGACTGGCCGAGCATCGAGCGCAGGCCGCGCCAGTTGCCCCCGGTGACGTGCAGGGCGATGTGACCGCCCGCCTGGCCGCCCGCGACGGTGCCGACGTAGAGGAAGAGCGCGCCGTGCCCGTTGCCGGAGTTGTTCCCGTGGTCGCCGACGAGCGCTGCGGGCTTCGCCACGAGGTCCGCGAGCGATGCGCCGGCCTTGGCGCGGATCGACACCTGGACGTTGTCGCCGGCCCTCAGGTCGCCGATCGAGATGACGTGCGGGACGCCCGCCGTCCAGCCGAGGAACTCGGTCTTGGCATCGGTCGTGAACGTCTCGTTCTGGCTTTGGCCGATCAGGGCCTTGAGCGCGGCGTGGTTGCCGCCCTCGACCACGATCTGGACGGAGTTGGTGCCGGTGGCGAGCACGTCGCCGCGGAACTGGTACAGCCGGCCCTGGCCGCCGCCCGCCGCGGCTGCGGCGACGACAGCGCAGGCAAGCGCCGTAAGCGCGATGGTGCTGATCAGACGGTTTTTCATGGTCAATTCCCTCCTGGGTGATGCAAGTGGACGAACCTGAGGATCCCCGCTCTGCGCCAAGCGACGGTTGCGTCCGCGTAAGGCGCACGCAAAGCCGAACCTGGTTGCCCGGCGTAGCCGGGAACCAGGTTCGTGTCTTCAGCGGTTCGTCCCGGACATGAACCTGGTTTCGCCTTCGGCGAGAACCAGGTTCACCACGGCGGCGGGTTGTGCACCCAGCGGCCGCCGACCATCGTGGCGACGACCTGCGCGTCGAGGTCGTCCCACGGGTCGCGGTCGAGCACGACGAGGTCGGCGTAGTGGCCGGGGAGGAGCGTGCCGCGCCGGCGCTCGTCTCGGGCGAGCCAGGCCGGAGCGACACAGGTCGCGTGGAAGGCCTCATCGACGGTCAGCGCCTGCTCGGGATGCCACGCCGGACGGTCGTCGATCGTGCGACGCACACCGGCCCGGATCCCCGCGAGCGGGTCGAGCTCCTCGATCGGCGCATCGCTGCCGTTCACGACGACCGCGCCGGAGTGGAGCAGCGACCGGAACGCGTACGCCCCGTCGGTCTTGCTCGCCCAGTAGTCGTCGGCGAGATCGCGATCGGAAGGCGCGTGCGTGAACTGCACCGAGCAGGTGACGCCGATCGCCGAGAACCGGTCGACGTCCTCCGGCGCGAGCAGCTGTGCGTGCTCAATTCGGTGCCGTAGCCCGAGTGGCCCCCAAACGTCCTTGGTCTCCTCGAACGCGTCCAGCGCCTCGCGATTCGCGCGGTCGCCGATCGCATGCACAGCGACCGGAAATCCCGCCGCCGCGCCGCGTCGCACGATCTCCGCCAGCTCCTCGCCGCTGGTGATCTGCACGCCGCTCCCGTCGAGCATCCACGCGGTCTGCGAGCCGAGCGTCCCGTCCATGAACACCTTCAGATAGCCGAGCTTCACGTACGTGCTGCCGAGCCCGGACCGCAGGCCAACGGTCACGGTGGCGTCGAGCGCGTCATGCGGGATCGACTGCCAGACACGCAAGGTGAGCTGGCCGCGTTCCTCGAGCTGCTGCCACAGTCGCAGCGCTCCGAGCCAGCCGTCCTTGTCGTGCACCGCCGTGACGCCGCGCGCGTTCGCCAGCCGGATGCCGGCGCGCATCGCCTCGAGGTAGTCCGTGTCGGAGACGGTCATGTGCCGTTCCTTGAACCGCCACGCCGCCTCCTCGCGGAGGACGCCGGTGGGCTCGCCGCCCGCGTCGCGCTCGACGACGCCGCCGGCGACCTCGAGCTCGCCGTTCGCGAGGGCCAGCGCGGCCGAGTTGAGCCAGAGCGAGTGGTAGTCCTTGGCGATCAGCCCTGCGGGCGTGTCGCCGGTGATCGCGTCGAGATCCTGCCGGGTCGGGTCCCGCTGGGGCTGCCAGTCGCCGCTGCGCCAGCCGTAGCCGCGCAGCCAGCGACCCGGCGGAACCTCGACCTCGCGAAGCCGCTGCAGGGCCTCGTCGAGGTTCGCGCATCCGTCCAGAGCGACCTCGTTCTGCGCGAGGGCCCACGTCGGGAAGTGCACGTGCGAATCGGTGAAGCCGGGCACGACGACGAGCCCCTGAAGGTCGGTCACCTCGGGTGAGGCGAGGGCCGTCTCGTGCACGCCGACCCCGCCCGCGACGAGCTCACCGGCGATCGCGAGCGCGCGCTGCGTTCGCACCTGTGGGTCGAGCGTGCGAATGAGGCCGTTCGCGAGGATCACCGGTCGCCAATCTACGCGTGTTCGAGCAATTCGATCGCGCTGCTCTTCTCCGAAGCCCTCCGAGGGGTCGTTCACGGGGGATCGAGTCCGCCGCCGGTGCACGCCAGGCGAAGCTGCTCGGGATGGAGTACGCCCAGGGCTGGCACTAAGGCAGGCCGGCACCACCCTCAGCAGGCGTGCAACCCTGCCTCGAATCGGAGCGTGTTCCGGGCCGGCTCGCGGCGGTCCGATGGGGCGGGCCGTAGTTGCCTCTCGCGCTTTGGTCGATGCGGGCCGATACCTGAGGTCATGGCGACCTCCCTCTCACGCGCGCTCCCCGCACTTGCTGGATCCCTGTCCCACGGGGGCGCCGCCGACGATCTGCTCCGAGCGCTCACAGAGCACACACCGGTTGGCGTCTTTCTCTCCGACACACGTGGCGCCTGTCGATTCGTGAACCGGCGCTGGTGCGAGCTGACGGGATTGACCGTCGACGAGGCGCTCGGCGATGGCTGGGCGCGAGCGATCCACCCAGATGACAGCGAACGCGTAGGGCTCGAGTGGGCCGAGGCGGCCGCCGAGGCCCGCGATTCGGTCATCTCCTATCGCTTTCGTCAGCCTGACGGAACCATCGTGTGGATCGACGGCTACGCATCTGCATTCCATGACGTGCAGGGCAAGCTCGTCGGCTGGGTCGGCGCATGTCTGGACGTGAGCTCTCACCGTCGAGCAGAGACCGAGCTCCGTGCTCAAGCGCAGACCGACCCGCTAACCGGATTGCCGAACCGGCGCGCGTTCGAAGACCTGCTCGAGGTCGCGCTCGTCGAGGCCGGGCGCGGTGGTGAGCCGGTCTCGCTGATCTCAATCGACATCGACCGGTTCAAACAGGTCAACGACACCTATGGTCACCTCGCCGGTGACGAGGTGCTGGTGGCAGTCGCGAAGATGCTCCGCCGCCGCACGCGGGAGCGAGACCTCGCTGTGAGGCTCGGCGGCGACGAGTTCGCCGTGCTCGCGAGGACCAGCACTCCCGAAGTCCTTGCCGCTCAACTCCTCGCCGCGGTTCGCGGCCTCGATGTGTGTGTCGCCGGCCGTCGGGTCAGACTGACGGCAAGCGCCGGCGTTGCGCATGTGATGCCCGCGCTCTTTGACCGTACGGATCTGCTCGAAGCGGCTGACCACGCTCTGTATCGGGCCAAGCGGCGTGGTCGCGATCGCGTCGAGGCGCACGTGCCGCTCGCAGCCGCCTGAGCTACACCGGGGTACAGTCCCGCCCGGTGGCGACGATCGACCATGTGACGCTTCGTACGAGCGACCTCGAAAGGAGCCTCGAGCTCTACTCTAGAGTTTTCGATCTGTTGTCGTTCGACGGCGAGCGCTTCGACGGAGACGCGTTCCACGAGTGGAACGACTTCTCGATCGCGCAGGCCGACGACGAGCATCCGCCGACGCACGGCGTCCACATCGGCTTCGCGGCGGCCTCGCGGGCGCAGGTCGACGACTGGTGGCGTGCCCTCACCGCGGCGGGCTACGAAAGCGACGGCGCACCGGGCCTCCGGTGCGAGTACGGCCCGGACTACTACGGCGCGTTCGTCCTCGATCACGATCGAAACAGCATCGAGGCCGTTCACCACCGCACAGCAACTCCCACCACGGGCGTGATCGACCACCTGTGGATCCGCGTCGCCGAACTCGCCGCCTCAAAGCGGTTCTACACCGGGATCGCGCCGGCCGTAGGCGTGCGAGCCCGGGACCTTGGGGAGAGACTCCACGTGATCAGCACCAGCGGCACCTTTTCGCTCATTGCCGGCTCGCCCACGGAGAACTTGCATCTCGCGATCGGCGTCGAGGACCGCGAACGCGTTCGCGACTTCCATGCCTTCGGCCTCCATTCAGGCGGTCGCGACAACGGTGCGCCGGACGAACGCCCGGAGTACCACGCCGGGTACTACGCCGCCTATCTGCTCGACCCCGACTCCAACAACGTCGAAGCCGTCTTCCACGACCGGGCTGTCTAGCCGCGTGCGGCGACGAGCACGAGCGTCATTGCGGCCGAGCCGAGGCAGAAGGCGGCGAGGACGAGCGTCAGGATGCGAACGGGGATGACCATGCCCCAGGTATCGGCAGCAGTGGCACTACACTTCACTACCGAATGAGCGCGCTCGACCCACTGTCCGATGAGCAGCGTGAGATCCGTGAGTTGGTGCGGGTGATCGCGCGTGAGCGGGTGGCACCGCGGGCGGCGGAGATCGATCGTTCGGCGGAGTTTCCGTGGGATGTGGTGGAGGCGTTTCGGGAGAACGAGCTGTTTGGTGTCCTCTATGACGAGGAGTTCGGGGGGATCGGCGAGTCGTCGTTGATGACGCTGGTGATGATCGAGGAGCTCTCGAAGGTCTGTGCGACGAGCGGCCTGATCGTCGCGGTGCAGGAGCTTGGCTCGCTGGGGATCAAGCTGGCGGGCAGTGGGGAGCAGAAGCAGCGCTTCCTGCCGAAGCTCGCGTCGGGTGAGTGGCTGGCGGCGTACGCGTTGACGGAGCCGGGGTCGGGGTCGGACAGTGCGGCGATGCGCACGACCGCGGTGCGGGACGGTGAGGAGTATGTGCTGAGCGGCGGCAAGCGGTTCATCACGAGCGCCGGGGTGGCGTCGGTCTACGTGGTGTTTGCGAAGACGAATCCGCAGCAGGGGCACGGTGGGATCTCGGCGTTCGTGGTCGAGGCCTCTGCGCCGGGGTTCGAGGTGGGGCGGATCGAGCCGAAGATGGGGATCAAGGGCTCGACGACCGGGGAGCTCCACTTCAACGACTGCCGGATCCCGGCCGCGAATCTGCTGGGTGAGGAAGGGGAGGGGTTCAAGCTCGCGATGCGCATCCTCGACCGCTCGCGGCCGGGGATCGCCGCGCAGGGGCTCGGGCTTGCGCAGGGCGCCACCGACTACGCGGTCGAGTACGCGCGCTCCCGCGAGACGATGGGCCGGCCGATCGGCCAGCACCAGCTGATCGCGGGGATGCTCGCCGACATGGAGACGAAGTGCGAGGCCGCGAGGGGCTTGCTGTACAAGGTCGGGCGGATGATCGACGAGGGCGACACCGGCCCGGAGCTGACCAAGCTCTCGGCGATGGCGAAGCTCTATTGCACCGACGTCGCGATGGAGGTCACGACCGACGCGGTGCAGGTGCTCGGCGGCTACGGCTACATCCAGGAGTACCCGGTCGAGCGGATGATGCGTGACGCCAAGATCACCCAGATCTACGAGGGCACGAACCAGATCCAACGGCTCGTGATCGCGCGTGAGATGCTCAAGGAGAACCGCGCCTTCCTGCTCGCCGGCGTTGGCTGAGCCGTCCCGCAGTTTCGACGGCGCCGCGGAGGAGTACGAGCGCACTCGCCCGGACTATCCGCCTCGGCTGCTTGACGACTTGCCCCTGGCAGCCGATGCCGAGGTCCTCGATCTCGGAGCAGGCACGGGAAAGCTGACGCGCGTGCTCGCGGAGCGTTACCGCCGCGTGATCGCTGTCGAGCCGCTCGACAAGATGCGTGCGATCCTCGAGCGCGTGGTGCCTGCCGCCGAGAGCATGGCGGGCAGCGCGGAGGCCATCCCATTGGCGGCTGCGTCCGTTGACGGGATCTTCGCGGGCCAAGCATTCCACTGGTTTGCGAACGACGAAGCGGTCGCGGAGATCGCACGGGTACTGAGGCGCGGCGGAGTCCTGGCGCTCGTTTGGAACGGACCGGATGAGGACCGCCGTTCCCCGCTCCCGGAGGCGTACATCGCATATCTGGACGAACTCCGCTCCGTGACTGCCTTCCACGACGCGCCGCCGTGGCAGGACGTGCTCGCCCGCGGGCCGTTCGGCGACGTGCAACAGACGGCTGTGCCGCACGACCACGTCCTCGATCGGGCAGGCCTGCTCGACAACGCGCGAACGGTCAGTTGGATCGCGAGCCGTCCGGACGAAGAGCGCGAAGCGGCCCTTGTGCGTCTCGCTGCGCTACTTCCGGAAGGAACGTACGCGATTCCAAACCGTGCGAACGTCATGTGGACGGTTCGGGGGTGAGTCACGAGGTGAAGCTCAGCTCGGCCGACCGTGTGCTCTTCCCCGGCGAGGGGATCACCAAAGGCGACCTGTTCGAGTACTACGACAAGGTCGCCGACGCGATCGTGCCGCACCTGCGCGACCGGCCGTTCACGATGAAGCGGTGGCGTGAAGGGCTCGAAGGCGAGGCGTTCTTCCAGAAGCAGGCACCGAAGGGCATGCCGGACTGGATCCCGACCCGCGAGTTCCGCACCTGGCCGCGCGGCGGGAAGGGTGAGTCGCGGCTCGTCGACTTCCCGCTCGTCGACTCGCGCGATGCGCTGCTGTGGATGGTGCAGATGCATTGCATCGACATGAACGCGTGGTACTCGCGCGTCGACAAGCCAGACCGGCCGGACTGGGTGCTGTTCGATCTCGATCCTCCGGAACAGACCGATGCGTTCCAACTTTGCGTGCACGTGGCGCACTACGTCCGCGCCGCGCTCGAGGCGCTCGAGCTCGAGTCGTTCGTCAAGACGAGTGGTGCGGACGGGATTCACATCCTCGTCCCGATCGTGCGCCGCTCGACCTTCGAGGACACCTACGAATTCGCGGAGCTTCTCTCGCGCAAGCTCGAGGAGCAACACCCCGGCGAGGTGACAACCGAGTGGTTGAAGCGCAAGCGCGCCGGGGTGCTGGTCGACCACCGCCAGAACGGGTGGGGCAAGACAATCGCATCGGTGTACTCGGTGCGGCCGAAGCCGGGCGCGCCGGTCTCGACGCCGCTGCACTGGGACGAGTTGGTCGAGGACATCCGGCCGCGCGACTTCTCGATGCAGGTCGCGCTCGAGCGGCTGGCGAAGCACGGCGACCTGTTCGAGCCGGTCCTGCACGGGAAACAGGCGCTCGGGCCGGCGTTGAAGGCCTTGCGGTGATCGCGCTCTCAGAACTGCTCGGGCGTCTCAGGAACCTTTCGACGCCTTCTTGTACGCGCGCTTCCACTCCTGGTAGCGCTGCAGCTCCTCGGGTGAGGTGACATCGCCGAGGGTGGGGTGGTCCGGCGCGATCGCCTGGGCGGCCTTGACGCCGAACTGCTTCGCAAGCACCGCTCCGAGCGACTTGATCTTCATCTCGCCGAATCCCGGGAGCGCACCGATTCGCTTCCTCAGATCCGCGCTGTCAGTTGCCTCCGACCAGATGCGCGAAGCGTCGCCGCCGTACTCCTCGGTCACCACCGCGGCCAGCTCGCGCACGCGGCCGGCCATCGCGCCGGGAAAGCGGTGGATCGCCGGCTTCTCGGCGAACAAAGGCCCGAGGTCGATCGCTGCGAGTTGCTTCGGCTCGAGCGTGCCGGCCCGCTGCTTCAGCACGTAGGGGCCGGCGAACGCCTTCTGCACGGTCACCTGCTGGTCGATCGCGAAGCCCACGAGCAACGCGAACGGATCGGTCGCAAGGAGCTTGCACGCCTCGGGGTCGTCGGTGAACCAGAGCGCAGCG
The DNA here is from genome assembly GCA_017882605.1 of Thermoleophilia bacterium. Classification (GTDB taxonomy): domain Bacteria; phylum Actinomycetota; class Thermoleophilia; order Gaiellales; family Gaiellaceae; genus PALSA-600. Next base: position 67,595 of record JADGPE010000002.1, on the reverse strand, counting down.
GCCATCCCCCGATCCTAGTCGGAGGGCCTTTCCCCGGCGTTGGGCGCCGGCGGCAAAGGCCGCCGGCGCCGGACGGATGACCTAGTGGTCGCGCGCCGTGTCGAGCTGACGCTCATGCGACGTGCGATCGCGGCTTGCAGACTCGTGTCGGGACCGATCCTTCATGCTCTCGCGCTGCTTGGCGGATGTCCGGTCGACCGACGCAGCATGGTCAGCCGACGGGTGAGACGGCGACGGGGCCGCCGCGAGCGCAGCGCCGCTGAGGGCGCCGCCGGCGAGCACTGCCGTTGCGAGAACCGAGGCTGTGAACTTGCGCATCATTTCTGCTCCTTTGGTCGAGATTGGTCGAGATCTTCGATGCGCTTCCGTTCTACGCCTCGTCCCCCCAGCGGCAGGACAAACGCGAGCTAGCCGATGGCCAAGACCACGCCAAGGATCGTGTCTGGCGAGCAGCGGCGAGTGACCGCTTCGTAAGTCGTCCTGGCGGTCGCCGGCGTCATCCGCGTCCTCGCCTTTCTGGCGTACCACCTGAGCTGGGGCGGCGCGAGTACGCTTGGCGGATGGACCCGCTGAGCGTCTTCTCGCCTGCGACGCGGGCCTGGTTCGAGCAGGCCTTCGACGCGCCGACGCCCGCGCAGACGCAGGGCTGGCCGGCGATCGCGAGCGGCGAGCACGTCCTGATCCAGGCACCGACCGGTTCGGGCAAGACGCTGACCGCGTTCCTCTCCGCGATCGACCGCCTGAACGACACGCCGGGCCGGGGCCTGCGGCTTCTCTACGTCTCGCCGCTCAAGGCGCTGAACTACGACATCGAGCGGAACCTCCGCGGCCCACTCGCAGGCCTCGAGTCGAAGTTGAGGGTTGGTGTGCGCACCGGCGACACCCCGCAGAAGGAACGCCGCGAGCTGCAGAAGGAGCCGCCGGACATCCTGATCACGACCCCCGAGTCGCTCTACCTGATGCTCACCTCCCAGGCGCGGGAGTCGCTGCGCGGCGTCGAGACGCTGATCCTCGACGAGGTGCACGCGATTGCAGGCTCGAAGCGCGGCGCTCATCTCGCGATCTCCGTCGAGCGCCTGCAAGCGCTCGCCGATGGGCCGATCCAGCGGATCGGCCTGTCGGCCACGCAGCGGCCGCTCGAGGAGATCGGCCGTTTTGTCTCCGGCAACCGGCCGATCACGCTGGTCGATGCGGGCACGCGCAAGGAGCTCGACCTGGAGGTGGTCGTTCCCGTGGAGGACATGCGCGAGCTCGGTTCGACGGCCTCCCTGTCGCAGCCGGTGCCGGCCGACGGCCAGGAGATGGACAGCGGTACCGAGCGTGGTTCGCAGTCGATCTGGCCGTCGATCTACCCCGAGATCCTCCGGCTCGTCGAAGAGCACCGGTCGACGATCGTCTTCGTCAACAACCGCCGGCTGGCCGAGCGGCTCGCGCTGCGGCTGAACGAGCTCGCGGAGAAGGAGATCGCCCGCGCGCACCACGGGTCGCTCGCCCGCGAGCAGCGCACGATCGTCGAGGAAGACCTGAAAGCGGGGCGGATCCCGTGCCTGGTTGCAACGTCGAGTCTCGAGCTCGGCATCGACATGGGCGCCGTCGATCTCGTGATCCAGGTCGAGTCGCCGAAGTCGGTCGCACGCGGCCTGCAACGGATCGGGCGCGCGGGCCACGAGCTGGGTGCGACATCCAAGGGGCGGATCTTCCCGAAGTTTCGCGCCGACCTGCTCGAGTCCGCCGTCGTTGCGCGCGCGATGCGTGAGGGCGAGATCGAGGAGACGCGGATCCCGCGCAACCCGCTCGACGTCCTCGCACAACAGGTCGTGGCGATTGCCGCGGACTCGGAAATCTCCGTCGACGACCTGCATCGGCTCGTCATGGCGGCCTACCCGTTCAAGGACCTGAGCCGCGCCCAGCTCGAGAATGTGCTCGACATGCTCGCCGGCCGCTATCCGTCGGACGAGTTTGCGGAGTTGCGGCCGCGCATCGTGTGGGATCGCACCGGCGGCATGATCCGTGCGCGCGACGGCGCGCGACGGCTTGCCGTCACGAACGCGGGCACGATCCCCGACCGCGGCCTCTTCGGTGTGTTTCTCGCCGACGGCGGCGGGCGCGTCGGCGAGCTCGACGAGGAGATGGTCTACGAGGCGCGGGCCGGGCAGACCTTCCTGCTCGGTGCCTCGACCTGGCGGATCGAGGAGATCACGCGCGACCGCGTGCTCGTGTCGCCCGCGCCGGGCTTGCCCGGCGCCGTGCCGTTCTGGAAGGGAGAAGGCGTCGGGCGTCCGTACGAGCTCGGCCAGAAGATCGGAGCGGCGTCACGAGAGCTGTCGGCGCTCTCGGAGCGAAAGGCGACCGAGCGGTTGCGCGGTGAGTTCCATCTCGACGAGCGCGCCGCGAACAACCTGCTCACGTTCCTGCGCGAACAGGAACGCGCGACCGGGGCGGTTCCCTCCGACCGGACGATCGTGGTCGAGCGCTTCAGAGACGAGATCGGCGATTGGCGGGTCTGCATCCTCTCGCCGTTCGGCGGGCGCGTCCATGCGCCGTGGGCGATGGCGATCGCGGCCCGGCTGCGCGAGGCGCACGGCATCGAAGCCCAGTCGATCTGGTCGGACGACGGCATCGCGCTGCACTTCCCCGAGTCGGATGTGCCGCCGCCGACCGAGGACCTGATGATCGACCCCGGCGAGGTCGAGGATCTCGTCGTCGCCGAGGTCGGGGACACCGCGCTCTTCGGCGCGCGCTTCCGCGAGAATGCAGGCCGCTCCCTCCTGATCCCGCGCCGGCGCCCGGGTGAGCGCACACCGCTTTGGCAGCAACGCCTGAAGGCGCAATCGCTCCTCCAGGTGGCGCGGAAGTACGGCAGCTTCCCGGTGATCCTCGAGACCTACCGCGAGTGCCTGCAGGACGTGTTTGACCTGCCCGCGCTGCGCACGCTGCTGCAGGGGCTGAAGACGCACGACCTGGATCTCGTCGAGATCGAGACGCAGAGCGCCTCGCCCTACTCCGCATCGCTGCTCTTCGACTACATCGCGACCTACATGTACGAGGACGACACACCTCCGGCTGAACGGCGGGCGCAGGCGCTCTCGCTCGACCGCGACCTGCTCCGGGAGCTGCTCGGCCAGGAGGAGCTGCGCGACCTGCTCGACGCCGACGCGGTCGAGGAGGTGGAGCGCCAGCTGCAAGGCGAGGCGAAGACGCCCGACCAGCTCCACGACAAGCTGCGGCTGCGCGGCGACCTGCGTCCTGGTGAATACGATCCTGCGCTCGCAACTCCGCTCGTCGAGGAGCGGCGCGCGCTCGTCGTTCGCATCGCAGGCGAAGAGCGGCTGATCGCCGTCGAGGACGCCGGGCGCTACCGCGACGCACTCGGCGTCATGTCGCCGTCGGGCTTGCCGGACGTGTTTCTGGAGGGCGGGCCGGAGTCGCTGCGCCAGCTCGTGCTCCGGTATGCCAAGGGCCGCGGGCCGTTCACCACCGGTCAGGCGAACGAGCGCTTCGGTCGAGACGTCGCAAACGTGCTGATCGAGCTCGAGCGCGCCGAGCAACTCGTTCGTGGTGAGTTGCGCCCGGGTGGGACCGAGCGTGAGTGGTGTGATCCCGACGTGTTGCGGCGGCTGCGCCGCGCCTCGCTGGCGGCGCTGCGGCGCGAGGTCGAGGCGGTCGATCAGGAGGCGCTCGCGCGGTTCCTGCCGTCGTGGCACGGTGTCGATCGCCGAGCGTCGCTACGTGAAGCGCTTGTGCCGCTCCAGGCGTTGCCGCTGCCGGTCGCACTCTGGGAGACGGAGGTCCTGCCGCGCCGTGTGCCCGCCTACCGGCCCGAGCACCTGGATGCGCTCACCGCGAGCGGCGAGGTCGTGTGGATCGGGGCGGGGCAGGACCGCGTCTCGCTGTACTTCCGCGAGGACGCGTCGGCGCTCGGCCAGGTTCCCGGAGCTCCGAGACCCGAAGGGGCGGAGCACGACAGGATCCGCGACGCGCTGCAGAGCGCGCTCTTCTGGGACGAGCTGCTCGTCGAGACGGAGCTCGAGGACGCCGTGGCATTGCCTGCGCTCTGGGACCTCGTCTGGGCCGGCGAGGTGACGAACGACGCGTGGACGCCGTTGCGCGCCGCACGCCGCTTCGGCACACCGAAACCCGAGCGGCGCCCGCGGCGCTTCTCGCGACGTCGTGTGCAGGGGCCGACGGCGACCGCCGGTCGATGGTCGCGCACGGAGCGTCTCTTCACGGGCGCGCCGGACCGCCGCGCGCTCGCCGAGCTGCTGCTCGAGCGGCAGGGAATCGTCACGCGCGACGGTGTCCGTGCGGAAGGGATCCCGGGCGGCTACGGCGCCGTGTACGGCGAATTGCGGGCGCTCGAGACGCTCGGCCTGTGCCGGCGCGGGTATTTCGTCGAAGGGCTGGGCGGCGCGCAGTTCGCACTCGGCGGCGCCGTCGAGCGCCTGCGGGAGCTGCGCGATCGAGACGAAGACGGCGCCGCGCTCGTCCTCGCCGCCGCCGATCCGGCCCAGCCGTACGGAGCAGCGCTGCCGTGGCCCCGTCGGGCGGGTGCGCGCGCTGCGCGTGTCGCGGGCGCCTATCTCGTGTCACTCGGCGGCGAGCCGGTGCTGTACGTCGAGCGCGGCGGCCGCTCGCTCGTGCCGTTGCGCGATCCGGAAGACGCGTGGTTGCGCCCGGCGCTTGCTGCGCTCGTCGCGCACGTGCGGGCGGGCGGCCTCAAGCGGCTCGCGGTCGAGCGGTTCGACGGCGAGCCGGTCGTCGACACGGAGGCAATGCAGCTGCTCGTCGATGCAGGGTTCCTCGCGGGGCCGCGCCGCGCCGTCTTACGGGCATAGCGCCGCGGCGATCTCCGCTGCAGGGCGCACCTGTGTGCGGTGGAACTCGGTTCCGCCAGAGGTTGAGACGCTCCGCGTCACCGGCGGCCTGGGCGATGAACTCGTGACGATCCCGCTCGCGACGCGGCCAGCCGGCCGAGCACGACGCCGAAGAGAGCGTGCCGGACCGTCGCCTGCGCGAACGCACGGCCGCCGAACACACGCTCCACTCCCGGTTCGCCGCGCGCCGGGTGATAGCGGTCGACCAGCGCGCCGAGTGGGAAGAGCACGAGGTGCTCGCCGAGGGCGAGCCCGAGCGCCAGCCGCCGCGGTGGGATGGACGTGCGGCGACGCGCGACGTCGAAAGCCAGGCCGAAAACGGCGCCGTTCGCCGCGTGGAGCACGCAGCCGGCTACCGGCCAGGCGCGGGAGCGCGTCACGAGCTTGCCGAGCAGCGCGACGTCCGTGTAGTCGTTCGCGAACACCTTGCGGTCGATTCGTTCCGCGGCGCCCCAGACGAGGGCTGCCGCGGCTCCGGCGGCGATCGAGCGCGTGCGGTTCATGCCGGCACTCTGCCACGGCCGTTACGGTGGCGGCCGTGCCCGAGGGGGACACGATCCATCGTGCCGCTCGACGCCTCCAGGCGCTGGTCGGCCAGCGGCTTTCGGTCGACGCGCCGCACCCCCGGGCGCGTGCTGAGCGGATCGCGGAGCGGATCGACGGCCGGGTGCTCGAGTCGGTCGAGGCGCTCGGCAAGAATCTGCTCTTCCGGTTCGAAGGCGGAATTGTGTTGCGCTCCCACCTGCGTCTGTCGGGCCGCTGGACCGTCACGCCGCTCGGTGGCCCCCGAGCCGGGACGCCGTGGCTCGTCCTGCGTGGCGAGCGGGCCGAAGGTGTGCTCTGGAACGGCCCGGTGCTCGAACTGCACACGCGGTCGATCGCCCGGCTCGGCCCGGACATCCTCGAACGGCCGCCACGTTTCGACACGATGCTCGAACGGATGCGCAGGGCGGACGAGACGCGTTGGTTCGGCGAGACGCTGCTCGACCAGTCGGTCGTCGCCGGGATCGGGAACATGTGGCTCGCGGAGGCACTGTGGGGGGTGCAGCTCTCGCCCTGGCGCCGCCTCCGCGACGTGTCCGACGGGGATCGTCGCCGGGCGCTCGAGTCCGCAGCCGAGCTCATGCGCGCGTCGGTCGACGACGCACGCCGCGTCGGCCATCGGGTCTATCGCCGCGCCGGCCGTCCCTGCCCGCGCTGCGGCGCCCGCATTCGCTCGTGGGGGCAGGGCGACGACAACCGAATGACCTACTGGTGTCCCGGCTGCCAGGCAGGAGACGACCCGCCGCGCGTGTAACTCCACCACGTGTCGCTCCGCGCCCCGCACCTCTACGAGTCCCTGCGCGCGTTCTGTCTCGCCGCGTTCGCGGCCGAGCGCGGCGCCCAGGTGCCGTTTGCGTTCGAAGAGCACGCGACACGCGACGGGCCGTCGCTCTACGAGTACCGCCCCCTCGTGCGCGGCTTCGTCGAGGAGCAGGCGCCGACGTTGCGCCGGCTCCCCGACGCGCGCAACGCCATCGACGACTTGAAACGCGAGCCCGCCGCGGCGATCTTCGCGCGCGCGCATTCCGGCATCGGGGACACCGGCGACGAGGCGCTCTTCCGGTCGATCCTCATCCCGATGCTGACGTGGACCGCCGAGCGCAGCGGCGGCTTCGACTGGCACGACGACGCCTTCGACGCGGCCTACGCCGACCTCGAGCGCACCCTGTTCGGTAGCGCGCGCACGTATGTCGCACTCGCCCCGGTGGTCGGGCTCTCTGCCGGGAACGACGCCGACCTCGGCGGCGGGATCACGCTTCGCCAGGTCGTCACGGGCGAGATCTCGCACCTCTGGCCCGAAGCACAGGGACTGCTGCCGCCGGAGTTCGGACGCGACGTCGACCGGCTGCTCCTGCTGGAGTTGAGGCGCGAGCTCGAACCACACGAGTCGGAGCCGCCGGACGCGGCGGCCGAGCTCGCCGACGCGATCACCGCCCTGCGCCTCGCGACCGCAGGCGCGGTCGCGGCCGGCCCCGTCGTCTTCGAGCGGCTCGATTTTCGCCCGTTGCGCATCTCGCCGCTGCTGCCGATTGCCGCCACGCAGCCGCGCGGTGACGCGACGCGCCTCGACAAGGTACGGGCTCGGTTGGCCGCCGACCTGCGCGCACAGTTGACACTCGCCGATACCGACCGTGAGCTTGGCGAGGCGCTCGACCGCTGGGAGCTCTCCCTCTTTTCGGAGGAGCCGTTCCGATCCGCCCAGATCCGCGAGGGCCTCGTCTGCCTGCTGGGCGGCGACGGTGGGCCCTGGGCCGCCACGATGCGCGCCGCAGTCCTCCTGACCGAGAAGGGGCGAGAGCGCAGCGAGCTGCTCGACACCCTCCGCGCCGAGCCGCTCGGCCGCGACGCGCGCGACGCCGTGCGCCGGACGCTCGTCGAGACGCTCCTGCACGGGAACCGAGGCGACCTCGTGCTCGCACTGGACGACACCCTGCTCGGGATGCGCCCGCGCCCGGCGTCCATGCTCCGCGTCGCCTAGCACCGCGCCGGCGCGCTCTTTTCACGGAGACGGCACAGACACGTCACATCCGTCCGGCTACGGTCGGATGGTGGATGAGCAAGGCGGTGTGACGGCAGGTGTGCTCGCTCGACTGGAGCGAATCGAGACGCTCCGAGCGGGCGGGCTCACGCGCGAGCTGCTGGGCGAGCTGCGAGCGCTCGTGCCCGAGGCCGAGGCGTGGGCGAGGGCCGAGGGCGACGCACGGGCGCGGGCCGCGGCGGCGAAACTTCGCAAGGAGGCGGAAGGAATGAGCTGAGCCAACCCGAAATGGCGCTTCACATGGGTCTCGCGCGCCTCCTTCCGCGTCCCAACGTTCGCCTTGCGAGCGTGCCTTTGCCTGGCGAGACGCAGGTGATCGCGCTCGCCAACCAGAAGGGCGGCGTTGCCAAGACGACCACGACTTTGAACCTCGGCGTCGCGTTCGCCGAGCAGGGGTACAAAGTGCTGCTGATCGACCTCGACCCGCAGGGGAACCTGACGATGTCGCAGGGGCTGAATCCCGACACGATCGAGACCTCGATGTTCGACGTGCTGGTCCACCGCCTGCCGATCACCGAGGTGATCCAGACCGTCGAGGTGGACATCGCCGTCTCGTCGATCGACCTCGCCGGCGCGGACATGGCGCTCTCGAGCCAGATCGGCCGCGAACGCGCGCTCGAAAAGGCGCTTGCGCCGATCAGGGACGACTACGACTTCATCATGATCGACACTCCGCCCTCGCTCGGGCTGCTCACGATCAACGCGTTCGTCGCGGCCACCGGCGTCCTCGTCCCGGTGCAGACCGAGTACCTCTCACTGCGCGGCCTCGTGCAGCTCGAGAACACGCTCGCGATGGTGCGCGAGAATCTCAACCCGAAGGTCGAGATCATCGGGATCGTCCCGACGATGTACGACAAGCGAGTGACGCACTCGCGCGAGGCCGACGAGATTCTGCGCGAGAGCTTCGGCGACCTCGTCTACAACACACGCATTCGGAAGACCGTGCGCTTCGCAGAGGCGCCCGTCAAGGGAGCATCCATCCTCGCCTACGAACCGTCCGGAGATGCCGCGCAGATGTACCGTGACCTTGCAAAGGAGGTGCTCAGTGGCAAGAAATCGCGCCAGCATGCGTGAAGGCCCGCTCGCCGAGCTCTTCCGGGCCACGGAAGCAGCGCAGCGGAGGTCGAAGGACGAGCACAGAGAACAACAGCAGCTTCCGACGGAGCCGCCGGTCACTCCCGCGCCCGTCGCGCACGACCCGGCTCCTCCCGAGCCGACGCCGATCCGGGCGGTTCCCTCCGCTCCCGAGCTCGACGCCGAGCCTGCCGGCGCAGAGCGCCCGTTGGCGCGCTGGCTCGACCCGCTTCCCGAACAGCCTGCGCGCCTCGAGCGCGCGCGCGACAGTGCGTCGTACCTCGCCGTCATCCGCGTCGTCGGCGTTGGCGGCGCCGGGCTGAACGCGGTCGACCGGATGATCGACGCCGGGATCAACCAGGTCGACTTCATAGCGGTCAACACCGACATCCAGCAGCTGCAGATGAGCGATGCCTCGACGAAGATCCACATCGGCAGCGAGATCACCGAGGGGCTCGGCTCGGGGGCCGACCCGGAGATCGGCCGCCGCTCCGCGGAGGACGGCTACGACGCGATCAAACGCTCGCTGCGCGGCTCGGACATGGTGTTCGTCACAGCCGGCGAGGGTGGCGGCACGGGGTCAGGGGCCGCACCCGTCGTCGCGCGGATCTCGCGCGAGCTCGGTGCGCTGACCGTCGGCATCGTGACGCTGCCGTTCAAATTCGAAGGATCGCGCCGCAAGAAGCAGGCCGAAGACGGGCTGCAGGCGCTGCGCGAGGCCTGCGATACGCTGATCGTCGTCCCGAATGATCGCTTGCTCGAGGTGCTCGACAAGTCGACTTCGATGCTCGACGCCTTCCGGATCGCCGACGACGTGCTCCGGCACGGCGTCCAGGGCATCTGCGACCTGATCACCAACCCGGGCCTGATCAACCTCGACTTTGCCGACGTGCGCACGATCATGGCGGACTCCGGCTCGGCGCTGATGGGGATCGGATACGCAACCGGTGAAAACCGCGCGAAGGAAGCCGCGGAGCGTGCGTTGCGCAGCCCGTTGATCGAGACGGAGATCACCGGCGCGCGGGGCATCTTGCTCTCGATCGCAGGTGGAGACGACCTGACCCTCTACGAGGTCAATGAAGCCGCCGAGGCCGTGCGAGAGGCGGCCACGGACGACACGAACATCATCTTCGGCGCGACGATCGACGACCGGCTCGAGGGACAGATGTGGATCACGGTCGTGGCGACGGGGATCGGCGGCCGCTCGTCGTCGAAGCGCGGGACGTTCGTGACCGCAGCGTCGGCGGGCTTCGGAGAAGTGCTCGAGCCGCCGTCGTTCCTGCGCGAGTCGTAACTCCCGTCTCAGAAGACGTTGAACACGAGCAGGCCGAGCGCGGCTGCGAGCGCGACCGACCCGCCGACCGTCGCGACCCGCAACGTCCAGCGGCGGACGGCGGAACGCGAGCCCGCGAGGTAGAGGACGCCGAGTGCGCCGGCGCTGACGCTGACGAGCGTCTCGACCGCCTGGATCGCAAACCCGACGCCGAGCGCGTCGTTCATGCCGATGCCGCGGCTCGCGAGTGCGACAGCGACTGCGCCGCTTCCGATGCCGATCGAGCCCGGTGTGATCGGGAAGGCGGAGGCGACGTCGAGCGCGGGCAGGATCAGCAGGGCAGCGAGCACCGGATGCGGGATGTCGAGCGCTGCGGCAACTGCCATCGTCGCTCCGAGGCGCGCGAGCACCATCGCCGCCGTCCAGCCCAGCACGGTGACCAGGGCGCGGGGCGAGCGCTCGAGCGCGACGAGGCCGGAGAGCACCTGTGCGATCCGGGGGTGGCGGCGCAGCCGGCCCGAGAGCGCGGCGGCCACGGCGAGCGCAGCGACGAGACCGCACAGCACGAACACCGGCCACAGCGGCATCGCCCCGGTCACCGATGCGACAACGAGCAGTGCGGCGAGCATCAGCGAGCGCGCCGCCGCCAGCGCGGCGTAGACCCCGCCGGCGGTCCAGATGCGGCCCGGTGCGTCGATCCCCTTCGAGAAGAGCGCAACCTTCACGGCGTCACCGAGCTTGGCCGGCGCGAACGAGTTGACCATCGCCCCGACGCCGAGGCTCGCGGCCGCCCGCCTGGGGCAGATGCGGCCGCCGGCGGCATTGAGCGCGGCGCGCCACGCGCCCACGGTGCAGGCGAAGGAAGCTACGAATCCGACCACCGCGACGAGGAGCCAGTGCTGCTCGGCGCCGCGCAGCGACTCGAACGCCGAGGCCACGTGCGCGCCCAGCAGTTGCGGCGACGAGGCGATGCCCAAGAGCAGGGCGAGCGCAGTCGCGGAGACGAGAAGCTTTCTACGGGAGATGATCATGAGATGGGCCTTCGCTGTGTGGACCACGAAGCATCGCGTCGAGTTAGTAGGGAAAGGGTGAAGATTCGGCTAGGGATGTGTCCCACGCTCTCTTCATCGGCCGTAGGGGGACATCCATGAGGGGTGCGATCGCGGCAGGCCATCCGCTGACCGCCGCCGCCGGCGCACGGGTGCTCGAGGAGGGCGGAAACGCTGTCGACGCCTGTGTTGCGGCTGCCTTCGCCGCCTGGGTGGCGGAGAGCCCACTGACCGGTCCCGGCGCGGGAGGCTTCGCGCTGATCGTGCCCTCGGACGGGCGCCCTGCCCGGGTGGCGGACTTCTTCGTCTCGACCCCGGGGATCGGCCGCGCTGTGCCTACCGAGGCGGAGATGCATGCGATCGACGTCGCGTTCGGTGGTGACAGCGGGACCACCCAGGTCTTCCGGATCGGCGAGGCATCCTGTGCCGTGCCCGGAGCGGGAGCGGGGCTCGAGGCTGTCCACCGCTCGTACGGCCGCCTGCCGTGGCAGATCCTGCTCGAGCCTGCGATCGAGCTCGCCCGGGCCGGGGTGGAGGTCTCCCGCGCCCAAGCGCACCTGCACGCGATCCTCGACCTGATCCTGCGTCACACCGCCGAGGGCCGGCGGGTGTACAGCCGCCCGGACGGGTCGCGGCTCGCGCCCGGGGACACGCTGCATCTCCCCGATCTCGCCGGCACATTCGAGCAGATCGCTGCGGAGGGAGCCGCAGCGTTGTACCGCGGTGAGCTCGCTCGCGCGATCGTGCAGACGGTGAGCGAAGGCGGCGGCGCGATCAGCGAGGCGGACCTCGCCGGCTACCGCGTCGCCTGGCGCCGGCCGGTGCGCGTCGGCTATCTCGGTCACGAGGTGATCTCGAACCCGCCGCCGTCCTCGGGCGGGATCCTCATCGGCTACGGACTTGGGCTGCTTGAGCACACGGGACACGGCGCGGCCGGCAGCGCCGAGTCGATCGCGTCGCTCGCCGAGGTGATGCGCGAACAGACGAGGGTCCGGGAGGAGGGATTCACGAGCGGCCTGCACCGGGGCGGGCTCGGGCGGCGGCTGCTGTCGCCCGCGGGGATCGCCCGCGGCCTGGCGCGGATGGAAGCGGGCGCGCCGGGGGTCACCGAGCCGGCGCCCGCAGGAACGACACACGTGTCGGTCGTCGACGCAGACGGCACAGCGGCGTCGCTCTCCTCGTCGACCGGCTCCGGGTCGGGCGTGATCGTCTCCGGCACCGGCATCCACCTGAACAACATGCTCGGCGAGTACGACCTCGTGGCCGGCGGCCCGGCCGCGCCCGGGCGGCGGCTGACGAGCATGATGGCGCCGACCGTGGTGGTCGGGCCCGACGGACCGCGCCTCGTGGTCGGCAGCGCCGGCTCGGTGCGCCTGCGGGGCGCGATCATGCAGGTGATCGCGAACGTCGTCGCTCACGGGCTCGACGTCGCGGCCGCGATCGATCGGCCGCGCGTGCACGTCGACGAGCCGCACCTGCACTGCGAGGGGGGTTTCGACCCGGCCGTGCTCGACCGTCTGGAGTCGTTCGGCTACGAGGTCGTGCGCTGGCGCAGGCGGAATCTCTTCTTCGGCGGCACGAACGCGGTCGAGGTGCGGGACGGTGCGCTGGCCGCCGCCGGCGACGCCCGGCGAGGCGGCGCCGGGATCGTGACCGGGACGTAGCGAACCACGCTCAGGGCTCGGGGTCGATGGGCGTGACCTTGCCGTTACGGCCGGCGCGCTCGCGCAGGAGCTGCTCGGCGCGCAGAGCCTCGAGCGACGTTTCGAGCACTTCGACCAGCCGCGCCATCCGTCGCCGCGGCGAGGTCATCGCGAGGAGCTCCTGCTTCTGGTCGACGTCGAAGTCGACGCGGGCCGCAAGCTCCCAGTCGAAGGTCGATGACTTCGGATCTGGGACGTCGACATCGCTCTCCGCAAGTGCCGCCAACTCGCCGAACACCTCGAGCGCGCGCTCGAGGTCGACCACGTCGGCCGGATCGTCGTCATCTCCGACTGGCTCGACGATTCCGGTCGTGAATGCGCGTCCCTTCGTGAGGTCGAGTAGGCGAAATCGGTCGCCGCCGGCGACGATCACGTTCAAGCGGCCGTCCTCGAGCACCTCGAGCACGTCGGCCACACGCGCGCGAGTCCCGATCTCGTGAACCGCACCGTCGCCGGTGGAGAGGGCGAGCCCGAACTCGGAGTCGTTTGCAACGCACTCGTCGATCAGCTCCCGGTACCGCGGTTCGAAGATGTGCAACGGGATCCGCTCGGTTGGAACGAGCACGATCGGCAGCGGGAAGAGACCGAGCTCCGACACAACTGCAGCCTAGGCATATCTCGGGTCGTCGCGTGTGGGATGGTGCGACGGCTACCTGTCCCCGGCCATTCGGAGGTGCTCGACCATGCTGATCACGACCACGAACGACATTCCGGGCTACGAGATCAAGGACGTCTACGGCGAGGTGTTCGGCCTCACGGTCCGCTCGCGGAACGCCTTCTCGCAGCTCGGCGCCGGCTTGAAGTCGATCATGGGCGGTGAGCTGAAGGGAATGACGAAAGCTCTCGTTGACAGCCGCAACGACGTGATCGCGCGGATGACCGAGGAGGCCGAGGCGAAGGGTGCGAACGCGATCGTCGCGATGCGCTTCGACACGTCGGAGATGGGCGACACGTGGACGGAGATCTGCGCGTACGGCACCGCCGTTCGCATCAACAAGGCGTGACGCCGTCAGTAGCGGTCGATCTCGATCAGCCGTTGGTCGCTGATCCCGAAATGGTGGGCGACCTCGTGCAGCACGACCCGCCGGATCTGCTCGTCCAGCAACGGCGGGTCGTGACCGTATGCGCGCTCGAGCGGGCCGCGGTAGATCGTGATCTTGTCGGGAAGCGCTGCGCTGTAGTTGTGGCCCCGGCGCGGCAGCGGGATGCCCTGGTAGAGCCCGAGCAGGCGTTGCCCCGGCGGCGGTTCGTCCTCGACCACGAGCTCGAGGTTCGAGATCCGCGCTCGCAGCTCGACGGGGAGCGAGTCCAGCGCCGCCTCGATCACCGCCTGGAAACCGTCGTCCACCCACACGAGCGTAGCCCGGGGTAGGGTCCCGCCGTGACGAGCGGATTCGAGGATTTCGGCGACGCCTTCTTTCGGCCCAGCGTCAATGCGCTGACGCCCTACCAGCCGGGCAAGCCCGTCGAGGACGTGCAGCGTGAGCTTGGGCTCGCGCGCGTGATCAAGCTCGCTTCGAACGAAGGCCCGTTCGGCCCGTTCCCGGCTGCGCTCGAAGCGCTCGACCGCACTGCGCGAGACCTCAACCGGTATCCGGACGGCGGCATCTACCGGCTGCACGAGGCGCTCGCCGGCCGGCACGGCATGGCGTTCGACGAGATCAGCGTGGGCGCCGGGGCGGACGGTTGCATCGACATGATCAGCCAGGCGATCCTCGATCCCGGAGACCGCGTCGTCTGCGGCTGGCCGTCGTTCCCGAGCTATGTGATCTACGCCCGCAAGCAGGGTGCCGAGCCGGTGCTCGTCCCGCTCGCCGAGCATCGCTACGACCTGGGCGCGCTGCTGGATGCGGTTGACGAGCGCACGAAGCTCGTCTACATCTGCCTGCCCAACAACCCGACCGGGACGATGAACACCGTCGACGAGCTCGACGCGTACTTCGAGCGCGTTCCCGGCCACGTGCTCACCGTCGTCGACCAGGCGTACTTCGAGTACATCGACCGGCCCGACTACCCCGACGCCGTCGAGCGCTATCTGAAGACGGGCCGTCACGTCGCGATCCTGCGGACCTTCTCGAAGATCTACGGGCTGGCGGGACTGCGTGTCGGCTACGCGGTCGCCCCACGCTCGGTGTGTGCGGCGATGGCGAAAGTGCGGCGCCCGTTCGACGTGACGACCTCGGCCCAGGCTGCAGCGATCGCGAGCATCGACGACGGCGCCGAGATCGCCCGTCGCCGGACGGTCAATGCGGACGGGCTCGTGCGCCTCCACGCACTGCTCGTCGAGCACGGGCTCGAGCCCGTCCCGTCCGTCGGCAACTTCCTCTACGTCGACACGGGCGTCGACGCCGGCGGGCTCTTCGACCGGTTGCTGCACGAAGGGATCATCGTGCGGCCGCTGGTGGGCTTCGGGTCGCCGACTGCGATTCGCATCTCGGTCGGCACACCCGACGAGCTCGACCTGTTCGCGGCGGCGCTCGGACGGGCGCTCGCGCACGCGTGAGCGGACGGTTCTCGCTTAGTCGGCGAATGCCGGCGCTCCGCTACGACAACTTCCGGCTGCTCTTCTTCGCCACGCTCGGTTCCGGCGTCGGGACGTGGATGGCCACGATCGCCCTCACCCTCGACATCTTCGACCGCACAGGCTCGACGTGGTGGGTGGCGGCTCTCTTCATCGTCACCTTCGTGCCGTCGGTGATCGTCGGGCTCGTTGCAGGCCCGCTGGTCGACCTGCTCTCACGCAAGCGGCTGATCGTCTCGGCAGACATCGTGCGTCTCGCCGTGTTCTGCACCTTGCCGTTCGTCGGCACCCCGCTCGCGATCATCGTGCTCGCGGGTGTCGCAGGGACCGCCAACTCGTTCTTCCGGCCGGCGGTGCTGGCCGGCGTCCCGAATCTGGTCCCGGAGGCCGATCTCGCGGGCGCCACGTCGCTGCTCCAGGCGACCGACTGGCTGGCGACCGCTGTCGGCCCGATTCTCGGCGGCGCAATCGCCGGCTGGTCGAGCCCGGCCGTCGTCTACTGGATCAACGCGGCCACGTTCCTGCTCTCGGCTCTGCTGCTCATTCGCATACCCGCCCGGTTCCTCCAGAGCGAGCAGGGCATCACGCGCGGCCGCCTGCACGATCTCCGGGACGGATTCGACACGTTCAGGCAGTCTCGCGCGCTCGTGATCGTGCTCGCCGCCTTCGGGCTGACGATGCTCGCCTCCGGCCTCGTCAACGTCTCCGAGATCGCACTCGCGAAGCGCTCGCTCGGCTCGGGCGCCTTTGGTTACGGCCTGTTGTGGACCGCCAGCGGCGTCGGGCTCGTGATCGGGAGTCTCCTGACCGGAGCCATCGTCGGCCGCCGTCGGCCCCTGCGTGTCTATCCACTGGGTTTCGTCCCGTGGGCGGCCGGGACCACCGGTGCCGCGTTGGCGCCCAACGTGTGGGTCGCGGCGCTCGCGATGACGCTGTCCGGGTTCGGCAACGGCGTCACCTTCCCGCTGACAGTGCTGATCGTCCAGCAGCACACCGTCGACCGGTTGCGCGGCCGGACGTTCACCTTGATCATCAGCGCCCACAATGCGTTGCTCGGGCTTGCCATGCTCGCCGCCGGCGCGTTGACGACCGCCGCCGGGGCACGCTGGTCCTACGGGGTCGCCGGTGTGCTCACGGCGAGCGGCGGTCTCACCGCGTACGTGCTCGCGCGACGCGTGAGACCGCGGTCGGCGGTCGCCCGCGAGCTGGCTGCGTAGCATCAGGGCGTGAGCGAGCGGCGCAACTGGACGCGGAAGCGTCTCGTCGAAGCCATCCTGGCGGGCGACCGCCGTGCGCTCGCGCGCGCGATCACGCTCGTGGAGAACGGCGACCCACTTGCCTACGAGGTGGTCAGCGACGTGTATCCGAAGACCGGCCACGCGTTCGCCGTCGGCCTGACCGGGCCGCCCGGCGTCGGCAAGTCGACCCTCGTGTCCCAGTTGATTCGCCTCGTGCGCGCCGAGGAGCAGACCGTCGGTGTCATCTCGGTCGACCCGTCGAGCCCGTTCACCCAGGGAGCGCTGCTCGGCGACCGGATCCGGCTCACCGACCATTTCCTCGACCCGGAGGTGTTCATTCGCTCGATGGGAACCCGAGGGCATCTGGGCGGGCTCGCCGAGACGACCCTGCAGACGCTGCTCGTGCTCGACGCCGCCGGCAAGGACGTCGTCTTCCTCGAGACCGTCGGCACCGGCCAGAGCGAGGTCGGCGTGCTCTCGATCGCCGACACCGTCGTGCTGGCGCTGATGCCCGGCTCGGGTGACTCGATCCAGGCGCTGAAAGCCGGGATCATGGAGATCCCCGACGTGATCGCGATCAACAAGCTGGATCACCCGATGGCGGAGACGATGCTGAACGAGGTCCGGCAGGTGCTCGCCCTCGGCCCACACGAGGGCTGGCGCCCGCCGATCGTGCTCACGGAGGCGATGCGCGGCGAAGGCGTCGAGACCCTGTGGGAGAAGATCAAGGAGCACCGCGCGTGGCTGGAGGCCGACGGTGAGCTCGACGCGCGCCGCCGCCGCAATCTCGCCTCCGAGGTCTTCCAGGTCGCGTCCAGCCGCGCACGCCGTCACATCGAGCGAGCGGTGCAGGGTGATGCGGAGCTGCAGCGCCTGCTGGACGAGGTGCAGGCGCGTCGCCTCGACCCGCTGACTGCGGTTCGTGAAATCCTCCAGAAGGTGTTCCACGTTGGCGACGCAGACGGCTCCGACACTCCCTGAGCTCGAAGCGGCGCGCGAGCGCGTCGCCGGGCACGCGCGCGTCACGCCGGTCTACGGATCCGAGACGCTGTCGCGGCGCGCCGGCCGCCGAGTCTGGCTGAAGGCCGAGAACCTGCAGCGAACAGGCTCCTTCAAGATTCGCGGTGCCGTCAACAAGCTGACGGGCCTCGCCAGCGATGAGCGGGCCGCAGGCGTGATCGCTGCAAGCGCGGGGAACCACGGCCAGGCGGTTGCGTGGGCGGCGCGCGAGCTCGGGATTCGCGCCACCGTCTTCATGCCGCAGGACGCACCGATGGCGAAGGTCGACGCGACGCGCAACTACGGCGCCGAGACCGTGCTCGCCGGGGAGACCTTCGACGACGCCCTCGCCGAGGCGATGGCACGTGCAGAGGCGTCCGGTGCGACCTTCGTGCACGCATTCGAGGACGAAGCCGTGATCGCCGGCCAGGGCACGCTCGGCCTCGAGCTCGCGGAGCAGCTGCCGGACGCGGAGACGTTCCTCCTCCCGATCGGCGGCGGCGGGCTCGCGGCGGGGATCGCGATCGCGCTACGCGCGCTCAGGCCCGGAGTCCGGCTCGTCGGAGTGCAGGCGGGCAAGCACGGGCAGGGGACGATCGCCGACGGCATCGCCGTCAAGCACCCGGGAGAGCTGACGATGTCGATTCTCGACCAACTGCTCGACGAGGTCGTTCATGTCGACGACGAGGAGATCGCCGAGGCGATCACGCTCTTGCTCGAGCGCTCCAAGCTCGTCGTCGAGGGCGCGGGCGCCGCCTCCGTCGCGGCGCTGCTCGGTGGCAAGGCGGGCGGGGCCGGCGGTGTATGCGCGCTCCTCTCCGGCGGCAACATCGACGCGACGCTGCTCATGTCGGTCGTTCGGCACGGCCTCGCGCGCGCCGGGCGGTATCTCGTCCTGCGTACGAGCGTCCCGGATCACCCGGGCGAGCTCTTGAAGCTGTTGCAACTCGTCGCAGACCGGCGTGGCAACATCGTCGAGATCAACCACCGCCGCGAGGGGATGGGGATCGGTCTCGTTCGAACCGGCGTCGAGCTGACGCTCGTCACGCGCGACGAGCAGCACTGCGTCGAGCTCTGCAGCGCTCTCGCCGCCGCCGGTTACGAGTTCGAGCGTCTCAGGTAGCCCGGGCGGGACGAGCACACCGTGTTGTTCGATCCCCCCAGCCACGAGCCGATCACCGAACGTCCCTGGGACGACCGGCGTGCGCGTGCGGCGATCGCGGCGGTCGTCGCCGATGCGGAAGGCGCGTTCGACGACGGCTCGTTGTGGCCGGCGCATCCGCTCGACGAGGAGGGTGGGCCGCTGCCGCAGGTGGCATCGCTCTACCTGGGCGCCTCGGGCGTGATCTGGGCGCTCGACCGGCTCGGGCGCGCCGGTGCCGCCGAGCTTCGGCGTGACTGGGCTCCGGTCGCCGTGGGGCTGGTCGAGCGCTATGCAGCTCGACCGGACTTCGAGGACGAGGTGGGCGGGCCCGTCCCGTCGCTCCTGATGGGGGAAGCCGGGATCCTGCTGGTCGCGCACACGCTCGCGCCCGCCGCCTGGCAGGAGGAGCGGCTGCTCGGGGCCGTGCGGGCGAACGTCGCAAATCCGAGCCTGGAGCTGATGTGGGGCTCGCCGGGAACGATGATCGCCGCTCGGGTGCTGCACGAGCGAACAGGGGCGGCGCACTGGCACGAGGCGTGGCGCGACTCGGCGGAGGTCCTCTGGGCGGAGTGGCACGACGATCTCTGGGTGCAGGACCTCTACGGGGGCACCGTGCGCTATCTCGGGCCGGCACACGGCTTCGCCGGCAACATCGTCGCGCTCGCCCAGGGTGACGGGCTCGACGGCCCCCGCCGCGCGGAGCTCGACCGGCGTGCGATTGCGACGGCGGCCAGGTATGCCCAGCGCGCCGACGGCCTCTGCCAGTGGCCCCCGAGCCCCGACAGGAGTCGTTCGGGCAAGCCGCAGCCGATTCGAACCCAGTGGTGCCACGGCGCGCCCGGGATCGTCGCCTCGCTCGCGTCACTCGCTCCGGGCGACGAGCAGCTGAGCGAGCTGCTGCTGGCCGGTGGCGAGCTGACGTGGCAGGCAGGACCGCTCGCGAAGGGCGCCAACCTCTGCCATGGAACCGCCGGGAACGGCTACGCGTTCCTGAAGTTGTTCGAACGCACCGGCGACGAGCTCTGGCTCGAACGCGCGCGCCGATTCGCCATGCACTCCATCGAGCAGCTCGAGCGGTCGAGAGCCGAGCACGGCTGCGGCCGCTACACGCTCTGGACGGGCGATCTCGGCACGGCGGTCTACCTGTACGACTGCCTCACCGCCGCGACGGCGTTCCCGACTCTCGACGTCTTCTAGCTCAGGCCCCGCGCCGCCCACGCCCGGGCGCTGATGTGAACCTCACCCGCAGGAAACATCCCGGCGCAACGCTCGCGCAGTCGCCCGCTCTGCTGCGCCGGGAGTGACGAGAGATACGACCCCGCCGGGCCGACGCCGAGGGTGAACGGCTCCCACCACTCGTCGAAGCTCGGATGCGCGACGTGAACCGTGAGCGTGCTCTCCTCGACGTCCTGCAGCCCCGCCGCCTCGAAGAGCTCGGCGAGGTGGCCCTGCCGGGTGCCGGCGAGCTGCGATTCGTCCTCGACGCCGGGATCGAGCTCGCGGGCTGCTTCCCAGAAGGCGGCCAGAGGACCGCCGCCGTGCGCGTGATCCCAGACACAGGCTGCGACCACGCCCCCGCTGCGCGTCACCCGTGCCAGCTCGGTGAGTCCGACTAGCGGATCCGCCATGAAGTGCACGGCGAGCTGCGCCAGCGCAGCGTCGAACTCGCCGTCCGCGAACGGCAGCTGTTCCGCCGCCCCCAGGCGGACATCCGCGCCGGGGAGGCGGCTCCGCGCTGCTGCCACGAACGGCTCCGACGGATCGACGGCGGAGACTGCAGCCGCTCCGAGGCGGTCGACGAGCTCGGCCGTCAGCGCGCCCGGGCCACAGCCGACGTCCAGCACGCGCTGCCCCGCTGCCACACCTGCGAAGTCGGCCAGCTCCGGGGCGAGCGGAACCGAGTAGCGCCCCATGAAGCGGTCATATGCCTCAGGCCCCGTGAACATGGAGCCGGCCATGATCAGCGGCCGCAGCGGCGGAACGACACGGTGTCGGTGAAGTCCGCGATGCCGCCGACGGCGACGGCCCGCACGTCGAAGCCCTCCCGTTGCAGCAGCGAGGCCGCGATCGCCGCCCGCGGGCCGCTCTCGCACACCGTGACGACCGGTTTCGAGCGCTCGAGCGCCCCACAGCCCAGCTTGCGGATGAGGCGGTACGGGATGTTGCGCGAGCCGGCGATGTAGCCGTCGTCGCGCTCGGTCGTCTCGCGCACGTCAACCAGCTGCACGTCGGCGGTCTCGAGCAGGCGTTTCAGCTCGGGAACGTCGACCGTCGCGAGGGTCTCGGTCGCGTGCGGTGAGAGCACGTATCCGGCCAGCTCGAGCTTGCCGATCGCCCAAAGCCGCCACGCGGCCTCGAGCGCCTCCTCGCGCGAGCGAGCGTGCAGGACGACCGGCTCGTCCGCGATCAGCACGAATCCCGCCTTCGTCCCGAATGACGACCCGGTGACCGGGACGCTGATCGCGCCCGTCACGTGCCCGGCGGTGTGGTCGGCGAACGGGCGAACGTCGAGCACGGTCGCCTCGCCGGGCTGTGCGAGCTCCGCCGGATCATCCGGGCGCCCGACCCAGGGGCCGCGGTTGAGGGAGACGACGAGCGCAGTGGTCGGCGGCCGGGGAGTCGAGACGGAAGCGGAGACGAGCACGAACTCCTGTACGTCGCGGAAGGCGAGCGCGCTGTTCGATTCACGCTCGTGCGCCATCGTCGACGAGCGCTCGCTGCTCATGTTGCCGCCGCAGAGCGAGCCTGCGACATGGCCCGGATACACCTCAACTCCGTCGCCGAGCGCGCTCAGCTTCGCCAGCGAGTGGAAGAGATCCTCCGCGCCCTCGCGCGCAGCGACCGCGAGATCCGGTCGCGCCGCGTCCCCGACGAAGAGGGAGTCGCCCGTGAGTGCGATCCGGTCGTCGACGACGTACGCGCAATGCTCGGGACGATGGCCCGGGGTGTGCAGCACACGGATCCGCACCGCGCCGACCTCCAATATCTGGTCGTCCCTGAGTGGCTCGAACGCGTAGTCGGGCTCGGCGATCGGGTGGATCGCCACCGGCACGCCGTGCTCGAGCGCGAGGCGACCGTGGCCCGACAGGTGGTCGGCGTGGGTATGCGTTTCGAGCACCCGCTCGATCCGCACGCCGGCTGCGCCGGCCGCTTCGACATATTGCTCGATCCGGAAGGCGGGATCGACGACGACGGCAGCTCCCGTGCCGGGGTCGCCGACGAGATACGAGGCGCACCCGAGGTCGTCGTCCACGAACTGCTGAAAGAGCAGCACGGCTCCCGAGGTTAACTCACGGTGGCGGCGGCCGCAGCCAGACGTACAGCGCGACGAACAACGCGGCCAGTGCAAGCCCGGCGCCGACCACGGCGACCGCGAGCGCCGCCTTCCCGAGGGATCGCGCCCCGTCGTCGCGCGGGGCGTGCGCGACCACGTCGAGGCCGACCCGGTAGGTGATCGACCTCCCGGTCCGGTCACCGACGAGCACGTTGAACAGCACGGTGCCCGCCGCCGGCGGCGCCGTGCCGCGGATTCCAAAGCGCGTGTACTGGCGCGGCGGAATGTTGCCGGCCTTCCAGGTGAGTGTCTGGCCCGCGCGCGACTGCGTCCAGCCCGCGACCGCCTCGCCGTCGTCGAGCACGAAGCCGGGCGGGGCGCTGATCGTGACGTGGTCGATCCCGGTCGGGTCGGCGGCGTTCGGGACCGAGAAGACGAGGTCGACGAGCGCTCCGGTACGGACTGTGTCCGGGTTGACCGAGAGATGGGCGCCGGCCGGCGCGGCGAAGACGAGCGCCGCGGCGGCGCTACAGACCAAGGTGCTTGGCGATGACCATCCTTTGCACCTCATTCGTCCCCTCCCCGATCTCGAGGATCTTCTGGTCGCGGTAGAGGCGCGAGATCGCGTACTCGTCCATGAAGCCGTAGCCGCCGTGGATCTGCAGCGCCCAGTTCGCCGCACGATGTGAGAGCTCACCCGAGAAGAGCTTGGCCATCGCTGCGGTCTTCGCGAAGTCGCGGCCCTGGTCCTTTTCCCAGGCGGCCTTCCACACGAGATCGCGCGCGGCCTCGATCTCGGTCGCCATGTCGACGAGCATCGTCTGCACCGACTGGAACTTGGCGATCGGCCGGCCGAACTGCTCGCGCTCCAGCGCATAGCTGTGCGCGAGGTCGTAACAGCCCTGCGCGAGGCCGACGCCCATCGCGGCGACCGAGATCCGTCCGCCGTCGAGGATCTGCATGAACTGGCGGAAGCCCTCGCCTCGCGGCCCGAGCAGGTTCTCCTCGGAAACACGGGCGCCCTGGAACGACAGCTCGCGCGTGTCGGAGGCGCGCCACCCGAGCTTTTGCATCGGTTCGGAAATGGTGTAACCGGCAGTGCCGTTCGGAACGATGATGTTCGAGATCTCGCCCTCGCCGGTGACCGCCGTGATCGTGACGCAGGCGGTGATGTCGGTGCCCGCGTTGGTGATGAACATCTTCGAGCCGTCGACGACCCATTCGCCGCTCTCGAGCTGCGCGGTCGTCCGCGTCGCGCCGGCGTCGGAGCCCGCGTTGGCCTCGGTGAGGCCGAACGCGGCCAGCGCTCTGCCCGACGCCAGATCCGGCAGCCACTGCCGCTTCTGCTCCTCGTTCCCGAAGTAGTAGATCGGCAACGTTCCCAGCGAGTGGTGCGCCGCTACGGTGATCGCAACCGACGAGTCGATTCGCGTCAGCTCCTCGATTGCGATCGCGTACGACAGCGTGTCGGTGCCGCCGCCACCGTACTCCTCCGGGATCGTCATGCCCATCAGTCCGAGCTCCGCCATGTCGGCAACGAGCTCGTACGGGAACCGCTTCTCGCGGTCGAGCTCCTCTGCGACCGGCGCGACCCGCTCGAGTGCGAACTGGCGAACCGTGTCGCGTACCAACTTGTGTTCGCGCTCGACGTCGAAGTTCACGCCGGCGCCCTCAGCTCGGCACGCATCGGGGGGCGATGGTACCGAGGAGGCGGGGGCGATGTGTCGAAACCCCCTTCCGTGGCATGACGGAATCGAGCAATCTTGCCGATTACTCTGGAGACAACATGCATGCGGCGCGCGACACAAGGGCAGTACGGCATACCGTGGAGACGCTGACCGAGGAGATCGGCCGAATCGTCTCCGAGCGGCAGGAGCTTCGGGCGTTCGCTGCCGGGCGGGCGGAGCTCGAGGAGAACCGCCGCCGGCTCGCCGCGGCGCAGAGCCGCCTCTCGCATCTGCTGATCGAGCGCCACCTACCGCAGCCCGGCGCAGCGTAGGCATCCGCTCCGGTAGGTTGACCGCCGAGTCAACGACCGAAGGAGCGGATCAAGCCGTGGCAACCAAGGATTTCTTCGACACTCTCGAGTCGCGCGCGGACGCGTCGAAGCTCGCCGGGATGACGAACTCGTACCTGTTCGACATCGAAGGGGAAGGCAAGTGGCTCGTCAACGTGGCCGACGGGGCAATCGCCGTCAGCGAGGGCGAGGGCACCGCGGACGCGACGATCGAGACCTCTGCCGAGACGTTCGAGAAGATCGTCAGCGGCGAGCAGAACCCCACGACGGCGTACATGACCGGCAAGCTGAAGATCAAGGGCGACATGGGCGCAGCCATGAAGCTCCAGAAGATCTTCTAGGAGCCTTCGCCCTAGTCGTCGAGCTCGACCAAGAGCGCGTTGCCGGCGACTCGATCACCTTCCTGCACGTGGACGGCGCGCACCGTCGCGTCGTAGGGGGAAACGAGCGGCGTCTCCATCTTCATCGCCTCGAGCACGACGAGTGGATCGCGCGCGTTCACGACCGAGCCCGCCTGGACGTTCACCTTGATCACGGTGCCGGGCATGGGAGCGACGATCCTGCTCGACTCCTCCGCAGGCCCGTGCAGGTGCGCCGCGGCGTCCACGTCGGGCGGCGGCTGCGGCACCGGGACCGGGAGATTGAGGCGGAAGGAGCTGTGCCAGACGTGGTCGAGCGCTTCGGCCGGCGGCGCGGAGAGCGGCGGGTGCTCGACGAGGAATGCCGTTGTCGCCTCGCCGGCCCGCAGTGTCGGATGCGCGACGAGCCAGCGCAGAAAGGGCAGGTTGGTCGTGACGCCGATTACCTCCGTCTCAGCGAGCGCCGCTGCGAGCCGGTCGAGCGCCTCCTCGCGGGTCGCGCCGCTCGCGATCAGCTTCGCAATCATCGGGTCGTAGCCCGTGCCGATCTCGTCGCCTTCGGCGACGCCTGTGTCGACTCGGATCGACGTGGGAAGGCGCAACACCTCGATCCGGCCCGCCTGGGGCAGGAACGTCCGCGGGTCCTCGGCATAGAGCCGGACTTCGACCGCGGCTCCACGCGGCTCGGGCCGGAAGTCCAGACGTTCGCCGCGGGCGATCCGCAGCTGCCACTGCACGAGGTCGATCCCGGTCACCGCCTCGGTGACGGGGTGCTCCACCTGGATCCGTCCGTTCAGCTCGAGGAAGAAGAACTCGCGTCCTTCGAGCACGAACTCGGCAGTTCCCGCACCGACGTATCCGATCGCCCGCGCGAAGCGGACGGCGGCATCGCTCATCAGTGCCCGCAACGCGGGATCGAGCGCCGGTGACGGCGTTTCTTCGAGGACCTTCTGGTGCCGGCGTTGCACCGAGCAGTCCCGCTCGCCCAGTGCGAGCACCGTGCCGTGCGTGTCGGCGAGCAGCTGGATCTCGATGTGGCGCGGCCGTTCGAGGTAGCGCTCGAGGTAGATGCGGTCGTCGCCGAACGCCGACTGCGCCTCGCGGCGCGCCGCGGCAATCGCGTCGTCGAGTTGACCGCCCACGCGGACGACGCGCATCCCGCGGCCGCCCCCGCCGGCCGCCGCTTTGACGATCAGCGGCGGCTCGCTTGCCTCCGGGATCGTCGGAACGCCTGCGTCCACCGCGATCTGCTTGGCGGCGAGCTTGTCGCCGCCGCTGCGGAGCGCTCCCGGCGGCGGCCCGATCCACGTCAGCCCGGCCGCCTCGACGGCCTCGGCGAAGTTGCCGTTCTCGGCGAGGAAGCCGTACCCCGGATGAATCGCGTCCGCGCCCGTCTCCTTCGCGGCGCGAATGTGCTCTTCCGGGTCGAGATAGGACGCGATCTCGACGACATCGTCGGCAGAGCGTGCGTGGAGCGAGCCGGTGTCGTCGCGTGCGACGACTGCCGCGGCGCCGAGGCCGAGCGCTCGTGCCGCGCGGAAGACCCGCAGCGCGATCTCGCCGCGGTTTGCGACCAGCACCTTCTGCACGTGCCGGACACTAGCCGTCCATCCTCACGCGCCAGAGCACGGTGAGAGTCAGTGCGCAGACGGCGGAAAGAGCGAGGTAGGGGACCGCGTCGCGGGTTGCATGGGCGAGTGCGCCACCGCCCGCTGCGCCGAGCGTCTGCCCGGGGGCCCACGCGAGATTGACGAGCGCGAACGTGTAGCCGTGGTCGAGCCCTCGCCGTTCCGCCAGGTTGGTGAGGAGCGTCATCCCCGGTGTGAAGAACGTCCCGAACGCGAGGCCGCCGCAGACGATCACCGCTGTGAGCGCGTATGCTTCGTCCGGCCAGGGATAGATCGCCGCGACGGCGATCGAGGTGGCGAGCCCGATGCGGATCGGGTACAGCGGGCCGCGCCGGTCGGACAGCCTCCCGACGACGATGTTGTTCACCACCTCGAACACGCCGGTGACGAGGAAGGCGGCGCCGATTGCGACCGACCCGAATCCGAGTGCCGCCAGACGCAGCGGAGCGAGCACCGAGACGGTGCCGAAGAGCAGCGCGGGGAGGAGGACGAACCAGAACGCTCCGAGAATGCGGGGCTCCGTGAACGCTCGGCCGAGCATCCGCAACGACTGGGGCGCGTCGGGACGCGCGGAGGGAGTCGTCGCGGCCCAGGCGACGAGGCCCAGAGAAGCGACGCCCACAGCGCCGAAGGTCCAGCCGGTGCCGGCGACCGAGGCGACACCGCCGAGCACGGGACCGAAGAGTGCACCGCCGACCGCCGCTGCGAACGCCGTGCCGATCAGGCTGCCGCGCCGGCCGGCCGGGGAAGCCGCGACGAGCCACGCGAGTGCCCCGGTCCAGGAGAAGGCGCTCGCCACTCCCTGGAGGAGACGCGCCACGTCGAGCTGCCAGGGCTCGCTCGCGATCCCGAAGAGCACGGTGCAGAAGGCCACGGCGGTCAGGCCGACGAGCACCGTCCGTTTCACGCCCGCGCGTGCCGCCACGACGCCGCTCGGAAGCGCCCCGAGGAACGCGCCGGCCGGATACGCGGCCGCGAGGACGCCGGCTCCGGTCTTGCCGAGCCCCAAGCTCTCGGAGTAGTGCGGGAGCAGCGGTGTGAGCGCCGCGAAGAAGAGCGTGTCGAAGAAGACGATCGCGCTCGTCAGGAGCAGGAGCTTGCGCACGCCGCTACTCTGCCGATCCGCAATGCGGGTTTGTGTCGTGCTACTTGCCGCCCTCGCGTTTCCAGGGCTCGCGCGCGCCGGGACGGTGTTCCTCCTCGACGGTCGAGGGTGGGGTCACGGAGTCGGAATGAGCCAATGGGGCGCCGAGGGCTACGCGCGCCACGGTTTCGACTACCGGCAGATCCTCGCGCACTACTACCCGCACACGCACATAGGACTCGCCGGTCCTCGCACCGTGCGCATCCTGCTGCGAGAGAACCAGTCCAAGCTGCGAGTCGGATCCGCATCACCGTTCCTCGTCGTCGATGCGCGCGGCCACAAGGTGCACGTGCCGACGGGGACGCTCACGGTGCGGCGTCGTTTCGAGCGGCTCGCATTTCCTTTGCGGTTCGAGCCGGGCGCGCAGCCGTTGCGGGTCGGCGGCGCGGGCTACCGTGGCGCGGTCGTCGTCAAGGCGAAGCCGGGCGGGCTGATGGCCGTCAACGTGCTCCCGCTCGACCGCTACCTCCGGGGGGTCGTGCCGTGGGAGGTGCCTGTCGCCTGGCACGCGCAGACCTACGAGGCGCAGGCGGTGGCCGCGCGCTCCTACACGCTCGCGATGCTGAAGCCGGGCAAGGACTTCGACCTGTTCCCGGACGACCGGTCGCAGATGTACGGCGGGATCCGGGCCGAGCGGACGGAGACGAACCTGGCGGTCGGGGCGACCGCCGCCCAGGTGCTCGTGTGGGGCGACCAGATCATCCCGGCCTACTACTTCTCGACGTCGGGCGGCAAGACGTCGTCGGTTCACGACGCCTGGCCGCGCATGCAGCAGGTGCCCTACCTCGTGTCGGTCGCCGATCCGTACGACTACATCTCGCCCCACCACATCTGGCCGACGACCGTGCTGACACCGGAGCGGATCGCGACGGTGCTTCGTCTCGACGGCGTGCGCGACCTGCGCGTGGTGCGCAACCCGTCCGGTCGTGCACAGGCCGTGCGCGCGCTCACATCTCACGGCTGGACGCAGATCCCGGGCGGGGTGATCCGGACGAAGTTCAAGCTCGGGTCGACCGACTTCGAGATTCAGGCGCTGACGCTCGACGACGTGTCAGCCGGCCTCGTCTACGGCGATCGCGTGCGCGTGCGCGGCTGGGTTCGCGGTCTCGGCCGCGCACGGCTCCAGGAGCTGACCGACCGGGGCTGGCAGACGGTGCGCCGCATTCGCCCGGCGCCCTCCGGGCGGTTCGCCGTCTCCCTCCCAGCGCTGCGCTCCACGGAGCTGCGGCTCGCCTACAACGGCGTCGCCGGCGACACGGTGCCGCTGCAGGTCGCCCCGCGCGTGTCGGTGAGCACTCGCGGCCAGAGCCTGCACGCGGTCGTCTCGCCGCGGCTGCCCTTGCAGGTGCAGCGGCTGACCCGCCGTCGCTGGCGTGCCGTCGCGAGCTCGCAGGGGGTCTTCAACGGCACGCTGCGGCCCGGCAGCTATCGCGTCCAGGTGCTCGGCGGCTCGGCGTATGCATCCGCGGTGACGCGGCCGGTTGCAGTCCGCGCGCACACGACCGGCTCCTAGGCTCGAACAGCCGTGTCCGGGGTCTGACCCCGCCGTTCGACCCCGGCGAGCTCAGTCCGGCGGGAAGACGCCCCACGTGGAGCCGTCGGGGTGCCGCGCCGGGCGCTTCTCGAGGAACGCCCGTAGGCCCTCCTGGCCCTCGGCGCTCGTTCGGTGCACGGCGATCCGCTCCGCCGTCTGCTCCGCCGAGAGTGGGGCGCGGGCGATCAGCTTCGCCGCGCGTGCCGCTTCGGGGCCTGCCGAGAGCAACTCGCCGAGCACGCGTTCGACAGCGTCCTCCGCGTCCTCGGCGATCTCGTGCACGAGCCGGATGCGCAGCGCGACGTCGGCCGAGAAGCGCTCGCCGGTGACGAAGTAGCGCCGGGCCGCGCTCGGGCCGATCTTCGCGAGCGCGAACGGCGAGATCACCGCCGGCACGATCCCGAGCTTGACCTCGCTGAAAGCGAACTGAGCGCCGGGCTCGGCGACGACGATGTCGCAACAGGCAACCAGGCCGCAGCCACCCCCCAGGGCATGCCCTTGCACGCGTGCTACGACAGGCGCCGGACAGCCGTCGACGGCGTCCAGCATGGCGCGGAGGCGCAGCGCGTCGGCGACGTTGTCGTCATGGCTCAGGTCGACCGACGAGCGCATCCACTCGACGTCCGCGCCGGCCGAGAACGACGGTCCGTCGCCCGTGAGCAGCACTGCGCGGACGTCGCCGACCTCGCCGAATGCGCTGCCCAGCTCCTCGATCAGGGAGGCGTCGAACGCGTTTCGCCGCTCCGGCCTCGCCATCGCGATGCGGAGCAATGCACCGTCCCGCTCGACGCGAAGTGCGCTCATTCGAAGGCGAGCCCGAGCCGCGCGAGCTCCGCTGCGACGGAGACTGACGCCTCGAGGTCGAAGCTCTCGACGATGTCGGGCTCCTTGCCGATCAGAGCGCGCGCCCGCGACGGCAGCTCTTGTTCGGAAGCCTCACGCGACTCGAAGACATAGATCGTGCCCCAGCGCTCGGTCACCTCGTCCGAGAACCACGCCTTGAAGAGCAGCCCCGGAACGTGCTCGAACGCGTCCACCGCCTCGTCCTGGAGATAGCGCCGCAGCTCGCCGATGTTCGTCAGCGAGTCCGCGAGGTTCCAGAGAACGAACCGGACTAGAACGGCCCGTGTGCCTCATAGCTGCCGCGGCACGCTCCGATCGCGACCATGGCGAAACCATCCGGCCCGGCGACCGGCTGCCGGGTCGTCTCCGGGTCGAAGCGGAAGATCATCGGCGCTGCGAACGGGACCTCCTCACCGTCGATCCGGTAGACGCCGCTGCCGCGGACGATCACGTTCACCTCTTCCTGGCCCGTGCCCACCTCGTCGTGCTCGACCCCTTCCATGTTCGGTGCGAGCTCGAACCAGTTCACCCCGAACGCCTGCACGCCGAGCTCGCGGCGCAGGAACTTCGCGGCGCCGCCGGGACCGGCACCCTCGACCTCGTCGATCTTCAGCATTGAGTAGCCCATCGCCGAACCCTAACGCCGGGCCTCGATCACATGCGGAAGACGCCGAACGTCGTCTCCGGAATCGGCGCGTTCAACGCGGCGGAGATGCCGAGTGCGAGCACGCGGCGAGTGTCGAGGGGATCGATGATCCCGTCGTCCCAGAGGCGTGCCGTCGAGTAGTAGGGATTCCCCTCGAGCTCGTACTTGGCGCGGA
Organism: Thermoleophilia bacterium; assembly: GCA_017882605.1. Lineage (GTDB taxonomy): Bacteria > Actinomycetota > Thermoleophilia > Gaiellales > Gaiellaceae > PALSA-600. Next base: position 37,519 of record JADGPE010000002.1, on the reverse strand, counting down.
TCTCGTCGGCGTCGGCGTCGCCGACCATCGTCAGCACAGTCGCGGCCTGGTCGCCGCCCATCACAGAGATGCGCGCGTTCGGCCACATCCACAGTTGGCGCGGGGAGTAGGCACGCCCGCACATCCCGTAATTGCCGGCGCCGAACGAACCGCCCGTGACGACCGTGAACTTCGGCACGTCGGCGCACGCGACGGCCATCACGAGCTTCGCCCCGTCACGCGCAATTCCGCCGGCCTCGTACTCCTTGCCGACCATGAACCCGGTGATGTTCTGCAGGAAGATGAGTGGCACGCGACGCTTGCAGGCCAGCTCGACGAAGTGCGCGCCTTTCTGCGCGCTCTCTGCGAACAACACTCCGTTCGATGCGAGGATCCCGACCGGATAGCCCTCGATGCGCGCCCAGCCGCAGACGAGCGTTTCTCCGTACAGCGTCTTGAACTCGTCGAAACGGCTGCCGTCGACGATCCGCGCGATCACCTCGCGTGCATCCATCTGCGTGCGGTGGTCGTCGGGGATCAGGCCGTAGAGGTCGGAGGGATCGACCGCGGGCGGCTCCGGCGCCGTCCGTGTCCACGGCAGCTCCGGCTTCCGGGCGTGCACGTTCGCGACGATTCGTCGCGCGATCGCGAGCGCATGCTCGTCGCTCGATGCGTAGTGATCGGCGACTCCCGACTGCCGCGCGTGCACGTCGGCGCCGCCGAGCTCCTCGGCGGTCACGTCCTGGCCGGTCGCAGCCTTCACGAGTGGCGGGCCGCCGATGAAGATCGTCCCCGTCCCGCGGACGATCACCGTCTCGTCGCTCATCGCCGGCACGTACGCGCCGCCGGCCGTGCACGAGCCCATCACGACTGCGATCTGTGGGATCCCCTTCGCCGACATGCGCGCCTGGTTGAAGAAGATGCGGCCGAAGTGCTCGCGGTCCGGGAACACCTCGGCCTGGAGCGGCAGGAAGGCGCCGCCCGAGTCGACGAGATAGAGGCACGGCAGGTGGTTCTCCTCCGCGACCTCCTGCGCCCGTAGGTGCTTCTTCACGGTGAGCGGGAAGTACGAGCCCCCTTTCACGGTCGCGTCGTTCGCGACGATCACGCACTGACGGCCCTCGATCACGCCGATGCCGGTCACGATCCCGGCGCTCGGCGCCTGCCCGCCGTAGACCTCCCACGCGGCGAGCGCGTTCAGTTCCAGGAACGCCGTACCAGGGTCGAGGAGCCGGTCGATCCGCTCGCGCGCGAGCAGCTTGCCGCGTGCGTGGTGGCGCTCGACGGCCCGGTCGCCGCCACCGGCCGACACCTGAGCGGCTCGCACCCGCAGTTCCTCCACGAGGGCCTCCAGCCGGGACCGCCGACGGGCGAAATCGTCCGTGTGCTCGACCCGGCTCGTGAGCAGCGCCACAGGTGGAGCCTAACCGCCCGGTCCTTCTGTGGGTTTTCACCGAGCCGCGGACCGCGTGATTCGTGCATGCTGGTTCTCGTGAACCGCTCTCGTCTCTACCTGCTCGGTGCGGCGGCACTCGGGGCGATCGCAGTTGCGGTCGTCCTGATCCTGATCGGGACCGGGGGCGGGTCGTCCGGCACGACGTCGAGCGCAGCCACCACGACGACCGCGGCGACAGGGCCTGCCTCGCTGAAGGGAATCCCGCAAAAGGGCCTCACGCTCGGCCGCGCGACGGCTCCGGTGACGGTTCAGGTCTTCGAAGACCCGCAGTGCCCCTACTGCAGGGACTGGAACGTCGGGACGCTGCCGACGGTCGTCAGGGACTACGTCAGGACCGGCCGGATCAAGCTGGTCTGGCGCGGAATCAACATCATCGGCGCGAACTCCGAATACGGCCTGCGTGCCGCTTATGCGGCCGGGCTGCAGAACAAGCTGTGGCAGATGGTCGACCAGTTGTACGCCCGGCAGGGAGTTGAGAACAGCGGCTGGATCAACGACGCAGTGATCGCCGGCTCTGCGAAGGCAGCAGGCGCCAACGTCAATGCGATCTCGGCCGCCTTCCTGACGGCGCCCGTCACCGCGATGTGGAACGACGCGCGGCAAGCGGCGACCACCTACGCCGTCCGCGGCACGCCCACCTTCATCGTCCAGAAGCCGCCCGCGGTTCCGACGCAGTTGCAGCTCTCGGCCTTGGATCCGGCATCCTTCGAGGCCGCGCTCGACCCCCTGCTGAAGTGAGGCTGCGGGCCACGATCGCCGCAACTTCCGCCGTCGGCGGCGGGATTGCCGCGTACCTGACCTATGTCCACTACGCCCACACGGCCCCGATCTGCGTGAACAGCGGTTGTGAGACCGTGCAGAAATCGAAGTACGCGGAGCTCTCCGGCGTCCCGGTCGCCGTGCTCGGTCTGATCGCCTACGCGGCGCTGATCGGGACGACGGTCGTGCGTGGGACGGCTGCGGCGTTCACCGGGGTCCTGCTGGCGTTCGTCGGCGTTGCGTTCAGCGGCTACCTGCTCTGGGCGCAACTCGGCCCGATCGGGGCGCTGTGCCAGTGGTGCCTCGGGAACGATGTTGTGATCGCCGCCGTTGCAGTGCTCTGTGTCGCGCGGATGCTGACCGAGCCCCCGCCTGCTGAATGAACCGGCGCGGGGCGCTGCTCTTTGCAGCGATGTGCGTGATCTGGGGCGTTCCGTACCTGATGATCCGCGTCGCCGTGCGCGAGCTGGCGCCGGTCACCCTCGTCTTCGGCCGCACCGCGATCGGCGCGCTCCTGCTCACCCCGGTGGCCGCCTACCGCGGCGATCTGAGGCCGCTGCTCCGTCGCTGGGCGCCGCTCCTCGCCTACACCGCCGTTGAGGTCGCCATCCCCTGGGTGCTCCTGGCACGCGCCGAGACGAAGCTCACGAGCTCGCTCACCGGCCTCTTGATCGCGGCGGTCCCGCTCGTCGGGGCGCTCGTCGTGACGCTGACCGGCGAGCGTGAGCGCCTCGGTGGGCGTAGCTGGCTCGGGCTGCTGATCGGCATCGCCGGTGTCGCCGCGATCGTCGGTCTCGACGTCGGCCAGGTGAATGCGCTCGCGCTCGTCGAGGTGGCTTTCGTCGCCGTCGGCTATGCGGTCGGGCCGATCATCTTCTCGCGCAGCCTCGGCGACGTCCCGGCGCTCGGAGTCGTCGCTGCGTCGCTCGCGATCTCTGCGCTCGCGTACGCGCCGTTCGCCGTGACGCACTGGCCGGCTGCGACGCCTTCGGCGCACGTCCTCGAATCCGTCGTCGGCCTGGCCGTCGTCTGTACCGCGCTCGCCTTCCTGGTCTTCTTCGCGCTGATCGCGGAAGTCGGCCCGGTTCGGGCGACCGTGATCACCTACGTGAACCCGGCGGTCGCCGCCGTGCTCGGTGTCGCGGTGCTCGGCGAGCACATCTCCGCGGGCATGGTGATCGGGTTCGCCCTCGTGCTCGTGGGTTGTGTGCTCGCAACGGGCCGGGGGCCCGACGCCGTGGCCGAGCCCTAGACCTGGATCAGCTTCGTCGTGCGCTCGGAGATCATTGCACCGACTTCGGCGCTCCAGGCGTCGATTGCCTGCCAGTCGCGAACGTCGCTGTGCGGCATACGGCTGAGCGGGAAATGGAACTTGGCCGGGTCGACGGCGCCGCCGAAGATCGTGACGAGTTGCGGCTCGATCTTCAGGCGCTTCAGCACGCTGTCGAGCTGCTTCCGCGAGTCCGCGACGTCCTCCGCCTCGAGCGTGCGAGGGCCGAGCGCGAAGACCGCGAGCGGCATTCGAGCGAGCGCATCGTGGTGCCGGCGGACGAGCCTGCATACGTCCGCGTGCCAGCGGCCCATGTAGAGCGAGCCGCCGATCACGGCGCACTCGTAGCCGGCCGGGCCGGCCACGGCTGCAGCTTCCGCGGAGAGAAGATCGATGTCATGCCCGGCGGCGCGGAGGCTCGCGGCGACCGCGGTCGCGACCTCGTTCGTCGAGCCGTGCTTGCTGCCGTAGGCGACGAGTGTGCGGGTCATTGACGGGCCTTCTCAACCTGTGCGGTGGCGGTTGTCTGGGCTGTGGCCTGGTCGGCGCGCACGACGAGCACCGGGCAGGGCGCATCATGGAGGACTGCACTCGACACGCTGCCGTGCAGCAACCTCCGAACCGGACCCCAACCGTGCGCGCCGATGACGATCAGGCGCGTGTGGTGGGACGCCGCGACATTGCAGATCTCTTCGGAGATCGAGCCGGTGGCGTGCACGACCTCGCAGGGAACTCCGGCCTCGGTCGCGACGGCCTTCGCGCGCGCAAGCGCTTCGTCCACGTGCTCGTGCTCCATCTTGGCGAGCTCCGTGACGACGTCGGCATAGCCGTAGTAGCCGTACGCGGGGACGGTGACGTGCTCCACCGCCACTGCGATGAGTGTCGCATCGAGCGCGCCTGCGAGCTCGACCGCGCGCACCGTTGCCTCGGCAGCCGAAGGCGAGCCGTCGGTAGCGAGAACGATCGACTTCATCGTGGGCCTCCTCTTCGTTCGACACCTTGATCGTGCCGCCGTCGTAGGGGGGCTGAATCGGGGCGGAGGCCGTGGGCAGATACGTAGTTCTCCGCACCATTGGCACGGCCCGCGGCGGATGGCCGCACCGATCGGTCAGGCAACATTGGCGGCGTGGTTGCGATCGGGGACCGGGAAGACGTCGTCCTGCGGGACGGTTCGACGCTCGGCCTGCGGCCGACCACCGCCACCGACGAATCAGAACTGCTCGAGTTCTTCGAGCGTCTTTCACCCGAGAGCCGCTATCTGCGGTTCCAGGGGGCCGTCAGGGTCGACTCACACCTGATCTCGTCGTTTCTCCGGAGCGACGGCGACGAGAGCCTGTCGCTGATCGGTGAACTGATCGACGAAAACGGTGCCGTGCGCGTGATCGGGCTCGGGACGTGGGTTCGACTCCGGGATCCGTCCCGCGCCGAGGTCGCGTTCGTCGTCGCTGACGAATTTCAGCGCCGTGGGATCGCGAGCCGCCTCCTCGAGCGGCTCTCCGCGCACGCGCGTGCCGCCGGCATCGACCGGTTCGTCGCACAGGTTCTGCCCGAGAACGCGGCGATGCTCCGTGTCTTCGGGGACACGGGCTTCGAGGTTCGCCGCCGTTACGTCGGCGGCGTCGTCGAGGTCGAGTTCGCGCTCACGAGCTCCGCCGAGGTGCTCGACCGGATCGCGCAGCGCGACCACTCTGCGGTCGCGGCCTCGCTCGAGTTGTTCTTCAAGCCGGCGTCGGTCGCCGTGATCGGCGCCTCGGCGCGGCGTGGCACGATCGGCGGCGAGCTCTTCCGCAACGTGATCGCCGGCGACTTCGCCGGCGCTGCGTATCCGGTCAACCAGAAGGGCGCGCCGGTCGGCGGTGTGCCGGGCTACCGCTCGATCGAGGACATTCCTGCCTCCGTCGATCTCGCCGTCGTCTGCGTCCCGGGCGAACAGGTGCTCGATGCGACCCAGTCGGCGCTCCGCGCCGGGGTTCGCGCGATCTGCGTCATCTCGGCAGGCTTCGCCGAAACCGGTTCCGAGGGCCTCGAGCGCCAGACACAGCTGCTCGCGCTCGTCCGTAGCTACGGCGCACGTCTGATCGGGCCGAACTGCCTCGGCGTCGCGTCGGCTGCGTGCCGCCTGAATGCGACCTTCGCCCGGAGCGCTTTCCCGTCCGGGCGGACGGCGTTCTCGTCCCAGAGCGGAGCGCTCGGGCTTGCCTTGCTCGAGCAGGCAGATGCGCGCGGTCTCGGCCTCTCGGCGTTCGTCTCGATCGGCAACAAGGCCGACGTCTCTTCCAACGACCTGCTCGAGTACTGGGAGGACGACCCGGAGACCGATGTCGTCCTGCTGTACCTCGAGTCGTTCGGGAACCCACGCAAGTTTGCGCGCGTCGCGGGGCGCGTCGCCCGCTCGAAGCCGATCCTCGCGATGCGCAGCGGCACGAGCAAGGCCGGCGCGCGCGCGGCCGCGTCACATACCGCGGCCCTCGCCGGCTCCGACGTTGTCATCGACGCGCTCTTCCGCGAAGCGGGAGTTCTGCGCGCCACGACGTTGCAGGAGCTCCTCGACACGGCCGTCCTCCTCACCTCGCTGCCGGCGACCGCAGGAGATCGCGTCGCCGTGCTGACGAACGCAGGTGGGCTCGGCATTCTGTGCGCCGATGCGTGCGAGGCCCACGGTCTCGTCCTGCCCGAGCTGACGCCCGAGACACGCGCCGTTCTCGCCGAAGGCGTGCCGAAGGAAGCGAGCCTTGCGAATCCGATCGACCTGCTCGGCTCCGCCAATGCGGCGACGTACGAGCGCGCGATCGGCCCGATCCTCGCCGACCCGAACGTCGATGCGCTGATCGCCCTCTTCGTGCCTCCCGTGGTGGAGGATCCGCGCACCGTCCAGGATCTCCTCGCGCGCTGCGCCGAGGAGTCCGACAAGCCCCTGCTCTCGGTTGTGATGAGCGCCGACGGCTCGACGCACGGTGGCTTCGAGTACCCCGAGTCCGCGGCGCACGCGCTCGGGCTCGCCGCGCAGCGTGCAGCGTGGCTCAGGCGGCCTGCGGGCACGACGCCAGACGTCGACGTTGACTTCGCGCGAGCGCGCGCGATTATCGACGCCGCCGGGGAGGGCTGGCTCGACGCCGACGACGCCCACGCGTTGCTCGAGGCATACGGGATCCCGCTCGTCGGAGAACGCCGCGCGGCGACAGCGGACGAGGCGGCCGCGGCCGCCGAGAGGCTCGGGCTGCCCGCAGTGGTCAAGACGGCCGCGGCCGGGGCCCACAAGACCGAATCCGGTGGCGTCGCCCTCGACCTCCGCACGGCCGACGAGGTGCGCGAAGCCGCCGCCCGCATGGGCGGGCCGGTGATCGTCCAGCAGTTCCTCACCGAGGGCGCCGAGCTGCTCGCCGGGATCGTCCAGGACCCCGTGTTCGGCCCGCTCGTTGCGTTCGGCCCGGGTGGCGTGCTCGCCGAGCTGATCGGCTCCGCCAACTTCGCCCTCGCACCGCTGACCGACGTGGACGCGTCCGAGCTCCTCGGCACCGGCAAGGCGGCAAAGCTCGTCGACGGCTGGCGGGGAGCTCCTGCCGCCGACAGGCCTGCGCTGACGAATCTCCTGCACCGGCTCTCACGGCTCGCGGTCGACCTGCCGGAGGTGACAGAGCTCGACCTGAACCCGGTGCTGGCCGGCCCCGACGGCTGCGTCGCGGTCGACATGCGGGTCCGGATCGGCCGGCCTGCGCCGGCCGCATCACCGAAGACCTGGTGACTTCTGCGACGATGGGCTCGTGCAAATCGAGCAATCGACGCGGCTCCGCACGCTTGTGCAGACCGGGCTCGCGATCAGCTCGGAGCTGTCGCTCGACGGTGTTCTGCAGCGCATTGTCGAGGCGGCCGCGCTGGTCACCGGCGCCCGCTACGTGGCGCTCGGGGTCATCGACCCGACCGGCGCCAGCCTGGAGCGCTTCGTCACGCACGGAGTCGACGAGGAGACACGGGCGGTCATCGGCGAACTGCCGCACGGCCGCGGCATCCTCGGCGCGCTGATCACCGACGCCCACACGCTGCGTCTGCACGATCTCGCCGAAGACCCGCGCTCCGTGGGCTTCCCGCCCGGCCATCCGCGGATGAAATCCTTTCTGGGGACGCCGATCATGCTGCGCGGGGTCGCCTACGGCAATCTCTACCTGACCGAGAAGGACGGTGGAGTCGACTTCGACGAGGGGGACGAGGAGCTGATCACGCTCCTCTCCCTGCAGGCGGCCGTCGCGATCGAGAACGCGCGCCTCTACGAGTCGGCCACAGCATGGTCACGGCAGCTCGAGTCGCTGCAGGAGATCAGCGCCGCCCTGGCCGGTGAGCTCGAGCTTCCCCGGCTCCTGCAGCTCGTCGTCGAACGGCTGCGCGAGTTGATCCACGCTCGGGTGGTCGCGATTGCACTGCCCACGCCGGACGGCCTGCGGATCGAGGCGATTGCCTCCGAACAGCCGAACGAGCTGCTGCACGACGTGATCCCGTACGCGACCAAGGCCGGCGCGGTGCTGGCGCGCGGCCACAGCGAGCGGGTCGACGCGGTGCTCGACGACCCGGAGGTCGAGCAGGAGGTGGCCCGCCATTTCGGTGCCACCACGGGCCTCTACGTCCCGCTGCTGACGCGTGACGGCTCGATCGGCATCGCTTTCGCGCACGACCGCGTGGGCCGGGATCCGCGCTTCACGAGCGCCGACCTCAGGCTGGCCGAGCACTTCGCGCAGCGCGCCGCCGTCGCAGTCGAGCTTTCCCGCCGCGTCCAGCGCAATTCGTTGCGGCGCGTGATCGAAGGACAAGAAGGCGAGCGTCGCCGCCTCGCACGCGAGTTGCACGACGAGACCGGTCAGGCACTCACGTCGGTCCTGCTCGGGCTCAAGACGTTCGAGAGCGCCGAGGACAAGCCGGCGGCCCTGGCGCAGCTGCGCGAGCTCGTCGTCGCCACCCTGCAGGACGTGCGCCGTCTGGCCGTCGAGCTGCGGCCCAAGGCGCTCGACGATTTCGGGCTCGTGGCGGCCCTCGAGCGGCTCGTCGAGACCTTCGTCGACGCGACCGGGATCACAGTGGATTTCGAGTCACAGCTTGGCGACGAACGCTTGCCGTCCGAGGTGGAGACGACGCTGTACCGGATCGTGCAGGAGTCGTTGACGAACATTGCCAAGCATGCCGGGGCGCGGCGCGTCAGCGTGCTGCTCGTCCGGCGCGGTGGGGCTGTGACCGCTCTCGTCGAGGACGACGGCCACGGGTTCGACGCCGAAGACGAGCTCCGCGGCGGCATCGGTCTCGAAGGCATGCGCGAGCGCCTCGCTCTGCTCGACGGGCGGCTGACGATCGAGTCGAACCGCGGAACGGGCACGAGCCTCGTCGCAGAGGTGCCGCTCTCGTGATCCGGATCGTGGTGGTCGACGACCATGCAGTCGTTCGCTCGGGTCTCAAGCTCCTGCTCGAGGCCGAGAAGGACATGAAGGTGATCGGCGATGCGGGCAACGCGCGTGACGCGATCTTCGAGGTCCGCGCCGGCAAACCGGACGTCGTCCTCCTCGATGTCGTCATGCCGGACGAGAGCGGGATCGACGCCTTGCCCAAGTTGCTGCACGAAGCCCCCGATGCCAAGGTGCTGATGCTCTCGATGCAGGACGACCCGAGCTACGTGCGCGAGGCGTTCGCGGCGGGTGCGAGCGGTTATGTCCTGAAGGAGGCGGCCGACGCGGAGGTGGTGGCGGCGATCCGCGAGGTCGCGGGCGGGCACCGCTACGTGCACCCTGCCCTCGGCGCTCGGATGGTTGCCGCCGACGCCGCCGCACAGGAGGCTGCCGCTTCGGATCCGCTCTCGGACCGCGAGCGTGAGGTGCTGCGGCTCCTGGCGCTCGGTCACACGAACCAGGAGATCGCCAAGCAGCTCTTCATCTCGGTGCGGACCGCAGAGACCCACCGGGCCCACATCATGCGCAAGCTCCAGCTTTCGACCCGTGCCGAGCTCGTTCGCTACGCGATCGAGCACGGACAGCTCGAGCCGCCCGCGTAGCTACTGCGCGTGGAACTTCCGGGCGAAGCCGTCGAGATCGAGGGGGCCGTTGCCGATCGGCCGGACGTAGATCGGCTCTTCGTCGCGGAGCTCGAGCACGACCGTCAACTCGCCGTCGACCATCTCGGATTCCTTGGTGCCGACCCGGACACTGCGGATTGCGGTGTGGGGGATGGAAAGGGAGACGTCGATTCCCGTCGCCTGCTCCCGGCCGGTGAGCCGGACGTTCGCCTCGCTGACGGTCACGTATCCGACGTAGTGCCGCTGGGCGTGCTGCCGCCGCCACGCGACGCGACGGGTGTCGCGAACACCGAGCATCACGCGACCGTGTCGAGCAGTTCGAGAACAGTGCTTGCCGTTTTCATCAGCCTTCCCTGATCGAAAGTACAAAGGCGGGCCGCCTGCAGACGGCCCGCCTCCGGAGATGCGCAGGTCTTACGCGACGGGAGCGGTCGTCGTTCCCGCTGCCTCCGGCTTGCGCTTGCCGAAGAGTTCAAGCGCCGGTTCACGGCCGCGGAGCGATCCGAAGAGCACCAGGATCCCGAAGCCGATGCCGGTGAGGAGGAACGCGACACCGGTGACGATGCCGAAGAGCGCGACGTTCTCGGCGAGGAAGCTCGCGTTGAGCGCGGTCGACAGCGCGGTCTCGGTCACCCATGTGTTGCGGGCGGCGTTGTCGAGCGGCTGTCCGTTTGCCCCCTTGCTGGCCTTGCTCGCGTCGTTGGTGCCCTTCCCGTCAGCGGATGCATAGCGCGGCATCTGCGAGTACGTCAGTCCACCGCTCGCCTCGAGCGCGTGGATCCTCATGTACTCGGCGAAGTCGCGGGCGAGCGCGCCCGTGACGATCGCCTTGCCGGCGATGTTCGCCGTCGGGAGCTTGATCGAGGAAGGCAGTCCGGCCGCCTTGGCCTCGGCCGCGATCCCGGCCTTCGTCATGTCGGGGCTACCGACGATCTGTTCCGCCTTGAGGCTGTCGCGAACGGTGCTCCGGCCGTTGACGCCGAGGGCGATGGCGACGGCGCCGAACACGATCAGCACGACCGTTGCAACGACGCCTCCGATCTCTAGGTACTTGCGCATCTCTGACTCCTTTTTCGCTTGGGCCGGGGTGGTCATCCGGCCTTTCCGGGCACTGTGAAGCGGCTGCCGCCCGTCGCCATCCGGCCTCATGCGGAACACCAGTGCGGGAAACCCGCACGATCGCCTGCATCAGCGGCGATCCGCACGGTTCGTCAGCGAAGCCACTGATGCGATGTGCGACCTGTCCTCCGACGATGGCGCCGTAGACTCGAAGGAGGCTGTTCCATGTCGATCGAGACGAACGGCCACGCGTCGCAGCGTCTGCCCTGCGCGGACGTGTATCTGACGCAGAGAGCGGTGACGGTCGAGCTCGAGGCTCCCGGGTTCGGCCCGGACGAGCTCGCCGTGTCCGTGTCGGGGCCCGTGGTGAGCGTCAGCGGGCATCGCTTCGGGCATGCCGGCGATCACCACTACCTGCAGGACGAGCGCGGGCCGACCGAGTTCCGTCGCGACTTCCACCTGCCCGAGGGAGCCGACACGACCCACCTCACCGTTCGAATCGCGGACGGCATCGTGGTGCTTCGTGCTCCTCGCAGCGAGCAACCAGGCTCGACCTCGTTGGAGATCACACCTGTGGCTTCGAGAGTGAGGCCCGACTCCGCCGTCATCTGACGCAGCGAAAAGGAGCAATCATGAGACGCGTCGTGATCATGGGCGCCGGAGGGCGCGACTTCCACGACTTCAACACGGTCTTTCGCGAAGACACGGACCAGCACGTCGTCGCCTTCACGGCGGCGCAGATTCCAGGGATCGACGACCGGCTCTACCCGCCGTCGCTGGCCGGCCCCTTGTATCCAAGAGGCATTCCGATCGTCCCGGAGGACGAGCTCGCCGACCTGATCCTGCGCGAGGACGTCGACGAGGTCGTGCTCGCGTACTCCGACCTCGCACACGAGGTGGTCATGCACAAGGCGTCGATCGCGCTTGCGGCAGGCGCCGACTTCACGTTGCTCGGCCCCCGCTCGACGATGCTGAACAGCGTCAAGCCGGTGATCGCCGTCACCGCGGTCCGAACCGGCTGCGGTAAGAGCCAGACGACCCGCGCGGTCGGTCGCATCCTGCGCTCGCACGGCCTGTCGGTCGCGCTCGTGCGGCACCCGATGCCGTACGGCGACCTCGAGGCGATGCGGGTGCAGCGCTTCGGCTCGCTGGCCGACATCGACGCCGCGAGCCCCACGCTCGAGGAACGCGAGGAATACGAGGCGCCGGTCGAGCTGGGAATGGTCATGTACGCCGGAGTCGACTACGCCGAGATCCTGGCGCAGGCGCAGGCGGAGGCCGACGTGATCATCTGGGACGGCGGCAACAACGACTTCCCGTTCTACACACCCGACGTGCACATCGTCATCGTGGATCCCCTGCGGGCAGGCCACGAGCTGACCTACCACCCGGGTGAGGTCAATCTCCGGATGGCGGACGTCGTCGTCGTCAACAAGGTCGACACGGCCGAGCCCGCAGATGTCCTGCGCGTCGTGGCCGACGTCGAGCGCGTGAATCCAGCCGCGAGGGTGGTGTATGCGAAGTCACCGGTGCACCTGGAGGCCGGCGACGCCGTCCTCGGCAAGCGTGTGCTCGTCGTCGACGACGGGCCGACGCTCACGCACGGAGGCATGGCGTTCGGGGCGGGCACGGTCGCCGCCCGCAACGCCGGCGCGGCCACCCTGGTGGATCCCCGGCCGTACGCGGTCGGGACGATCAAGGAGACGCTCGAGCGGTGGCCGCACCTGGTCAACGTCCTGCCGGCGATGGGGTACTCGGGTCAGCAGCTCCACGACCTGCAGGAGACGATCAACGCGACCGACTGCGATGTGGTCGTCACCGGGACGCCGATCGACCTGAGCAGGCTGATCGAGTCGCGACACCCGATCAGGCACGCCACCTACGACCTCGAAGAGGTCGGGCATCCGACGTTGGAGGACGTGCTCGCTCCAATTCTCGGCACGCTGCACCTGATGACCACGGCATGAGGGAGGAGTGATGGCAACACGGTCCCGCACCCGGCACCTGCTCCGGCTGGCCGACCTTCGGGCGAGCGAGCTCGAGCAGGTGCTCGACCTCGCGGCGCGCATGAAGGAGCGCCCCTACGGCTGGTTGCACGCGCTCGAGGGCGACATCGTCGTCTCGCTGTTCGACAAGCCGTCGACGCGAACGCGGATCTCGTTCGCGACGGCCGCCTCACGCCTCGGGATGGAGGACCAGGTCATTCGCCCCGACGAGCTGCAGCTCGGCCGCGGCGAGACGATCGCCGACACGGCACGCACGCTGTCGAGTTACGCCGCTGCAGTGACCGTGCGGACTTTCGCGCACTCGACCGTCGAAGAGCTCGCGGCGGCGGCGACCATTCCGGTCGTCAACGCGCTGACCGACGAGCACCACCCCTGCCAGGCGCTGGCCGACCTGCTCACGATCCGTGAGCTGTACGGCAGCCTCGACGGGATCAAGTTGGCGTTCGTCGGCGACGGGAACAACGTCGTCAACTCGCTGGTCGAGGCCGCGGGCCTGACCGGTCTCGAGCTGACGGTCGCAACGCCCGCAGGCTACGAGCCGGCTCTGAGTGGAGACGTGGCCGTCGTGCGAGATCCGCGGCTCGCCGTCGCCGGTGCAGACGTCGTCTACACCGACGTTTGGACGTCGATGGGGGAGGAGTCCGAGGCAGCCGAGCGCGAACGGGTGCTCGCGCCGTACCAGGTGACCGAGGAGCTGATGTCGCTCGCCGCGCGGCGAGCGAGCTTCATGCACTGCCTTCCTGCGCACCGCGGCAGCGAGGTTCAGGCCGAGGTGATCGACGGCCCGCAGTCGGTGGTCTGGCGCCAGGCGGCGAACCGGATGCCCACCGAGCAGGCGCTGCTCTACGCGCTGATCACCGGCGACTGGGAGGGCTGACGCCCGGTCGAGCGACGATCAGGCACCCAAGGGCGGGCTGGGCGGCTTGCGACTCCGTTTCGTCCGGTCGCGTGGCTTCCACTCGAGGCGCTTCTTCGACAGGCCTGCCAGCAGCATCAGGAGCGTCGCGACGACCATGCCGAGTGAGTTGACGGCGGGACTCATGGCTTCACCTTCGCGCCGGCCGGCCGGCTGCGCATCGGGGAAATCCCCAGGCGTTCCTGCGGCCGCTTACGGCGTCCGGCGGCGCAGTGTGGCTGCGCCGAGCGCCAGGGCGGCAAGCGTCGAGCCGATCACGACGACGACGTCGAGTGCAAACGTCCGGCCGAGCGGGCCCGGATGGGTCGCCCGGCTGAGCGCATCGAAGGCGTAGGTCAGCGGGAAGGCGTCTGCGACGACCTGCAGCGGGCCGGCCATCGCGCTGCGGGGCACGAAGAGGCCGCAGAGCAGCAGCTGCGGGAAGACGATTGCGGGCATGAATTGCACCGCCTGGAACTCGGTGCGCGCGAATGCGCTCGCGAACAGGCCGAGCGCCATCCCGAGCAGCGCATTGCCGACCGCGAGGAGACCGACGAGCCACGCGCCGTGCGCGGCGTTCAGGCCGAGCCAGGCGAAGCCGACGGTGCAGACGATCGCCGCCTGGACCGCAGCGAGGACGCCGAAGGCAATCGCGTACCCGCCGAGCAGGGAGGCCTTCGAGATGGGAAGCGACATCAGGCGTTCGAGCGTCCCGGACGTTCGTTCCCGCAGCATCGCGATCGACGTGATCAGGAACATCAGCGTGAACGGGAAGAGCCCGCACATCGGCGCGCCGATGTGCTCGAAGGTCGTGACCTGCGAGTCGAACACGTAGCGCAGCAGCGTCAGGAGCCCGACGGGCACGCCGATCAGCAGCGCGATCGTGCGCGGGTCGCGCCGGATCTGCCGCAGCACGCGCTGGGCGGTGGCCGTCACGCGCCGGCCCCGCGAACGACGGCGAGGAACGCGCGGCTGAGGTCGTGCTCTCCGGTGCGCTCCCGCAGCTCGTCAGGAGTCGTCGCGCTGAGGATCGCCCCCTCTCGCATCAGGAGGAGGTCGTCGCACTCGGCCGCCTCTTCCATCGAATGGCTCGAGACGAGCAGCGTCGCTCCGGCGTCGGTGAGCTCGTGGAACGACTGCCACAGGTCGGCGCGCAGGATCGGGTCGAGCCCGACCGTGGGCTCGTCGAGCACCAGCACAGTGGGACGATTGACGAGCGTCGTCGCGAGCGAGGCGCGTGTGCGCTGTCCTCCCGAGAGCGAGCCTACGACCTGCCCTGCGGCATCCTGGAGCGCGACCTGGGCGAGCACCTCGTCCACGCTGCCCGGCGGAGCTCCCGTCACGGCCGCGAAGTACTGCAGGTTCTCGGTCACCGTCAGGTCGGTGTAGACGGAAGGCGACTGCGTCAGGTAGCCGACGTCGTGCCGCAGCGACGGCTCGCCCGCCGCGCGGCCGAGGACCTCGACGCGGCCGGCGGCGACCACCTGGACGCCGACGATGGCGCGCATCAGGGTCGACTTGCCGCAGCCGCTCGGCCCGAGCAGGCCGGTCACACGGCCGGGTGAGACGTCGAGGGAGAGATCCTCGATCACGGTCCGCCCGCCGCGCACGACGTGCAGGTGCTCGATGTGGATTGTCGCCGTCACGGACGAAGGTCAGGCGCCGCGGTCCTCGCGCGGCGCCCGCGACGGGGCTCGCTACCGGCGTCCGAGCGCGGTGCGCTCCGCCGCCCGCTCCGAGACGACGATCACCGGGCAGGCCGCCAGGTGCGGCAGCCGCATCGCGACACTGCCGGCGACGGCGCCTGCGACGACACCGAAGCCACGGGTGCCGCAAACGATGATGTCTGCCCCATGGATCTCGGCCGCCTTGGCGATCTCCCCCGCGGTGTTGGCGTGGGTCGTCTCGACGACCAGTTCGGCGTCGATGCCGTCGGCCTTCAGCTGCTCGATCTGTGCGAGCAGCTTTTCGCGGCGGTCGGTCTCGTCGGCGAGAACCGGCATCCCTCCCGAGCGTCCGCCGAGGAATCGTTCGTCACAGTGAAATGCGATCAGGCGGCCGCCGGGCTGCACAAGCCGCCGGGCCTCCACGAGCGCGCCGTCCGAAGTAGGTGATGCGTCGGTCGCCCAGAGCACGATCTCGTACATGAGACGCCTCCTTTTCGCTGGAGCTTCACTCGATCATGTTCGGTCGGCGGTGTCCAGGGAATCGGCGAACGCCCCGAGGCAACTGCGGGAAAACCCCGGTGCGCCGCCTGGGAGCCGGGTGCAGTCTGGAAGCGACAAAGGAGGCAGCGATGACACGGAAGCTGAAACGCATCCTGATCGCGATCGACGACACCCCGGCGTCTCAGGCAGCGGTCGAACAGGGTCTGGCGCTGGCCGTCGACGAAGCGTCGGAGGTCGTGTTCGTGAACGTGGTCTCGATCGTCGGAGAGCAGTTCGTTCACGGGGAGGGGAAGCCCGATCGCGTGCCCGAGCGGGCGCAAACCGAACTGTTGATCGCCGCCTGCGCCAAGGCCGAGAAACTCGGCGTGCCCAGCAAGACGGAGTTGCTGGTGGGCTATCCGCCGACGCAGATCTCCGCGGTCGCGGACGATCTCGACGTCGACCTCATCGTGGTCGGATCTCGTCACCTGACCGGTATCAAGCGGTTCCTGCTCGGCAGCACCTCCCGGGCCTTGATCGGCGATGCGACACGTCCGCTCCTCATCGTGCCGGAGCCCGCGCCGGCACCCGCACTCACCTAGAAGCTCAAAAGGAGAAGCAAAATGACCGTTCGTGTGGGGATCAACGGATTCGGCCGCGTTGGACGCTGCGCGTTTCGCTCGGCCCATGAGAGCGGCGCCGAGATCGAATGGGCCGGGATCAACGACGTTGCCGACGTCGCGACGCTCGCTCACCTGCTGCGCCGCGACACGCTCTACGGCCCATTCCCCGGTGTTGTCGAGGTCGAGGAGGGTGCGCTTGTCGTCGACGGCACTCGGATCCCCGTGTTCGCCGAGACGGCTCCACAGGCGATCCCGTGGGCGGAGGTCTCGGCCGAGGTCGTGCTCGAGTGCACCGGCAAGTTCCGCGCACGTGACGACGCGGGCGCGCACATCACCGCGGGCGCGCAGAAGGTCATCCTCTCTGCGCCGGGCAAGAACATCGATGCGACGCTCGTTCTCGGCGTCAACTTCGACACGTACGACCCGCTGGCGCACAGCATCGTCTCGAACGCCTCCTGCACGACCAACTGTCTGGCGCCTGTCGCGAAGGTCTTGCACGAAGGGCTCGGGATCCGTCACGGGGTCATGACCACGATTCATGCCTACACGGGCGATCAGCGCCTGGTCGACCTGCCCCACAAGGACCTGCGCCGCGCCCGTGCCGCGGCCGCGAACATCGTGCCGACCTCGACCGGCGCCGCGACCGCGATCGGGCTCGTCATCCCCGAGCTCGCCGGGAAGCTGCAGGGCTTTGCCACGCGTGTGCCGGTGCTCACCGGTTCCCTCGTCGACCTGACGGTCGACGTCGAGCGTCCCACCTCGGTCGACGAGGTCAACTCGTTGTTCGCCGCGGCGGCCGCCACCGACGAGCTCGAGGGGATTCTCCAGTACAGCGATGAGCCGCTCGTGTCGTCGGATGTGATCAAGTCGCGGTTCTCGTCGATCTTCGACTCGGGCCTCACGCTGGTCGCAGGGGGGACACAGGTCAAGGTCGTCTCCTGGTACGACAACGAGTGGGGCTACTCGACGCGACTCTTCGAGCTCGCGCAGCGGGTGCTCGTGCCCGTCGCACACGCGGTCTGACGAGACCACTCCCACGAGGCGGCCGCTCCGGCGGCCGCCTCGGCGTGCCCGGGCGGCCACGGGCGACCTGCGGGAAAATCCGCGACCCGATCCGGGATCGCGCCGATGCTGCTTCCCCGAGCCCACCCAAGACTCGAAGTAATGAGTGTCAGCGTCGAGCCGATGGCCAACCCGCGCGCCGCGGCCGACTGGGACGTCCTTCTCGGGAGGTGCGCAGCATGACTGCCAAGCTGGTCTACGACTTCGACGAATACTGCGAGGGAGGCCGCGACGTGCTCGGCGGCAAAGGCCTCGGCCTCGCCGAGATGACGGCGCTCGACCTGCCGGTTCCGGCCGGGTTCACGATCACGACCGAAGCGTGCCGCCACTATCTCGCCGACCATGGACCGTTGCCGGCCGATCTCCGCGAGGAGATCGAACAGCACCTCGCGCTGCTCGAAGAGCGCACCGGCCAGCGCTTCGGCGATCCCGCGAATCCGCTGCTCGTCTCCGTGCGCTCCGGTGGGCCCGTCTCGATGCCGGGGATGATGGAGACCGTCCTGAACCTCGGCATGGGCGACGCCGTGATCAGGCAGGCACAGCCCGAGGCGGTGCACTTCCTGCTCGACGACTATCGGCGCCTGATCCAGATGTACGGCGAGGTCGTCGCGGGCATCGACTCGGCGCTCTTCGCCAAGGAGCTCGAAGCCTTCGAGGCGCGTGATCACAACGAAACACCGACTCACGACGACCTCAACGAGCTGGTCGACGCCTTCCGCGGCATCTACCTGGATGCGACCGGAACCGATTTTCCGCAGGACCCCAAAGAGCAGCTCTTCGCCGCCGTCGCTGCGGTCTTCGACTCCTGGAACGCCCCGCGCGCCCAGGTCTATCGCAAGACGGCGGGCATCTCCGAGGACGCGGGCACCGCTGCGAACGTCGTGCAGATGGTGTTCGGGAACCGTGACTCGCGCTCGGCCACCGGTGTGTGCTTCAGCCGCGATCCGGCGACGGGAGAGCCCGGCCTTTACGGCGAGTTCCTCTCGGAGGCGCAGGGCGAGGACATCGTCGCCGGGACCCGCACGCCGTTGCCCGTCGCCGAGATGCGCGCCGTGTTGCCCGAGGCCCATGCGCAGCTCGTGACCGCGGTTGCCGAGCTCGAACGGCACTACCGCGACATGCAGGATGTCGAGTTCACCGTTGAGAGCGGACGCTTCTATCTCCTGCAGACACGCGGAGCCAAGCGGACCGCGACGGCCGCCCTTCGCACCGCAGTCGACATGGCGGGGGAGGGCCTGTTGAGCCGCGACGAGGCAGTGCAGCGAATCGATCCCGCACAGCTCGAACAGCTCCTGCACCCGACCATCGACCCCCGTGCCGAGCTCGTCGTCGTCGCCACAGGCCTGTGCGCGTCGCCGGGAGCCGCCTGCGGGCTCGCGATCTTCGACGCCAACACGGCCGCCGCTCGCAGCGCGGACGGCGAGGACATCATCCTCGTCCGGCCGGAGACGACGGCGGACGACATCCACGGCCTCCTACCGGCCCAGGGCATTCTGACCGCACGCGGTGGGATGACCTCGCACGCAGCGGTCGTCGCCCGGGGGCTCGGCAAGCCGTGCGTCGCGGGCTGTGCCGCGCTCGACATCGATCTGGACGAGCGCATCGCACGGATCGGCGACGTGGCGATCCGCGAAGGCGATCCGTTGACGATCGACGGCACCACCGGTCGCGTGATCCTCGGGCTTGCACCGCTCGTCGAGCCTGAGCCCGACGCCAACCTCGCGACGATTCTCGACTGGGCCGACGACGTGCGGCGTCTGCGTGTCTACGCGAACGCCGACACGCCTCTGGACGCCGAGCGTGCGCGCAAGCATGGGGCGGAGGGGATCGGCCTCTGCCGCACCGAGCACATGTTCATGGCCGCGGAACGCCTCCCGATCGTTCGCGAGATGATCCTCGCGTCGACCGTCGAGGAACGCGCGGCGGCACTGGAGCAGCTCCTGCCGATGCAGCAGTCAGACTTCGAAGGGATCTTCGAGGCCATGGCGGGATTGCCGGTCACGATCAGGCTGCTCGACCCGCCGCTGCACGAGTTCCTTCCTGATCCCGCGGAGGTCGAGGACCTGCACATTCGCGAGCGGATCGAGTCCCTCCGCGAGGCAAACCCGATGCTCGGCACCCGCGGCTGTCGCCTCGGGATCGAGCGGCCGGAGATCTACGAGATGCAGATCAAGGCGATCGTGCGCGCCGGGCAGGCTGTCGAACAGCGGATGGGAGTCCTCCCGATCATCGAGATCATGCACCCGCTGGTCGCATTCGCGTCCGAGCTGGAATGGCTCGTCGAGTTGACGGCTCGGACCGTTGCCGAGGAAGGCGGTCTCGAGTACCGCGTCGGCACGATGATCGAGCTGCCCCGGGCGGCGCTGCGTGCCGGCGAATTGGCCGTCCATGCCGACTTCTTCTCGTTCGGGACGAACGACCTCACGCAGACGACGCTCGGCGTCTCTCGCGACGACGCCCAGGGCCGTTTCCTGACCTTCTACCTCCAGCACGGGCTGCTGGCCCAAGACCCGTTCCAGACGATCGACGTCGAGGGCGTCGGGGAGCTTGTCCGCACAGCGGTCGAGCGCGGCCGGGCGACACGGCCGTCGATCGAGATCGGGATCTGCGGCGAGCACGGAGGTGACCCTGCGTCGATCGCCTTCTGCGAGAGCATCGGCCTCGACTACGTCTCCTGCTCGCCCTTCCGTGTTCCGGTCGCCCGGCTCGCGGCGGCGCAAGCGGTTCTCGCCGCAGGAGCGGCATACGTGCCCGCCGGCGGCTGACCTTCAGAAGGGAGGTACGAGAGTGATTGCTTTGAAACCCAAGGACGTCGCCGCCACGACGCTGACCGCGCTCGCGGTGCTCACGTTCTTCGCAACGCATCAAGGATGGAACGTGCCACTCGTCGGCGACAGCCACCGTTGGGCGGCAGCAGCAGTCACGCTGCTCGGCATTGGAGCGTGCTCTCTCGGCACGCGCTCGAGCGGTGTTCTGACGCGCCTGCTCGCCGGGCTCGGGACGGTCGCGCTCGTGCTCGCGGTGCTCGCCATCGTGACCGGTTCGCTGACGGCGCTCTCGTTGCTCGTTCTGGCCTTCGTCCTTCTCTGGGCAGTGGCGACGACTGAGCACGTTCAACAGGAACACCGCAAACCGATCGCCATGTGATCAACCGCCTTGTCAGGTACGACCGGGGAGCGTCTGGGGGCGCTCCCTCGTCGTTCTCGGCGCCGGGGTTTGCCGCAGCCCGTTCGGCAGCCTCCCCGATGGCACCGCCCCTCCGCTCGGGCCACAGTGCAGGTATGAACCTCACTGCTTCCGCCCGGGCGATCCCGGGGACACTGCGACAGGACGTCGAGATCGACGGACGTCACCACCTGACGACGGACGAGCCCGAGACCGTCGGCGGTGAGGACGCCGGTCCTTCACCGCACGAGCTGCTGCCGGCGGCGCTCGCTGCGTGCATCTCGACGCAGCTCGTCATGTATGCCCGTACGAAGGGCTGGGCGCTCGGGGAGGTGTCGGTGGACGTCGACTACGACCATCGGTCCGTGCCGAGGCGATTCGAGATCGAGATCAGCATCGGCGCCGAACTGACGCCGGCCCAAGTCGCGCGTCTCGACGCCGTGGCCGCGGCGTGCCCAGTGCGCCGGGCGATCGAAGGCGGCGCCGAATTCGCCGAGCGAATCGACGCCAGGGCGCACTCGGCGGGGTGAGCCGGGCTCAGGCGGGGTGAGCCGTCCCGCGGGGCTTGCGGGCGGTCGACGAAGCACGCTGATGAACGATCTCCACGTCGCTGCCCGGGTAGAGCAGCGAGACGTGGCTGTCCTCCCAGCGGACTCGGAAGTGCTGGTTCGGTGCTGGGCCGAGCACCTCGACGATCTCACCGCTGCGTGGGGCCTCGCCGACCTTGTGACCGACGATTTCGACGTGATCACCGACGGCTGGGGCTGGGGTCGTCGCCTTTGTCATGAACGTCCTTTCTCGAACTGTCTGCGCGGCCGCCGCGGAGTCATCCGGCGGCCGCGCAAGGTTTGGGCGTGTCCGGGGTCACTTCTCGAGGATCTTCACGTTCCGTGGTTTCGCAGCACCTTTGCCGATGCCGGTCTCGTGGACATCGGCAGCCAGGGTCACCGACGGTGGGGCGCCAACGTCCTCGAAGAGGCGGCGCAACCGCCGTTCGACGATCTCGAGGTCGGGGAGCGGAGCCCACTGCTCGCGCGTGGCCGTTGCGCGCCTCCTGTTCGGGTGCGTTGCCAGTGTCGCGCGGCGCCGCGGCTCCGCGAATCCGTGGAATTGCGGATCTCCACGGCTTGCAGGGAACTGGCAGAGTGACGGCCATGGCGCGGACACCGATCGAGCCGCAGGAGCTTCGGTTGATCGACGCCTACTGGCGTGCCGCGAACTACGTCTCGGTCGGGCAGATCTACCTGCTCGACAACCCGCTGCTGCGCGAGCCGCTGCGGCCCGAGCACGTCAAGCCGCGGTTGCTCGGCCATTGGGGCACGACACCCGGCCTGAACCTCGTCTACGCGCACATGAACCGTCAGATCCGCGCCCGCGACCTGAACGCGATCTATGTCTGCGGTCCCGGCCACGGCGGGCCGGGGATGGTCGCGAACGCCTACCTCGAGGGCTCCTACAGCGAGTTCTATGCGCACATCCAGGAGAACGAGGAGGGTCTGCGGCGCCTCTTCAGGCAGTTCTCGTTCCCGGGCGGGATCCCGAGCCATGTTGCGCCGGAGACGCCGGGCTCGATCCACGAGGGTGGCGAGCTCGGCTACTCGCTGGCCCATGCGTACGGGGCGGCCTTCGACAATCCGGATTTGCTCGTCACCTGCGTTGTCGGCGACGGCGAGGCCGAAACGGGGCCGCTTGCGACGAGCTGGCACGCAAACAAGTTCCTGCAGCCGCAGCGTGACGGCGCTGTGCTCCCGATTCTGCACCTGAACGGCTACAAGATCGCGAACCCGACCGTGCTCGCGCGGATCCCCGAGCCCGATCTCGTCGCGCTGTTCGAGGGCTACGGCCATCGGCCGCTGATCGTCTCCGGCGACGAGCCCGAGCAGGTGCACCGCGACCTCGCGGCCGCGCTCGACGACGCGCTCGACGAGATCGCCGAGCTCAAGCGCACGGCACGCGAGCGGCCGCGCTGGCCGATGATCATCCTGCGCACGCCGAAGGGCTGGACCGGGCCGGCGATCGTGGACGGGCTGCCCGTCGAGAACACGTGGCGCTCACACCAGGTGCCGCTCGCCGACACGCGCAACAACGAGGAACATCGCCGCCAGCTCGAGGAGTGGCTGCGCAGCTACCGCCCCGAGGAGCTGTTCGACGACCAGGGGGCGCTCGTCCCCGAGTTGCGTGCCCTCGCGCCGGACGGCGAGCGCCGCATGAGCGCCAATCCCCATGCGAACGGCGGTTTGCTGCTGCGCGACCTCGAGCTTCCGGACTTCCGTCGGTTTGCGGTCGACGTCGACCGTCCGGCGACGGGCTCGAGCGAGGCGATGCGGGTGCTCGGGCGTTTTCTCGCGGGCGTCGTCGACGCGAACCCCGACAGCTTCCGGGTGTTCGGCCCGGATGAGACCGAGTCGAACCGGCTCGGCGACATCCTCTCCGTCACCGACCGGCAGTGGGAGGCGGCGATCCTGCCGACCGACGAGCACCTCGCGCCGGAGGGCCGCGTCGTCGAGGTGCTGTCCGAGCATTTGTGCCAGGGCTGGCTCGAGGGCTACCTGCTGACGGGCAGGCACGGCGTCTTCAATTGCTACGAGGCGTTCATTCACATCGTCGACTCGATGTTCAACCAGCACGCGAAATGGTTGAAGGTCACCCGCGAGATCCCCTGGCGCAGGCCGATCGCGTCGTTGAACTACCTGCTCAGCTCGCACGTCTGGCGGCAGGACCACAACGGCTTCTCGCACCAGGATCCGGGCTTCATCGATCACGTCGTGAACAAGAAGGCGGAGGTCGTCCGCGTCTATCTCCCGCCGGATGCGAACACGCTCCTCAGCGTTGCCGATCACTGTCTGCGGAGCCGCAACTACGTGAACGTGATCGTCGCCGGCAAGCAGCCGGCGTTGAACTACTTGCCGATGGACGAGGCGATCGTTCATTGCACACGCGGCATCGGGATCTGGGACTGGGCATCGAACGACGACGGCGGCGAGCCGGACGTCGTCCTCGCCTGCGCGGGAGACACCCCGACGCTCGAGGTGGTCGCCGCGGCAGCGTTGCTGCGTGACCGCCTGCCCGCGTTGAAGGTTCGCGTCGTCAATGTCGTCGATCTGATGCGCCTGCAGCCCGATAGTGAGCATCCGCACGGTCTGTCGGACCATGAGTTCGATGCGCTCTTCCCGCCGACGACTCCGGCCGTGTTCGCCTACCACGGGTACCCGTGGCTCATCCACCGCCTGACCTACCGGCGCCGGGCGCATGACAACCTCCACGTGCGCGGCTACAAGGAGGAGGGAACGACGACGACACCGTTCGACATGGTGATGCTGAACGACCTCGACCGCTTCCATCTCGTGATCGACGTGATCGACCGCGTGCCGGGGCTCGCCGAGCGCGCCGCACATCTCCGCCAGGAGATGGTCGACAAGCGCCTGCAGATGCGCGCCTGGACGCGCGAGCACGGCGAGGATCATCCGGACGTGCGCGACTGGTCGTGGCCTGACTGAACGTCCTCGTCGTCAACGCCGGGTCGACGAGCATGAAGCTCCATCTCGTCCGGGAGGACGGAGCAGCCGAGCGGATCGACTCGCTCGCCGCGGCGGTCGGTCGCGTCGAGGCCGTTGCGCACCGGGTCGTCCACGGCGGTCCGAGGTTTCGCCGGCCGGTGGTGATCGACGGTGAGGTGCGCGCGGCGATCTTCCGGGTCGAGCCGCTCGCGCCGCTGCACACCGCCCCTGCGATGCGGGCGATCGAGGACGCGGAGAGCGTGCTGCCCGACGTCCCGCACGTCGCGGTGTTCGACACGGGCTTTCACGCCACGATCCCCGACGCGGCTGCGACGTACGGCCTGCCGCGGCAGTGGCGCGAGGAGTGGGGGGTGCACCGCTACGGCTTCCACGGCCTCTCCGTGCAGTGGTCCGCCGAACGGGTGCCGGTTTCGCGGCTCATCGTCTGCCACCTCGGTGGTGGCTGCTCGGTGACTGCGGTGCTCGACGGCCGTTCGGTCGACACGACGATGGGGTTCAGTCCGCTCGAAGGCGTTCCGATGGCGACCCGCTCGGGCTCGATCGATCCGGGCTCGATCCTCTACGTCATGCGCGAGTACGGGCTGGGCGTCGACGAGCTCGACCTGGCTCTCAACCATGAGGCCGGCCTGAAAGGGCTCGCCGGCGGCTCGGGTGACATGCGCGTGCTCGAGGAGCGGGTGGTCGCCGGGGAGGACGACGCGATCCGTGCCTTCGACGTGTTCGTGCACCGTCTGGTCGCCGCGATCGGCGCGATGAGCGCGGCGACGCACGGTCTGGATGCGCTCGTCTTCACGGCAGGAATCGGCGAGGGATCCGCGCTCGTGCGCAGTCGCGTTTGCCGGCGGCTCGGCTACCTCGGGATCGAGCTGGACGAGACGCGCAACGCGGTCTGCGAGATGGATGCCGACCTCAGCTCGCCGTCCTCGGTCGTCCGTGTCTCCGTCGTCCGGGCCCGTGAGGAGCTCGTGGCGGCGCGGGCTGCTGTCGCGCTGCTCACCGGCCGCTGAGCACGGCCCGACGGGCGCCTGTGCGAAACTGTTCACGGCGACGAGAAGGGGGGATTCATGATTCGAGCCAAGAGGCGAGGAGTGGCGCTGGGAGCGCTCGCCGGCATGGGCGTCGCGCTGGCCCTGACACTCGGTGCGCAGGGAGCTACGGGGCCCGCACAGATCCGGATCACCGACGTCCAAGTGACATATCGCCTGGCGCATCCGGCGAACGGCGCCGACGCGGGCACCATCGAGACGGTCACCGAGCGGCTCTACAACCCGCGCGTCACACGCAAGCCCATCGGTCGCGGAGTGGTCACCTGCACATTCGTCGACGCGCGAAACCGGACGTGCGTTGCGACCTACGTGCTTCCGAAAGGAACGCTCGTCGCCGCCGGCGCGCTGCAGTCGAGGCTCCTCTATGAGATTCCGGTTGTCGGCGGCACCGGCCTCTACGACAATGCGCGCGGCACCCTCACGGTCACGGCAACCCACCTTCGCCCGCGGCACGAGGTGCTCCTCTTCCGGCTGGTCGGGTGACGGGCGGGCTGGTCGACGATCGGCCGCGTGTGCTCGTCGTCGACGACGAGGCACCGCTGCGGGAGCTGATCGTCGTGACACTCGGCGACACGTTTCGGTGCGAGGAGGCTTCGGACGGGGAAACGGCGCTCATCCAGTTGCGTGAGTCGCCGTCCGACCTCGTGTTCCTCGACGTGATGCTGCCGGGGCTCGGTGGGATCGACGTGTTGCGCGAGATCAGAGCCGATCCTGCCCTGCAGGACCTCGGGGTGGTCGTGGTCTCGGCGTGGCAGGCGCCGGAGGACGTCGCCCTCGCGCTGGAGAACGGCGCGGACAGCTTCCTGCCGAAGCCGTTTCGTGTCGAGGATGTGCTGTCGATCGCCGAAGAGCTCGTCGGGCGCGGCCGGTGAGGCGCCTGTCGCTCGTCCAGCGAGTTGGGCTGCTCGCCGCCGGCATCGCAGCACTCGTCGGCATCCTCTTCGTCGCCGCACTCGTCGCCATCCTTTCGCTCCGGAACGCGGAGGCGCGGGAATCGCGCTCGAAGGACGTCACCGTCGCGACACTTCGCGTGAGGACGCTCTCGGCCGATCTCGAGTCGGCGTTGCGCGGCTACGTGCTTTCGGCAAACCCTCGGTTCGTCGTCATCTTTCAAACCGCACGAGCGCGCGTGCCCGCCGACGTCGGTCGCCTTCGCGATCTCGTCCGGGACGATCCGCCACAGCGGGTGCGGGCCCAGCGCGTCGAGAACGAGCTGCAGGGGTACCTGGTCGACTACGCCGACAATGTGATCTTCCTCGCGCAGCTCTCACGGGCGGCGGCGACCGGACAGGCGGCGGGCAGTGAGGCGAAGCGCCGCATCGGCGAGATCAACGGCACCCTCGACGAGCTGCTCGCGGCCGAGAACCGGCGGGCCGGAAACGCGTCGGCACACGCGCGAGATGTGGCGAACGTCGCGGTCGGCGTCGGCATCGGCGCGATCGTCGTCTCGTCCGCGCTCGTGCTGTTGTTCGGCGCCTGGGTCGCACGCGGTGTGGCGCGACCAGTGCGCCGGGTCGCGGAAGCCGCGGTCGAGGTTGCAGGCGGGGACCTCACCGTGCGCCTCGAACCCGAGGGAACGGCGGAGGTCAGCGCGCTCGTGACGGCCTTCAACTCGATGACGGGCTCGCTCGAGCTTGGGCGGCACCAGCTGATCGCCCAGAACGAGCAGCTCCGTGAAGGCGAGCGGCACAAGCGCGACCTGATCAGCATGGTCTCGCACGAGCTGCGCACGCCTCTTTCGGCTGTGCTCGGCTTCACGGCCCTGCTGCTCGAACGCGATTTTCCGCCCGACGAACAACGCCGCTATCTGGAGATCATCGACACGCAGGCCCGCCGCCTCGCGTCGCTCGCCGGTGATTTCCTGGACGTGCAGCTCCTGGCCGGCGGCGACCTCACGCTGGTTCGAACGCGGTTCGACCTCGCCGAGCTCGTCCGCGAGCAGGCGCAGCTGTTCTTCCTGGAGCCCGCGAGCCATCGCCTGGCGCTCGACCTTCCTGGCGAGCCCCTGGTCGTGGACGGCGATCGCGACCGGCTTTCGCAGGTCGTCGGCAACCTGCTCTCGAACGCGATCAAGTACTCGCCCCCGGACGGGGAGGTGAGGGTCTCGGTGCGCTCGGAAGGGCGCGACGCGGTCGTCTCCGTTTCCGACGACGGCATCGGCATCAGTCCGCAGGACGGTCAGCGCGTCTTCGAGAAGTTCTTCCGCGCGGCCGACGCCGCGGCGACCGTCGGCGGCACCGGGCTCGGGCTCGCGGTCGCCCGGGACATCGTCTCCTCCCACGAAGGCACGCTCGACGTTCAGTCGGCGCCCGGGAAGGGCTCGACGTTCTTGCTCCGGCTGCCGCTCGGCGTGCAGCAGCCGGCGGCCACGGCCTCCGCCAACCCCTGAGGCCGGTCCTTTGCGCCTCAGTCCCTGCTGACGAGGAGGTAGTTGGCAGTGCTGGCGATCACGTGATCGCCCGGCCCGGCGTGACCGAGCGCTACGAGCGTGACGCCGTCCGCCTGCGCGACCCGGCGGAAGTGGCTCTCGACCATCCAGACCGTTTCCGAACAGCCGCTCCGGTCGCACTCGCAGGCGAACGCGACCCGCTCGTCCGACCACGCGGTCGAGCTTCCTTCCTCGCCTCGGTGGCCGAGCAGTGCCTCGTTCCCCCGTCGCTTTCCGCTCCTCGCCGTCGCGTCGGTGACCGTGACAGCCATGCGAACACCTCGATTCGGATCTCGATGGTGGCGAAACGTCAGCCTACTCGCGCGGGAACCGGGCGGTATTAAGCGCCGGTGAGGGAAAGCCGAATCCCTGCTACCGCACCGACCCTGATTCGCTCTGGAATCACGGCGGTCAGCACGAAACCCCGCATCGCCACGGGGTTTCGGCCTGAACACGCAGAGCAGGGGCGACAGGACTCGAACCTGCAACCCCCGGTTTTGGAGACCGGTGCGCTACCAATTGCGCCACGCCCCTGGGCTGCGGTTCCGATTGTATCGGCGGTCTCCGCAGTACCATCGCCGCGTGCCCCTGGCCGCCCTCTTCAGCCTGATCACCGTGGCGTTTGCCGGGATCGCGGTCTACAGCGCGACAGCCTCCCAGTGGCCGATCGCGGTCGCCTCGGGGGCTCTCGCGGCCTGGATGGGGTCGCTCGCGTACTCCGCACTAAGGAGAACGCGCTTCTAGCGCGTATTCTCACTTTGTGGCAGGGGAGGACACACACACACTCTGGCTGGAGTTCCGGCGGACAAACGACAAGGCGATCCGCGATCGCCTGATCCTGACGTACGCGCCGCTCGTCAAGTACGTCGCCGGGCGCCTCGGCTCGGGCCTGCCGGCCCACGTCGACGAAGGCGATCTCGTGTCCTATGGGCTGCTCGGGCTGATCGGAGCGATCGAGCGCTACGACCCGGGCCGCGACATCAAGTTCGAGACGTACGCGATCGCCCGAATCAAGGGTGCGATCATCGACGAGCTACGCGCGCTCGACTGGGTGCCGCGCTCCGTGCGCTCACGGGCACGCGAGATCGAGCGCGCGATCGCCGAGCTCGAGGCCAAGCTCGGGACTGCGCCGACCGACGAGGAGATCGCGGCCAAGGTCGGGATCACCGTCGCCGAGCTCGAAGATTCGCTGACCGACATCTCGCGCTCTTCGATCGCTGCGCTCGACGAGCTCTGGTCGGTCTCCGGCGAAGGCGACCAGGTGTCGCTGCTTGACACGATCGAGGACACGACCGGGCCGCGCCCAGCCGAGGTGCTGGACGAGACCGAGATGCGGGAGGCGCTGGCCGACGCGATCGCCCGCCTGCCCGAGCGGGAGAAGCTCGTGGTCACGCTCTACTACTACGAGGAGCTGACCCTGCGCGAGATCGGCGAGGTGCTGGGCGTCACCGAGTCGAGGGTCTCCCAGCTGCACACGAAGGCGATTCTGCGCCTGAAGGCCCGCCTGGGCGGCGCCGCAGCCCGCGTGTGAATCCATAGGAAATCTGAACGAAGGCCTTAGTCACGACTTAGGGCCGTTGAGCACGCTTGAAGACATGAGCCGCCGCCCTGCCCGCCTCGATGCCGTCCACCGCCGCGTTCGGATCGCCCGGTACGTGCTCGGAGCGGTCGCTGCCGGTGCCTTCGCCGGGGGTGCTTTGGTCGCTCGCGCCGCCCATCCGGGCACGCACGGCCACCACACGACCTCGGCGCAGGCTGCGATCCCGAGCGTGTCGAGCTCCCTGCTGGCTGCCGCCGACAGCTTGAGCGGCGCGGGCGGTTCCAGCAGCTCCGGCGGTTCCGTCAGCCCCGCGCCGGCCGCGAGCGCGCCCGTCGTCCAGAGCTCCGGATCGTGACCGCGTTCCGCTCGATGGGTTGTGAGGTCGTGCTGCCGGATGGCGTGCCGGCCGACGAGGTACGGCGTCTCTTCGAGGAGCGCGACCGCCGCTTCAGCCGCTTTGTCGAGTCTTCCGAGCTCAATCGCGTCAACGCCACACCCTCCGGCGTGGCGGTTGTCTCGGAGGAGCTGGCGTCGATGCTCTCCCTCGCACTCGACGCTGCTCGAGCCACCGGGGGGATCGTCACCCCCGCCGTCGGTGGCGCAATGATCGCCGCCGGCTACGACCGCGACTACTCGCTGCTTGCCCCTGACGGCGATCCGGTCGAGCCGGCGGCGGTTCCCCCGTTGAGCTCGCTCACCCTGCGCGGCAGAGTCCTCCTGCGGGTCAGCCCGGTCCTCCTCGATCTGAACGGCGTCGTCAAGGGCAGGACGGTGGACGACGCGGTCGCGCTGCTCGGTGACGGCTGGGTCTCGGCCGGAGGTGATCTCGCCACGACCTCTCCGATCGTCGTCGGCCTGCCGGGTGGAGACACCGTCACGCTCGAGCATGGCGGTCTCGCGACGAGCAGTGTCGCGCAGCGCTCCTGGGTGCGCGGCGGCGAGCGCCAACACCACTTGATCGACGCCACGACCGGAGCGCCTGCGCGAACGCAGTGGCGTGACGTCACGGTCGCGGCGCCGACGTGCCTCATCGCGGACGTTGCCGCCAAGGCCGCGCTGCTCCTCGGAGCGGCAGGTCCCTCGTGGCTCGACGAGCGGAGCTTCGCCGGGCGCTTCGTCGGCCACGACGGCGCCGTCGTGACCAACGAGAACTGGACGCGCGGCGTCCCGCTCGAAGCAGCGGCATGACCGCTCTCACCTGGTACGTCGCCCGTTCGGCGGGGATCGTCGCGTACTTGCTGATGTCGACCTCGGTCGTGCTCGGGGTGCTCATGTCCGCGCGCGCCAAGTTCACCTGGCCGCGCTTCGCCGTCGAGGAAGTCCACCGGTTCCTGGCGATCCTCACCGGCGTCTTTCTCGCACTGCACGGGGTGGCACTGCTCGCGGACCGGGTCGTGCCGATCTCGGTCCTGCAGCTCATCGTCCCGTTCCGGACGGCCTATCGCCCGTTCGGGGTCGGGCTCGGCATCACCTCTGCCCTGCTGCTCCTCGCGGTGTCGCTCTCGAACCTCGTGCGCAAGCGGCTGCCGTTCCGTTTCTGGCGCCGCATCCACTACGTCACGCTCGCGGTGTGGCTGACGGCGACGGCGCACGGGCTCCTCGCAGGCACCGACCGTCAGGATCTCTGGTTCATCGCGCTCGTCGGGGCGGCCGTGTGCACGGTGGGGCTCGCGTTCTTGGGCCGCTTCGCGAGCACCGTCAGCCTCGGAGCTGTCGGAGGCATCGCCGCAACGGCGGTCGTCGCAGTACTGGCGCTCGCCTTCTCACCGCAGCCGAAGGCACCGCACAAGACGACCACCACCGTCGCAGCACGCGCGAGGGCCGCCACCGTCCCGTCGGCGTTCTCGGGCGTCGTCGCGGCGCAAGTGGTGAGCGCTGACGCCTCGCCGGTGCTCTCCGTGGTCGGCCACGCGGGCGGAGCAGGGCTTCGGATCGACCTCCTCGTCAACGAGGGCCGGGTCGAACAGACCTCGCTCGCTCTGAACTTCCCGACGGGCGCGTCGTGCCGCGGCACGGTGTCGGCGCTCGCCTCGGACGGCCTCCGCGGCTCGTGCGGGTCGCACCCGGTCCGAATCTCGTGGTCGGTCGCCTCCGACCACACGGTGACGGGCCGCCTCGCCCTGGGCTCGGCCGGGGCATAGGATTCGCGCGACCCGTTCTACGCGCTCAGGAGGACTCGATGCCCATCGAAGCCGGGAAGATCCGCAACGTCGCCGTCGTCGGACACCGCGGAACGGGGAAGACCTCGCTGGTCGAGGCCCTGCTCTTCCAGTCGGGCAAGACGAACCGGCTCGGGACGATCGAGGCCGGGACGACCGTCTCGGACTGGGACGAGGACGAGCAGAAGCGCCAGATGTCGCTCTCCGCGTCGCTCTGCTCGTGCGAGTGGCAGGGCCGCAAGCTCAATTTCATCGACACTCCCGGTGACTCCGGCTTCCAGGCCGACACTGTCGCCTCGCTGCGGGTCGTCGAAGGTGCCCTGGTCGTCGTCTCGGGGGTGATGGGCGTCGAGGTGAACACGTCGCGGGTGTGGGGCCGCGCGGAAGAGCTCGAGCTCTCCCGCGTCGTGTACATCAACATGCTCGACCGCGAGCGCGCCGACTTCTACCGGGTGCTGGCCGCGGTCCAGGAGCAGCTTTCCGACCGCTGCATCGCTATCCAACTGCCGATCGGCGCGGAGCACGAGCTGACCGGGGTTGTCGACCTGCTGCACAACTGCGCATACATGGACCCGCACGGTGAGCGCGAGGGCGATCCGGTCGCGATCCCGGACGAGCTC
Organism: Thermoleophilia bacterium; assembly: GCA_017882605.1. Lineage (GTDB taxonomy): Bacteria > Actinomycetota > Thermoleophilia > Gaiellales > Gaiellaceae > PALSA-600. The sequence continues at coordinate 5,741 of JADGPE010000002.1, read as the reverse complement.
GCTGCCACCGTCGAGGAGTACCGCACGAAGCTGCTCGATGCGGTCGTCGAGACCGACGAGACGCTGATGGAGCGCTATCTGAGCGGCGAGGAGATTCCGGCGGAGGACATCGCCGCCGCTCTCAAGAACGCAGTCACACGCGACGAGATCTATCCGGTGGCGTGTGGTGTCGCGACGAAGAACCTGGGCTCGCACGCGCTGCTCGACCTGATGGTCGAGGGCGTCCCGAGCCCGGTGAAGAAGCCCTCCCCGATCGAAACCGATGCCACTGTCGCGGCGTTCGTCTTCAAGACAGTCGCAGACCCGTTTGCGGGCCGGATTTCGATCTTCCGCGTCTACGCGGGCGAGGTGAAGAGCGACACCACGCTCGTCAACCACCGCGACCACTCCAAGGAGCGGCTCGGCTCTCTGATGACGCTCGACGGGAAGGAACACGAGAAGGCCGCCGGCTTCGGCGCGGGCGACATCGGCGCTGTCGCGAAGCTGAAGGAAGTGCAGACCGGCGACGTGCTCGTCGACGCCGAGCACGATCTCGAGCCTCCCGCGCTCGGGTTCCCGGAGCCGGTGATGAGCTTCGCGGTGTCCGCCAAGACGAAGGGCGACGAGGACAAGGTCGCGCAGGCGCTTCGCCGGCTCGGGGAGGAGGACCCGACCCTGCGGCTCTCGCGTGACCAGCAGACCGGTGAGGAGCTCCTCTCCGGCATGAGCCAGGTCCACGTCGAGGTCGCAGTCGAGCGGGCGCGGCGGCGCTTCGGAGTCGAGATGGAGCTGCACCAGCCTCGCGTCCCGTACGTCGAGACGATCAAGGGGGAGGCGCGCGCGCACGGCCGCTACAAGAAGCAGACAGGCGGCCGCGGCCAGTTCGGCGACTGCCACATCGTGCTCGAGCCGCTCGACGACCACGTCGGCTACGAGTTCGTCGACAAGATCGTCGGCGGCGTTATCCCGCAGGGCTTCCGGCCCGCGGTCGACAAGGGGATCCAGGAGGCGCTCCAACACGGCAACCTGGCCGGCGCCCCCGTACAGGGCGTGCGCGTGACCCTCGTCGACGGCAGCTACCACAACGTCGACTCCTCGGAGATGGCGTTCAAGATCGCGGGCTCGATGGCGTTCCGCTCGGCCTATGAGCAGGCGCAGCCGGTGCTGCTCGAGCCGATCATGGAGCTCGAGGTGACCGTGCCCGACGAGGCTGTCGGTGCCATCAACGGCGACCTCAACTCCAGGCGCGGCCGGCTGCACGGCATGGAACCGAAGGGCGGCATGACGATGATCAAGGCCGAGGTGCCGATGGCGGAGGTCCTGACCTACAACCAGGCTTTGACCTCACTCACGGGCGGTCGCGGTGATTACCACATGCAGTTCCTTCGCTACGAAGAGGTACCGGCCCACATCGCCCAGAAGCTGATCGACGCTGCAAAGCGCGACAACGAGGCGGTCCCGGCCTAGAGGCGAGCCTCGAGCGGCCTCGCTACGCTTCGCTCATGACACGCATCACACGGGTGACCGTGGAGCGTGCGTGCGCGATCTGTGAGCGCACGTTGCTGATGGGGGAACGAGCGATTCGGTTTTCGCCGAACGGCGGCACCGACTACGTGGACGTCTGTCCGCTCTGCGCCGAGACCGCGGTGGAGTACGGCTGGGTGCGCGAGGGAGCGCCGACCTCCCCGACCGTCCCGGCGGAGCGTCGGCGTCGCGGCGGCTTCCTCTCGGCGATCCTCGGCACGCGGTCCCGCGGCCCCGAGGAGACGGTGGCGTCGGAGCCGATCCTGCGCCGTCTCTCCGAGCACGAGCTGTCGATGGTCGAGGCGGCAGACATCTTCAATGCCTCCCAGTACCGGCGCACGGTCGGCGGCATCGGCAAGTCGCTCGGCAAGCCCAAGGTTTCCGTCGTCGTCCTCTCCGGGGTCAACGCCGAGGTCGTCGTGACGGTCGCCTGGGACATCTCCTGGTACCAGTACCGGGTCTCGCTCGACTCGGACAACCCGGTTCGCCTCGAGGAGCGCGGCCACGATCCGAACGTGCTCGAGGGGCCGATCACGGAGTGGAACTCGCACATGGAAGATGACGGCCGGATCGTCCCGAATATCGCCCGCCTCTAGCCATCGCCGCCGAACTGCTTACACTGAGCGCGTGATCTACTGCGTGATCCCGAAGGAGCTCGAGGCGGAGCTCTTCGACAAGATGGTCGACTACTACAGGGACAACCCGGGCGTGACGGTGATCATCGACCGTCGCCACGGCCCCGACCGCCGTGCGGGACAGGACGCAGGGGCATTCAAGGAGCGCCGGTTGATCCGCGACCGCCGCCGCGCTCGCGTGACGGGGACCTTCCCCGACACCGACCAGCCCGACTCCTAGGGGCCGCTACGATCGCCGCATGGCGACGACAACCTTCGAATCTCTGAACCCGTCAACCGGCGACGTGATCGAGACGTTCCCGCGCTCCTCGGCGGCCGACGTCGATCGCGCGGTCGCGACCGCGCGCGCCGCCTGGGAGGACTGGCGCCTCGTTCCGGCCCCCGAGCGCGGCAACCTGCTCTTCCGCTTCGCGCAGCTCCTGGAACAGCGCAAGCCCGAGCTCTCCGACCTGATGACGCGCGAGATGGGAAAGGTGAAGGCGGAGGCGGGCGGCGACGTCCAGGAAGCGATCGACATGAGCTATTACATGGGCGGCGAGGGGCGCCGCCTCTTCGGCCAGACCACGCCCTCGGAGCTCCGCGACAAGTTCATGATGAGCGTCCGGATGCCCGTGGGGGTCGTCGGTGCGATCACGCCGTGGAACTTCCCGATCGCGATTCCGGCGTGGAAGCTCTGCCCCGCACTCGTTTGCGGCAACACGGTCGTGCTGAAGCCGGCGGAGGACACGCCGCTCCTGGCACAGCGCTTCGTCGACCTGCTGCACGAGGCGGGTGTGCCGGAGGGCGTCGTCCAGATCGTGCACGGTTTCGGCGAGGAGGCGGGCGAGGCGCTCGTTCGCCATCCCGACGTCCCGGTGATCACGTTCACCGGCTCACGGGAGACGGGCGTGCTCGTGACGAAGAACGCGGCCGACCAGCTGAAGCACGTCCATCTCGAGCTCGGCGGCAAGAACGGCATCATCGTCATGGACGACGCCGACGTCGATCTTGCGGTCGACGGCATCCTCTGGTCCGCGTTCGGCACTGCGGGCCAGCGCTGCACCGCGGCGTCGCGCGTGATCGTGCATCGCGCGGTCTACGAGGAGCTGCAGCGCAAGCTCGTCGCCGGCGCGGAGAAGATGCGCATCGGCGCACCGTGGGAGGACGACACGCAGATCGGCCCGGTGATCAACGAGGCCGCGGTCGAGAAGATCCACTCGTACACCGAGATCGGCAAGGACGAAGGAGCGAAGCTCTTGACGGGCGGCGAGCGCGTCGAGGGTCACGGTTTCTACTACCGGCCCACCGTTTTCGCGGATGTCGACGCGCAGATGCGGATCGCGCAGGAAGAGATCTTCGGCCCCACGACGGCGCTGATCCCGGTCGACTCCTTCGAAGAGGCCGTGCACGCCGCGAACAGCGTCAAGTATGGGCTGTCGTCGTCGATCTTCACGCGTGACGTCAACAAGGCGTTCAAGGCGATGCGCGACCTGCAGACCGGCATCACCTACATCAACGCCGGCACGACCGGCGCCGAGGTGCACCTGCCGTTCGGAGGCATGAAGCAGACCGGCAACGGCCATCGCGAGGCGGGACAGGCCGCACTGGACGTGTTCACAGAATGGAAATCGGTGTACGTCGACTACAGCGGCAAGCTCCAGCGGGCGCAGATCGACAACGCATGAGGCTGTTGGCCGGCCGAGGGCGGCCGTCGGAAAGGTGTCTGACACCTCCGGTGTCAGACACCGCGGTCGCGGCGCGGGCACTCGACGTTCGCGGGGTGATTTCTTGAAGGCGCGCCTCTTCACGGACGGCGGGGCGCGCGGAAACCCTGGCCCCGCGGCCTACGGCTACGTGCTCGAAGCCGAGGACGGAACGGTGCTTGCCGCCGAAGGGCAGGCGATCGGCAGCGCCACCAACAACGTCGCCGAGTACAACGGGCTGATCGCCGGTTTGCGCCAGGCGCTCGAGCTGCAGGTGCCCGACGTGGAGGTCGTCTCCGATTCGGAGCTGATGGTCAAGCAGATGCGTGGCGAGTACCGGGTGAAGAACACAGCGTTGCGCGCGCTCTCCCTCGAAGCGGCGTCACTTGCGCGGCAGTTCGCGAGCGTCGAGTATCGCCACGTGAAGCGCGCGCACAACGAGCTTGCCGACAAGCTCGTCAACGAGGCATTGGACGCGGCGTGACCGTGCAGCATCCCTTCGGTGTGGCAGTCCTCGCCGACGACCACGACGCGGCGATGGCGACGATCGCCGACGACGTCGTCTTCCGCAGCCCCGCCGTCTACAAGCCGTACGAAGGCAAGGAAACGGTCGACCAGATCCTCCGCCTCGTCGCGACGGTGTTCGAGAACTTCCGCTACACGAACGAGTGGCGCGACGGCCGTACGACGATCCTCTTCTTCGAGGCGAACGTCGGTGACAGGGACCTCCAGGGCATCGACATCCTCGAGGAGAACGAGGATGGCCTGATCGAGCGCTTCACGGTGATGATCCGCCCGCTGTCGGGCCTCCAGGCGGTCGCCGCCAAGATGGCCGCCCGCCTGGGCCTGGCCTGAAGATCGCCGGACCCCGGCTATACTGGCAATCGTTCGCGGATGTAGCTCAGTTGGCTAGAGCGTCTGCTTGCCATGCAGAAGGTCGAGAGTTCGAGTCTCTTCATCCGCTCTTGGAAAGCCCCCGGAACCGGGGGTTTTCTCGTTCCTGAACGTCGCAGCTCACACGCGTTCCGAAGGCTCGGGTAGCGACTGCGACGTTCGCTACGGAGCCGTGCGGTGGGACACCCTCAGATCGGCTCGAGTCCCGCGTTGAAGGTTGCGATCAGGTAGGCCACTCCTGGCCTGCAGGGCTGGCCGGAGGAGTTCCGACGACTGTTGGGAGGAGGCGACCTGAGTGGCTGCCTCCCCCCGCACAGTCGCTCCGTTAGGCAGGTGCTACAGCGGGCATCGCCGCGCGATCCTCGCGAGCGTCGGCTCGGAGGATCGGAGACGATGGCCGGAAGCCCTTGAAGGTGCAGTAGAGGCCGAGGAACAGCTCCCAGGCGGCCTCCGGGATCGTCGCCAGACCCTGGAACGAGCGCAGCGTGCTGCTCGGATGGTCACCGGCGAACAGCATCGCCGTCCCGGAGATGATGATCAGCGGGCCGCCGATGAGCCCGAGCCACGTCCACGGCCGCGGCACGAGCTGCGTTCGGTACATCATGTAGCCGAGGATCAGCCCGTTCCCCCAGCCGACGACCCAGCCTGGCCCGAGGAGGAACGTCCAGTCCTTGATCGCCGCAAGGGTGTAGGCGACCGTCGCCTCAGAGGCACCTGCAACCTGTTGCTGCAACGTGGCGATCCCGAGCATGCAGACGATGCCGACGAGGATGAACGTGCACTCAACGATCCTCGCGGTCACGTAACCAATCGACAGCTCCTCGAACCGTCGCCTCATGATCGGGACGATCACAACTGCGGTGCCGATGTTCGAGATGATCAGCAGCAGCTCCAACAGCGCGCCGAGGTAGATCTTGTTGACGTTCCCCGAGCCCGCGATGTAGCCCACCGGATGGCGGAGCGCAGGCTCGTAGAGCAGAAGCGCCGGAATCGACGTGACGAACGTGATGAGGTAGAGCACGCCGAA
>JADGPE010000008.1 GCA_017882605.1 Thermoleophilia bacterium | reverse complement strand
CCGCGAACCTCCCCGATCGACGGATGCCTGTCGGCAAGCTTCGCCAGCTCTGCACGGAACACCTCGCCCATCGCGGCGGCGTTCTCGACGATGCCCTCCTCCTGGAACGCCTCGATCGACGCGACGGCCGATGCGCACGCGAGCGGGTGGCCGCTGTAGGTGAGCCCTCCCGCGAACATCTTGTCGCGCGTCCACTCCGCGATCGGCTCGCGCACGACCATGGCGCCGAGCGGCACGTATCCGGAGTTGATCCCCTTCGCGACGGTGAGGATGTCCGGCACGACGTTCCAGTTGTCGACCGCGAACCATTTGCCGGTGCGGCCGAAACCGGCCATCACCTCGTCGGCGATCAGCAGGATCCCGTGCCGGTCGCAGACCTCGCGGATCGACTGTAGGTAGCCGTCGGGCGGGACGATGATCCCGTTCGTGCCGGTGACCGTCTCGAGGATCACGGCGGCGACCGTGTGGGCACCCTCGTACTGGAGGATCTCCTCGAGGTGGGGACCGCCGGTGCAGACGGGGCACGGGTCCGGGTGGCCGGCCGGGCAGCGGTAGGTGTACGGGTCGAACATGCGCACGACGCCGGGCAGGCCGGGCTCGGCCGGCCAGCGGCGCGGGTCGCCGGTGAGCGTGATCGCGCCGGCCGTCGCGCCGTGGTAGCTGCGATAGCGCGCGATGATCTTGTGGCGGCCGGTGTACCAGCGGGCGAGCTTGATCGCGTTCTCGTTCGCCTCGGCTCCGCCGTTCGTGAAGAACGACATCTGCAGATCGCCGGGCGTGACCTCCGCGAGCAGCTTGCCGAGGCGCGAGCGAGACTCGGTCGCCATCGGCGGCCCGATCGTGGCCAGTTTCTCCGCCTGGTCCTTGATCGCCTGCACCACCTTCGGGTGCGAATGGCCGATCGAGACGTTTACGAGCTGAGACGCGAAATCGAGGTAGCGGTGCCCGTCGTAGTCCCAGAAGTAGCGCCCTTCGGCGCGTTCGACCGCGATCGGGTTGATCGCGTTCTGCACGCTCCAGGAGTAGAGGACGTATTTCTTCGCGTCCGCGACGATCTGCTTGCCGAGCTCGGTATTCGTCTCTGTGGTGGCCATGGGTCGATCCTACAACCGGTCGGCGTACAGGCGGATCTCGCCGTGGCTCTCGAAGCCGAGCGACGCCAAGATTGGAGCCGACATACGTCCCGCTTGCACTACGAGGAGGGGCGTGCCGCGCGCGGCGGCATGCTCCCAGCGCGCGTGCACGAGGGCGCGGTAGACGCCACGGCCGCGCGCCGAGGGCAGGACGGCGCCTCCCATCAAGGCGACTCCCTCGGCCATGTCGATGGCGCGCCCGAAGCCGACGGGCGCCTCGTCCTCATAGGCGGCCCAGTGGTGGACCGTGCCTGCCGACCGGTTTGCGTCGAACCGGTCGACCTCGGTTGCGAGTCTCCGTTCGCGCTCCGCGTCGGGGACGTTCCACACGGTCCAGTCGACACTGAGCGCCGCGAGGTACTGCTGTGTGGTCTCAAGGGGCCGCACCTCGACTCGAGGCGCAGTGGGAGGCTCCGTTGAGCACGTCATCCCCGTCAGCACGGGCGCGTCCTCGTCGGGCACGAGGCCGCGCTCGCGCAGCTCGTCGTCGATCCCGGGCGGTGTGGACCAGCCGAGCCACCACTCGACGAGCGGCAGTCCGCGGCGGCGCGACTCGTCGCGGGCCCAATCCACGTCGGGCTCGACGACGTCGAGCACCCAGGCATTGTTGGGGCCTGCGATGTAGGTGAACTGCTCCGCGAAGATCTTGTCGTAGCCGGGTTGCGGCAACAGGTGGGCGGCGGTGCTTTCGGCGAGCTGCGCGAGTGTGGGCATGGCTTGACGCTACCGCGCTACGCTCTCGGATGACCATCCGAGGAGGCTTGGAAATGACCGACGTCGTCGACGCGCCCACCACCGTGAAGCCGATCAACCACTGGATCTCCGGTCGCCCGTACGCCGGGCAGTCGGGCCGGTCCGGGCCGGTCTTCAACCCGGCGACGGGTGAGCAGACGGGCGCGGTCGACTTCGCGACCGTCGAGGAGATCGACAAGGCGGTTCAGTCGGCGAAGCAGGCGCTGCCCGCGTGGCGCGCGCTGTCGCTCGCAAAGCGCGCAGAGCTTTTCTTCGCGATCCGTGAGCTCTTCCACGCGAAGCGGGAGGAGATTGCGAAGCACCTGACGCTTGAGCACGGCAAGGTCTTGTCGGACGCGATGGGCGAGGTCACGCGCGGGCTCGAGGTGATCGAGTTCTGCTGCGGCATCCCACATCTGCTCAAGGGCGGGATGAGCGAACAGGCCTCGACCGGGGTCGACGTCTACTCGATCCGGCAGCCGCTCGGCGTCGTCGCGGGCATCACGCCGTTCAACTTCCCGGCGATGGTCCCGATGTGGATGTGGGCGCCGGCGCTTGCGTGCGGCAACACCTTCGTCCTGAAGCCCTCCGAGAAGGATCCCTCCGCGTCGTTCTACACGGCGGAACTGCTCGAGGAGGCCGGGGTTCCAGCCGGCGTCTTCAACGTCGTCAACGGCGACAAGGTGGCCGTCGACGCGATCCTCGAGCATCCCGATGTCGCCGCCGTCTCGTTCGTCGGCTCGACCCCGATCGCGAAATACGTCTATGAGACGGCGACCGCGAACGGCAAGCGCTGTCAGGCCCTCGGCGGGGCGAAGAACCACATGATCGTGCTGCCCGACGCCGACATCGACATGGCCGCCGACGCGGCCGTCTCGGCGGCGTACGGCTCGGCCGGGGAGCGTTGCATGGCGGTCTCTCTGCTCGTCGCCGTCGGCGACGTCGCCGATCCGCTCGTCGAGGCGATCAAGCAGCGCATTCCGAGCGTGAAGGTCGGCGACGGCATGGATTCGTCGTCGGAGATGGGGCCGCTGATCACGCGTGAGCATCGCGACAAGGTGGCGTCGTACATCGGCGCAGACGAGGGCGCGACGGTCGTCGTCGACGGCCGCGACCGTGCGAACGGCGACGGCTTCTTCCTCGCACCGACGCTGATCGACGACGTCAAGCCGGGCATGAAGGCCTACGAGGACGAGATCTTCGGGCCCGTGCTGAGCGTGACGCGCGTCTCGTCCTACGACGAGGCGGTCCGGCTCGTGAACGAGAACCCGTACGGGAACGGCACGGCGATCTTCACCCGCGACGGCGGCGCGGCCCGCCAGTTCCAGTTCGAGGTGCAGGCGGGCATGGTCGGGATCAATGTCCCGATCCCCGTGCCGGTCGCCTACTACTCGTTCGGGGGCTGGAAGGCATCGCTGTTCGGCGACCGTCACATCTACGGGCCGGAGGGGATCGACTTCTACACCCGCTCGAAGGTCGTCACCTCGCGCTGGCCCGATCCGGCCACCTCGCAGATCGATCTCGGTTTTCCGCAGACGCGCTAGACCTCCGGGCCGCTCGCGCAGCGGCTACGGGCTCCAGGACGCCCCGTCGGCGGCGTTCCGCCCGCCCCAGACGAGGAGCAGCCGTCCCGTCCAGACCGCGACTGGATCGGGCCGCCCGCGAACGGGCGCAGTGCCGATCGTGAACCAGCGACCGGCGGCGGGCACGAACTCGGTGCCGGTGCTCGAGTAGTGCTCCGCGGAGGAGGAGGTCGAGCCGCCCCAGACGAGCACCCGGCCGCCCGCGCGGATCGCGGCGGCACGCGAGCGCCCGGCCGGCATCGGCGGCAGCATGCGCCAGCGGTTCGTCGCCGGGTCGTAGGCGAGGCCGATGCGCGCCGGAGCCGTCTCGTGCGCCGCGATGCCGCCGACGAACAGCACCTCCCGGCCGTCCCACACGCCGACCGCGCCCGCGCGCGTCGCCGGGGGCTTCGCGATCCTCCGCCAGCGGTCCGTCCGCGGGTCGTACGCCGCGGCGCGAGCGAGCCCGGACGCATATGCGTGCCCGTCCGGGTCGAGGCCCGAGACGAGGACGATCAGCTCGTGCCCGTCCCACGCTCCCATCGGCCCCTGGCTCGGCGTGAGCGGCGAGGCCGCGATCGGTCTCCAGCGGTTCGTGCCCGGGTCGTAGGAACTGCCGGTCTTCGACGCGTCGCCGCAACAGCCGCCGCCCCACGCGATGAGCCTGCGCCCGGTCCACGCGATCAGCGCGTTGGGGCCGCCGCCCGCTCTCAGGCGGCGCCAGCGGTTCGTCCGCGGGTTGAACGACTGGAAGTCGAACGGGCCGAGCACGAGCATCTCGGTGCCGGTCCAGACCGCCTGGTACCGGCCCTCGTAGTTGCCGCTTGGCCCTTTGAGCGGAGCCAGCTTGCGCCAGTGGTGCGCCACCGGGGCGTAGGCCGCAGCGGCGTCGGCCGACCACGGGGGCTTCGGCTGGATGCGCGCGAACACGACCAGCTCCGCTCCTGTCCAGACGCCGACCGCCTCGCTCGGCGTCTGGAGCGGCGCGTCAGGCAACGGCCGCCAACGCGCCGCCGCTCCTGCGAGGGGCGCCGTTGCAGCGGCGAGTGCGAGCACGACCGGCACGATTCGGCGCAACGCGGCCATGCCTCCAAGCCTGCCAGGTTCGCCCGGCTGTCGCATTCGGGAGGGCGGGCGTCAGGCTGTCGCGAGCGCGGCGGGCCGCAGTTCGCTCCGGAACCGTGCGCGGTGGACGAACTGGCCGCTGCCCGGTTTCGCATGCAGTTCGCCGCCCTCGACGATCACGTTGCCGCGTAGGAGGACGATCTCCGGCGAGCCTTGCACCTCCGTGCCCTCGAAGATGTTGATGTCCGCGGCCGAGTGGTGCGTCTTCGCCGAGATGGTCGCGTGCTTCTCGGGGTCGAAGACCACGATGTCGGCGTCGCCGCCGACGACGATCGTCCCCTTCTTCGGATACATCCCGAACAGCTTCGCCGGGCTCGTGGAGAGGAGCTCGACCATGCGATTCAGCGTGATCCGCCCCTCCCGCACGCCGAAGTGGTGGATCAACTGCAGCCGGTTCTCCATCCCGACGGCACCGTTCGGGATTTGACGGAAGTCGTCCTTCCCGAGTGCTTTCTGCTCGAGCGTGTACGCGCAGTGGTCGGTCGAGATCGCCTGGAGAGCGTTGGTGCGAACGGCGTTCCAGAGAATCTCCTGATTGTGCTTCGGGCGGGGCGGCGGTGTGTACACATAGTTCGCCGCTTCGAAGTTCTCCAGCCGCTCGAGGAACGACGTGTCGACGAAGAAGTACTGGGTGCACGTCTCGCCCCAGACGTCCCAGCCCTTCTCGCGTGCGATCACGATCGGCGCGAGCGACTCCGCGCACGAGACGTGCACGACGTAGAGCGGCGCGCCCGCGACGTGCGCGAGCTGGATCGCGCGATTCGTCGCTTCGCCCTCGAGCTCCGGCGGTCGCGTCAGCGCGTGGTAGACCGGTGCCGTGTTGCCGGCTGCGATCGCGTCGGCCATCAGCACCTCGATGACGTCGCCGTTCTCGGCGTGCACCATCACGCAGGCGCCGGTCTTGGCGGCGACCTGCATCACGCGGAAGAGGTCTTCGTCGCTGACGCGGAGCGAGTCGTTGTAGGACATGAACAGCTTGTACGACGAGACGCCGTGCTCCTCGGGCAGGGTCGCGAGCTCCTCGAGTGTGCCGCCGTTCTCGCTCAGGTCGGTGACGATGATGTGGAAGCCGTTGTCGATCAACGCCTTCCCTTCGCGCTTGCCGTGCCAGGTTGCGAGCGCCTCGCCGAACGTCTGCCCCTTCGCCTGGATGCAGAAGTCGATGTGTGTCGTCGTGCCGCCGAAGGCCGCGGCGACGTGGCCGTGGTAGAAGTCGTCGACGGTCGTCTTGCCGCGCCACGGCATCTCGAGATGCGTGTGTGGATCGACGGCACCCGGCAGGACGTACTTGCCGGTCGCGTCGATCACCTTGTCCGCAGCGACGTCGAGCGACTCACCGATCAGGGAGATCCGTTCGCCCTCGATGAAGATGTCGGCGACGTAGTCGTCCGCCGCGGTGACGACGCGGCCACCCTTGATCAGCACTGACATCGCTTCGCTCCCTTCGATTCGCGGTGGTGCGACCCTCGAGCCTGGCCCGCCGTTTCCCGGACCAGGCTCGAGAGCACCACGCTACTTACTTGCCGCCTGCCGTGAGCTTCACGACGGCGGGCTTCCAGCTCTTTCCGTAGGGGTCGATCCCCGCGGCCTTCAGGCTCGCGACGGCCTTCGTCGCGAGATCGGTGCGGTAGGCGCCCGACGGGGCCTTCTTGATCACACCGAACTGCTTCGCGATCCGAGCCGTCTGGGCGTATCCAGCCGTGTTCATGACGCCGATGCCGGCTGCAGCCGAGGGCCAGACGAGCTTGTTGATCTCGTTCATCATCCACGTCTGGTGACCTGCCGGGAGGGTCGGGCCCTCCTTCAGGGTCATCGCGACGCAGTCGGCCGCGTGATCGCGGCAGTACGCCCAGCCCTTGAGCGACGCGGCGATGAACTTGACCGCGATCGCCTGGTTGGCCGAGCTCTTCAGCCACGAGCCGGTCGAGAAGAGCCCGTCCTCGAGCATGCCCGTCCCGACGTTCTGCATCTTGATCACGTTCAGGTCGGACAACTGGAAGAGCTTGCCCGTCTTCGGGTTCTTCGACTCGAGCACCTGCGCCAGCTCGTTGTACGTCATCGCCGACGCCGAGTCGACCTGGTGCTTGATGAACAGGTCCATGTTGAACGGCTGCTGGACGATCGTCACGCCCTTGTTGTGCGACGGGTCCATGCCGTTCTTGGTCAGCGCGGCGAAGAGCTCGAACTCGTTGCCGCCGAGCCAGTTTGCGACCTTCTTGCCCTTCATCTTCGCGATCGTGTCGATGCCGCTCGACTTCCACGTCAGCTGCGTCATGCCCGACCGTGCGAAGACCTGCGCGACGTTGACGAGGTCGGTGCCCTTGTCACGCGCGGAGAGCAGGCTGGGCAGCCAGTCGACACCGAACTGGGCCTGACCGGAGGCGACTACCTGCTCGGGGATGATGTCCGGGCCGCCGTTCTTCAGCGTGACGTCGAGTCCCGCTGCCTTGTAGAACCCCTTGAGCGACGCGGCGTAGTAGCCGGCGAACTGCGCCTGCGGCACCCATTTCAACTGCAGGGTGATCTTCGTCAGCTTCGCCTGCTTCGGCGCGGCACTTGCCCTCGTCGCGAGCCCTGCGGTTGCCGCGATGGCGACCGCGAGCAGGGCGGCGACGCCTACGACCCAGCGCTTCCTCATGCACATTCCCCTTTCGTTCCTCGGTGTTGACAGTTCTGGGGGCTGTCCCGGCTCGGGGCGATTCTGACGTGCGGAGCCATGAATTACGAGGGCCTGTTCTCGGGCGCCCAGCGGACGACGGCCCGCTCGGTGAGCGCGACCGCCAGATAGAGGGCGATCCCGAGCAATGAGGCGACGAGGATTCCCGCCCAGGCGGTCTGGAAGTCGAGGATCTGCGCCTTCGACCGGATCAGCACGCCGAGCGCGTCGTAGGAGCCGCCGAAGTATTCGCCGACGACCGCCCCGATCATCGCGAGGACGCTGGCGACCTTCAGTGCGGTAAAGATGAACGGCAGCGCGGTCGGAAACCGCACCCGCCGCCAGATCGTCAGGTCGCTCGCGGCGTATGAGCGCATCAGTTCGATCTGGCGCGGCGAGACGCTCGTGAGACCGCGCAACGTGTTGACCATCACCGGGAAGAAGCAGAGGACGCCTGCGATCGCCATCTTCGAGTTGGGCGAGAGCGGATCGAACCAGGCGTTGAAGATCGGGGCGAAGGCGATGATCGGGATCGCGTTCGCGGCGATCGCGATCGGCATCAGGGCGTTGCCGAGCGCGCGGAAGCGGCCGATCAGCGTCGCCGCGGCAATGCCGCCGAGCGACCCGAGCGCGAAGCCCCCGAGCGCCTCTTTGAACGTGTACCAGCCGGCCGGCCAGAGCGTGTGCCGCTGGTCCCAGAACGCACTGACGATCGCCGTCGGCTTCGGCAACAGGAACTGCTGGATGTGGAAGGCCGCGATCGCACCCTGCCAGACGGCGATCGCGAGCACGAAGACGGCGATCGCCGGCACCCACTCGCGCGCCTGGCGGCCGACGCTGCCGGGGGTGATCGTGTACGAGCTCACTCGGTCAGAGCCGCTTCCTCTTCGGGCAGGAGATGTTCGCCGCGCTTGCGCAAGAGCTCGCGGACCTCGGTGACGAGAGCGAAGTACCGTGGCTCCTCCCGCGTCTCGACGGTACGCGGGTAGGGCAGATCGATGTCGACCACTCCGGCGATGCGTCCGGGCCGCGGGCTCATCACCACGACCCGCGTCGAGAGGAACACCGCCTCCGAGATCGAGTGCGTGACGAAGACGACGGTCGAGGCGAGCTTCTGCCAGATCGACAGCAGCTCGAGGTTCAGCCGTTCGCGGGTCATTTCGTCGAGCGCGCCGAACGGCTCGTCCATCAGTAGGAGCGCCGGCTCGAAGGCGAGCGCCCGCGCGATCGATACCCGCTGTTGCATGCCGCCTGAGAGCTGCCACGGGTAGTGCTCGCCGAAGGAGCCGAGCTCGACGAGCTCGAGCATCTCGTCGACACGCTGCTTTCGCTTGGCGCGATCCCAGCCGAGCAGCTCGAGCGGCAGCCCGATGTTCTTCGCCACCGTCCGCCAGTCGAACAGCACCGAGTCCTGGAACACGATTCCGTAGTCATGGTCGCCGCGTGCCTGCTTGGCCGGCTTGCCGTTCACCGTCACCGTGCCGGCCGACGGCTCGATCAGGTCGCCGATCACGCGCAGGAGCGTCGACTTGCCACAGCCCGACGGGCCGATCAGCGAGACGAACTCGCCCGTCGTGAGGGTGAGGTCGATGTTCTCGAGCGCCGTCACATTCCCCGCCGGGAAGGTCTTCGTGACGCTCTGGATCTCCACGACGTTGACGCCTGTCATGCGATGTTCTCCGGAGCTCTGCGAACGACGAGCTTTTCGGCGGCCACGACGGCGACGAAGAACGTGATGCCGAGGAGCGCCGCGACGATGTTCGTCGCCCAGAGCTCCTGCGGTTCGATCGAGTAGTACTGGTTGAAGTTCAGGATCGCGCCGCCGAGCCCCGACTGGAGGCCCGACGGCAGCTCGCCGATGATCGCACCGACGACGCTCGCCGTGGCTGCGATCCTCAGCGCGGCGAAGACGTATGGCATCGAGGACGGCACGCGCAGCTTCCAGAGGACGGTCCAGCGGCTCGCCGCGTAGGTGCGCATCAGGTCGAGCGCGCCCGGGTCGGCGGACTGCAGGCCGCGCAGCGTGTTGATGGTGACGGGGAAGAAGGTCAGGTAGGCAGCGATCACGGCGACAGAGCCCCAGCCCTGCAGCCCCGCCGGCAGCTTCGGGTTGACCCAGACGACGACCATCGGGGCGATTGCGAGGATCGGGATCGTCTGGCTTGCGACGATGTAGGGCAGGAAGCCCCGCTGGAGCAGCCGCGAGTGGGCCAGGATGATGCCGAGCGCGAAGCCGATCACCGCGCCGAGCGCGAACCCGACGGCGGCCTCCTTCGCAGTGAAGAGCGATTTGTGGAAGAGGATCGTCCCGAGCGCGGGCTGGTTGACCTGCGCGGGCTGCCACAACGCATGGAGGATCACCCAGATGTGCGGCATCGACGTGTCGTCGACGATGAACGGATGGGTCCACCCGGTCGACGCCCAGACCCAGTGGTACAGCTCGTAGAAGCCGACGATGACGGCGAGCACCGCGACGACCGAGAGGCCGCGGCGGGCGAAGGAGACGGTCGTGCTCACGCCGGAACTTCTTATCACGCTTTAGGATCGCCATCGTGAGCCTCGATCCAGCCCGCACGGTCGCCGAGCTCCGGGAGCTGCGCGAGCTCACGGGGGACGAGAACGGCGCCCAGCGTGTGGCGTGGACGGACACGTGGGAGCAGGCGCGGGACTTCCTGCGGGCGAAGGTCGACGGCACCGGCGCCGTCGAGGAGATCGACGAGGCCGGAAACCAATGGTTCACGTTGCAGGGCGCATCCGACCGGGCGCTGCTGATCGGCGGTCACATGGACTCGGTGCCGAACGGCGGCTGGCTCGACGGCTGCCTGAACGTCCTGGCGGGGGTCGAGGTGCTGCGGCGCATCGCTGCGCAGGGCGAGCCGCCGGTGGCCGTGCGGCTCGTCAGCTGGGCAGACGAGGAGGGAGCGCGGTTCGGCCGGTCGCTCTTCGGCTCGTCGGCGGCGGCGGGATCGATGCGCGATCAGGACGAGTTGCGCGCGCTCTCGGATCGTGACGGGGTGGCGCTGCCCGATGCGTTGCGTGCACACGGCGTCGACCTCGACGGCGCGCTCGGTGCGCGCTCCCAGCTTCGGAACGCCGCCGCATATCTCGAGCTGCACATCGAGCAGGGGCCGGTGCTCGAGGGGATGGACATTCCGCTCGGTGTCGTCCTCGGCACATTCGGTGTCGAGCGCTCTCGCTTCACCTGGCGCGGCCAGGCGGCGCACGCCGGGTCGACGCCGATGGACAAGCGCCGCGACGCCCTCGCGGGCGCGGCCAAGCTCGCGCTCTACATCCGCGAGATCGCCGCCGAGGTGGGCGGCGGCGCGGTGTGCACCTCGGGCGGCGTCGTCACCAGGCCGGGGATCGTCACGTCGGTCGTCGAGACGGCGGAGCAGCTGCTCGACCAGCGCCATCTCGACGCCGAGTCGCTCGCGCGGATGTTGGAGATGGCCAAGGACGCGGCGAACCGGTTCGCCGCCGAGGAGGACATCGAGGTCGAGTGGGAGCGGATCTGGAACATCGAGCCGATCCTCTTCGACGAGACGCTGATCGGCTTCGCCGACGAGGCGATCCGGGAGGTCACGGCCACGTCGCACAGGCTGCCGTCAGGCCCGTTGCACGATGCCGCGGAGGTCGCGCGCGCGGGCATCCCGACGGTGATGCTGTTCGTGCAGAGCCTGCGCGGCCTGTCGCACACGAAGCTCGAGGACACGCAGCGCGAGCACCTGGAGCTGAGCGTCGAGGCGCTGGACCGCCTCGCGTCGAAGACACTCGCCTGGCTCGCTTGATTCACGCTCTCGTGACGTTTCGCCCGCTCGTTGCGGAGGTTTCAACTCGGGGCGTCTGAGCCGCCTCTGAGCTGGCTCTGAGCCCGCTCAGACGCCTGTCGGAGGCTCCGGTCAGATCGCACCCCCGGTGTAGTTCGCGAGTCGCGCGTTCACGCCGGCCTGCAGCGGCAGGAACGCGCCGGCAACGACCGCGAAGAGGAGCAGCAGCAGCCCGGTCACGCAGCGACGACCGGGTTGTGCAGCACCCCGATTCCCTCGACCTCGACTTCGACCAGGTCGCCCGGCCGCAGCGCGATCTTCGGATCACGCGCCCACCCGATCCCGGGCGGCGTGCCGGTGAGGATCAGGTCGCCCGGCTCGAGCGTGAAGACGTTCGAGGCGAAGGCGACGAGGAACGGGACGGAGAAGATCAGGTCGCTGGTCGACCCGTCCTGCAGCACCTCGCCGTTCAGCCGCTGCACGACGCGCAGGCCGGCACCGTCGCCGAGCTCCGAGACAGGGACGAGGCGATCCCCCAGCGGGCAGAACGTGTCGAATCCCTTCGCGCGCGTCCACTGGCTCTCGGCGTACTGGATGTTGCGGGCCGAGACGTCGTTCGCGGCGCGGTAGCCGCGCACGTGGTCGAGCGCGTCGTCGAGCGGGATCCGATGTCCGCCGCGTCCGATCTCGACCGCCAGCTCCGCCTCGGCGTCGACGTGCGTCGCCTCGGGCGGGAGCACGATCGCATCGCCCGGGCCGATCAGCGTGTTCTCGAACTTTCCGAAGAGCAGGGGCTCGGAGGGCGGCTCGTCGCCCAGTTCGGCCGCGTGCTCCGCGTAGTTCCTGCCGACGCAAATGATCTTCACTCCGTGATCTTGACGGAGTAGGCTGCCCGGCGTGGCATTGAGCTTCGGCGTCACCGTTCTCCCCGACCCGCCGTACAGCCGGATGCTCGAGCTGATCCAGTTCGCCGAGCAGCGAGGCTTCGAGTACGCCTGGACGTACGACTCGCACGTGCTCTGGCAGGAGTCGATCCCGGTCCTCGCCCTCGTCGCGGACCGGACCTCCACGATCAAGCTCGGCCACATGGTCACGAATCCCGGCACCCGCGAGCCGACCGTGCTCGCGAGCGCCTACGCCACGCTGCACGACATCTCGAACGGCCGGATGATCATGGGCATCGGGCGCGGCGACTCCGCGGTGCGCTACATCGGCCAGCAGCCGGTCAAGGTGGCGCAGTTCGAGCTCGCTTTGAAGATGATCAAGCCGTTCATGAACGGCAAGGCCGTCGATTGGAACGACAAGGACCTGCAGTTGAAGTGGGTCCGGCCCGAACTGCCCGAGATCGAGATGCACGTCGCCGGCTACGGGCCGAAGGCGCTCGCGGTCGCCGGCAGGCAGGGCGACGGCGTGATCATCCAGCTCGCGGACCCCGACATCATCCAGTGGATCATGGCCACGGCACGGCGCGCCGCCGAGGAGGCGGGACGCGATCCTGCCGCGCTGAAGTGCATCGTGAGCGCGCCGAGCCACGTCACAGACGATCTCCAGGACGCGCGCGAGCAGGTGCGCTGGTTCCCGGCGATGGTCTCGAACCATGTGCAGGACCTGATCGACCGCTACGGCACCGACGGCAGCTCCGTTCCGAAGGCGCTCACCGACTACGTGCAGGCGCGGAAGTTCTACGACTACAACGAGCACTCGCGCGTCGGCGCCAAGCACGGTGAGTTCGTCACCGACGAGATCTGCGACCGCTTCTGCGTGATCGGAAACGTCGAACAATGCCGGGCGAAGTTGCGTGAACTTGAAGAAGTCGGCGTCGACCAGTTCAACATCTACCTCATGACCCACTCGCAAGAGGAGACGCTTCAGGCGTACGGGGACCACATCATCCCCGGGTTGGCCGCCGGCGCAGCCTAGGTCCAGGGTCGAACGAGGGTCATCCCCTATGGCACAGCACTCGCGCGGATCGGTAGCCTCGGGCACATGAACGCGAACGGTGCAGTTGTGAGCGCAACTGAAGTCACGCGCCGCTACGGCGAGGGTGAGGCAGCCGTCGATGCGCTGCAGGGTGTCTCTCTCGACGTTCGGCCCGGCGAGCTCGTCGCGGTGATGGGCGCATCCGGGTCCGGCAAGTCGACGCTGATGCACCTGCTCGCGGCACTCGACAAGCCGACGGCCGGGACGATCAAGATCGCCGGTGAGGACGTGAGCGAGCTCTCCGATCGCGAGGTGACGATGCTGCGCCGTCGCCACATCGGGTTCGTCTTCCAGTTCTTCAACCTTCTCCCGATGCTGACCGCCGAGGAGAACGTGGCGCTGCCTCTGTCGATCGCGGGCGAGAAGCCCGATCCGGCCTTCTTCGAGGACCTGATGGAGCGCGTCGGGCTCACCGACCGGCGCTCGCACCGTCCCTCCGAGCTCTCGGGCGGACAGCAGCAGCGTGTGGCGATCGCCCGTGCGCTCGTCTCCAAGCCGACGGTGGTGTTCGCCGATGAGCCGACCGGGAACCTGGACTCGAGGACGGGCGCCGGCATCCTCGAGCTCCTGCGTGCGTCGGCTGAGGAGCTCGGCCAGACGATGGTGATGGTCACCCACGACGCGCATGCGGCCGAGATCGCCGACCGGATCCTGTTTCTGGCAGACGGCTGCATCGTCGAGGAGCTGCCACGCAGCGGAGCGCCCGAGATCCTCGCAGCCATGGGTCGCGCCGGCACATGATCCGCGTCGCGCTCGCGGGCCTGCTGGGGCGGAAGCTCCGCACGGCGTTGACGGCGCTCGCGATCGTGTTGGGCGTGGCGATGGTCAGCGGCACCCTGGTGCTGACGGACTCGATCGACAAGGCGTTCAACTTCATCTACACCGACGTGCGCCAGGGGTCGGACGCCGTGATCAGCGGCAAGTCCGCGATCGGCAGCGTTCAGGGCGGGCAGGGAACATTCGCGCCGACGGTCCCCAGCGAGCTGCTCGCGAAGACGCGCGCGCTGCCGGACGTGCAGGACGCCGAGGGGAGCGTCAGCGGTGAGGCGCAGCTGATCGACCGAAACGGCAAGGCGATCGTCTTCGGCGGCGCGCCGAATCTCGGGTTCAGCATCTCGCGCGCGGATTCGCCGTTCAACGTGCTGACGCTCGTGAGCGGTGCCTGGCCGAAGGGCAAAGAGGTCGTGATCGACAGCAACACCGCTTCGAAGAAGCATCTGGCCGTCGGCGGCGAGGTCGGCATCCAGGCCGAGGGGCCGGTCGAGCAGTTCCGCATCGCGGGCATCGTCAAGTTCGGCTCGGCGTCCGCCCTCGGCGGCGCGACACTGGCCGGCTTCGACCTGCCCACGGCGCAGACGCTCTTCCAGAAGGACGGACGGTTTGACGAGATCGCAGTCTCTCGCAAGCCCGGCGCCACGGATGCGAGCCTGCTGAGGGAGATTCGGTCGATCCTGCCCCCGACCGCCCAGGTGCGCACCGGGACGGCGCAGGCCGCAGAGGACGCGAAACAGACCGACTCGTTCATCAGCTTCCTGCGCGGCTTCCTGCTCGCATTCGGAGGGATCGCGCTCTTCGTCGGCAGCTTCGTGATCGCGAACTCGCTCTCGATCACGATCGCCCAGCGCACCCGTGAGTTCGCCACCATGCGCACCCTCGGCGCGAGCCGCCGGCAGGTGCTGACCTCGATCGTGATCGAGGCGCTCGTGATCGGCATCCTGGCCGCCGTCGCCGGGCTCTTTCTCGGGCTCGGCCTGGCCAAAGGCCTCTTCAAGCTGTTCGACGCCGTCGGCTTCACGCTGCCCAACAGCGGCATCGTCTTCGGTTCCTCGACGATCGTGATCGCGCTCTCGGCCGGGATCATCGTCACCCTGATCGCCAGCCTGCGGCCTGCGCTGCGCGCGACACGCGTGCCGCCGATCGCGGCGGTGCGCGAGGGCGCCACGCTGCCCGTCGGGCGGTTCCACCGCTTTCGCACGCTCGGCTCGACGGTCACCACCGCGCTCGGCTTCGCCGCCCTCGCGTACGGTCTCTTCAAGCCGCATCTCGGCACGACCGGTGTCCTCGTCGCGATGGGCATCGGCGCGCTCCTGATCTTCGTCGGCGTCGCGATGCTCTCGGAGCGTTTCATCCGCCCGTTGGCCTGGGCGCTCGGCTGGCCCGCGACACGCATCGGGGGAGCGGCCGGCACGCTCGCACGTGACAACGCGCGCCGCAATCCGCAGCGCACGGCGTCGACTGCTGCTGCCCTGATGATCGGTCTCGCGCTCGTGACGTTGGTGGCTGTGCTCGCGGCGGGCATCACGAGCAGTTTCCGCGGTGCCGTGAACGACATCTGGCAGAACGCGGACTACGCGATCACGGCGCAGAACAACTTCACGCCGATCCCGCCGACGGCGGCCGACGCCGCAGCCCGCAACCCGATCGTCGAGGCGGTCGGAAACGTGCGCACCGGGGAGGTCGGCGCCTTCGGCAAGAGGCTCTTTGCCACTGCGGTCAACCCGCCGAGCAGCACGATGTTCCACCTCGACTGGATCACCGGGTCGCAGGCGACGATGGCGACGCTCGGCCGCGACGGTGCATTCGTCGACAAGGGATACGCGAAGTCGCACAAGCTGGTCGTCGGTTCGCCGCTGAAGGTGACGTTCGCCGACGGCCAGCGGATGACGTTCAGGATCAGAGGCATCTTCGATCCACCCGCCGGCGGCTCGCCGTTCGGCAGGATCACGATCTCACAGACCGCATGGGATGCTCACAACGAGAACCCTCGCAACCTCTACACCTTCGTTCGGGTGCGCGGCGGGCAGAACGCGTCGAATCTCGCCTCACTGAATGCGGCGCTGAAGAGCTTCCCGAACGCAAAGGTGCAGACGCGCCAGCAGTTCATCGACAACCAGATCAGTGGGCTCAGTTCCGTTCTGAACATTCTCTATGTGTTGCTCGCGCTCTCCGTGATCGTCAGCCTCTTCGGCATCGTGAACACACTGGTGCTGACCGTGTTCGAGCGGACGCGCGAGATCGGCATGCTGCGTGCGATCGGCATGACCCGACGCCAGGTGCGGCGCATGATCCGGCACGAGAGCGTGATCACGGCACTGATCGGCGGCACGCTTGGGATCGCGCTCGGGATCGTGCTCGGCGCACTGCTCGTCGCGCGCGTCGACTTCATCCAATTCGCGCTGCCGGTCACGTCCCTGATCGTCTTCGCGCTCATGACGATCATCGTCGGCATCCTGGCGGCGATCTTCCCCGCGCGGCGCGCGGCACGGCTGAACGTCCTGCAGGCGTTGCAGTACGAATGAATCAACGGCAGTCGCTGGTGCGGTTGTTGCAGGCACACGTCGCAGCTGACGCGCGCGAGGAGGCCGACCGCTGCGCCATGCTCCGACTCGCCCACGAGCTCGCGGAGCCGCTGTCCCGCGACGAGCCGTCCGCGCACTTCACTGCCTCGGCGTTCGTGATCGACGAGGCGGGCGCCCGGGCGTGTCTCGTGCAGCATGCAAAGCTGGGGCGCCTCTTGCAGCCGGGCGGACATGTCGAGCCCGGTGACGCTTCGCTCGAAGCCGCTGCGATCCGCGAAGCGCGGGAGGAGACGGCGCTCGAGGTGGAGCTGCATCCAACGGCGCCTCGGCCGTTCGACGTCGACATCCACGAGATCCCGGAGCGACCCGGGGAGCCGGCGCACTTCCACCTCGACGTGCGCTACCTCCTGTTCGGCCGCGGCGAGCCGTGCAGGGGCTCGGCCTGGCACGCGATCGGCACTTCCGGTGACGGCTCGGTCGACCGGCTCGCCGCGAAGGCCCTGGCGCTCTACAGCTAGCGGATCAGGTCGAACTCGCGTCCGACCGCGACGAACGCGGCGAGCGCGCGAGCGAGGTGATCGGGCTCCAGGGCCGCCGACATCTGGACGCGCACACGGGCTGTGCCCTCCGGCACGACGGGGAAACCGAAGCCGGTCACGAAGATGCCGTGCTCGAGCAGCCGCTCCGAGAAGCGGATCGCCACCGCGGTCTCGCCGACCACGATCGGGATGATCGCCGAGTCGCCAGGGATCGGGGCGAAACCTGCGTCCACGAGCATCGTCCGGAACCGATGGGTGTTCGCGCGCAGCCGCGCCACGAGCGAAGGGTCGTCCCTCAGCGCCTCGACGGCGGCCAGCGCGCTGCACGCGACCGTGGCCGGCAGGGCGTTCGAGAAGAGCTGCGGACGGGAACGTTGCGCGAGCAGTTCGCAGATGTCGGCACCGGCCGCGACGTAGCCTCCGGCGGCGCCTCCGAGCGCCTTGCCGAGCGTGCCGGTGATGACGTCGACCTCGCCTCGCAACCCGAAGTGCTCCGGCGTCCCGAGTCCGTGCTCACCAAGGACGCCGACACCGTGCGAGTCGTCGACGATCACGATTGCGTCGTGCGCACGGGCGAGCTCGACGATCTCGGGCAGCCGTGCGAGGTCTCCCTCCATCGAGAAGACACCGTCCGTGATCACGAGCTTGCGCTGGCCCGGCTCACAGGCGGCGAGCTCCCGCTGGAGGGCGTCCAGGTCGGAATGCGGGTAGATCGCCTTCCGCGCGGGCCTGGCGAGCCGGATCGCATCGACGATCGACGCGTGGTTCAGTGCGTCCGAGAGAATCACCGTTCCCTCGTCGGTGAGCGTGGAGACGAGCGCCTCGTTCGCGTTCCAGCAGGAGACGTAGGTCAACGCGGCCTCGGTGCCGGACAGCTCCGCGAGGGCGTGCTCGAGCTCGACGTGCGGCTGGAAGGTGCCGCAGATGAAACGCACCGACGCGGTGCCCGCGCCGTAGCGGCGCAGGCCGTCAATGCCTGCCTCGACGACGCGCGGGTCGTTCGCCAGACCGAGATAGTTGTTCGAGGAGAGGACGATCACCTCGCCGCGGCCGGTCATCTCGACTACCGGTCCCTGCGGCGTGAGCAAGGTGTTGAAGTGCTTGAACGTGCCGGCGGCGCGGAGGGCGTCGAGCTCCGCGCCGAAAGCGCGGGTGAGGTTCACCGGTGCACCCACCTGCCGAGCCCGCTCAGCATCGGCTCCTGTTCCGCAGCGGCCGTCGGCGTCGCACGGACGAGCGGCATCGCCGGATCACCGCCAGGGTGCAAGACGATCTTGCACGCATTCCCCGACTCGAGCTCGGCGAATGCGACCTCGAACTCGGTCAGCGGATAGCGGTGGGTGACGAGCGGCCGCAGGTCGACGACGCCGTGTTCGAGCAGCCACCGCGTGCGATACCAGGTGGCGAACACCTCGCGGCCGTTCACTGCGGTCACGTGCAGGTTCTTGAAGATCAGCGACTCGGCGATGTCCAGCTCGACGGGTGAGCTCGGGATGCCGAAGAGGACGACGTCGCCGCCGTTGCGAACGATCCGGAAGGCGTCCCGGACCGCTGCCGGCGCACCCGACATCTCGAACACGACGTCGAGGCCGGCGCCCTCGTTCGCGTCGTGGAACCAGCCGGAAACGTCGGCGATCTCGTTCAGGTTCGCGACCTCGGCGCCGAGCGTCTCGGCGAGCGTGAGGCGGAATGCGACGTGATCCGACGCGAGCACGCGCCCTGCGCCCGACGCGCGCGCGATCGCGATCGTGAACAGGCCGACGGGGCCACAGCCGAGCACAGCGACCGTGCGCCCCGGCAGATCCTGCGTCGAGGTGGCGAAGACCGCATTTCCAAACGGCTCCTGCAACGTCGCGATCTCTGGCGGAAGCTTCTCGCGGTCGTTCTGCCAGATCACCGACTCGGGCACGACGACGAATTCGGCGAAGGCTCCGTCCCGATCGACGCCGAGGATCTGCGTGCGCTCACACATGTGCGCGCGGCCCGTGCGGCAGTGGAAGCACATCCCGCACGTGACATGGCTCTCCGCCGAGACGTAGTCGCCGCGCACGACCGTGCGCACGTCCTCGCCCATCTCGACGACGGTGCCCGCAAACTCGTGACCGAGCGTCAGCGGCGGCTTGATGCGCGCTTTCGCCCAGTCGTCCCACTTGAAGATGTGCAGGTCGGTGCCGCAGATGCTCGCCGCCTCGACCTGCACGAGGACGTCGTGCGGTCCAGGCTCGGGGATCGGAATGCGATCGAGGGCGAGCCCCGGTTCACGGCTCAGCTTGCGGATCGCCCACATCGTCTCCACGCAAGCACAATCGCCCTTGCCCGCTGGGCGGCCATCAGACCCCGCCCGGATCGCAGCTAGGTGGTTTCCCCGATGATCGGTGCCCACCCGGCCAGCACGATCCAGGTGTGGTTCTGCCCCCGTACAAGATCAAGGTCGTCGAACCGATCCATCTTCCGAGCCCCGCGCAACGGCGGCGGGCGATCATCACAGCCGGGTTCAACACGTTCCTGCTTCGCTCCGACGACGTCTACGTCGATCTGCTGACCGACAGCGGCACGTCGGCCGTCTCGCAGGAGCAGCGCGCCGCAATGGAGCTCGGCGACGAGTCATATGCCGGCTCGCGCAGCTTCTACCGGCTCGAGACGGCGATGCGCGAGGTGTACGGCTGGCAGCATCTGATCCCCACGCACCAGGGGCGCGGCGCGGAGCACCTGCTCTCGCGCGTGCTCGTGGAGCCCGGCCAGCTCGTGCTGTCGAACCTCTACTTCACGACGTCGCGGGTGCACGCGGAACTGGCAGGTGGAGTGTGGACGGACGTCTCGATTCCGGAGGCGGGCGATCCCGAGTCGCGGCATCCCTTCAAGGGCAACATCGACCTTGGCAAGCTTCGCGACCTGATCGTGCGCGAAGGACGCGAGCGGATCGCGTTCGTGCGGCAGGAAGCTTGCCTCAACATGGCCGGCGGTCAGCCGTTCTCCCTGGAGAACCTGCGTGCGGTTCGCGCGCTCACCCGGGAGCTCGACGTGCCGTTCTACCTCGACGCGACTCGCTCCTCGGAGAACGCGCTGTTCATCGCGGAGCGCGAGCCAGGACAGGCGGAGCGTTCGCTGCCCGAGATCCTCCGCGAGATCGCATCACTCGCCGACGGCGCCGTGTTCTCTTCGAAGAAGGACCATTTTGTGCCGATCGGCGGCTTCCTCGCCACCAACGACGATGCCGTCGCGCGTCGCGCGCGCGAGCTCGTCGTGGTCTACGAGGGCTTCCCGCACTACGGAGGGCTTGCCGGACACGACATGGAAGCGCTCGCACAGGGGATCCGCGAGGCGGCAGACGAGCCGACGGTCGCCCACTACGTCGGACAGGTGCGCTACCTCGCTGGGCTCCTTCAGGAGGCGGGAGTGCCGATCGTGGAGCCCGTTGGGGCTCATGCCGTCTTCCTCGACGCCAAGCGGTTCCTGTCGCACGTCCCGCAAGAGCAGTTCCCCGCCCAGATGCTCGCCGCCGCGATCTACGTCGCGGGCGGCGTTCGCTCGATGGAGCGCGGCATCGTCTCCGGACAGCACGACCACGAGCCGTACGAGGGGCTCGAGCTCGTGCGGCTGACGATCCCGCGGCGCGCCTACAGCCGCGAGCACCTCGACTACGTCGCCGAGACCGTCCTGCGGGTGTTCGCGGCCCGCCGCGAGATCCCGGGGCTCGCCCTCGTGTACGAGCCGCCGACGCTTCGGTTCTTCCAGGCGCGGTTCGAGCCGCTCGCCCCGCTGCCCTCCTTCGAAGGAGCGCCGGTCAGGCGCGAAACCCCGCAGTGGGCTCCACTCGGAGCGGAGGCTCAGGCAGGCCGGAGACCGGCTCGGTCACGTTGAAACCGTCCGGCGCGACGTCGTTCGGCGCGTCGGGGTGGAAGAGCGAGGCGAGCAGCTGGATCTGCGCACGTCCGGGGCCAAGCTCGTACTGGCCACCGCCGTACAGTGCGATGTCGTGCTTCGCGCACGCGTCGTAGAAGTCGAAGAGCCTCTTCACCGAGCCGAACCGCGAAGGCTTGCAGTTGAGGGCACGCGGCGCGAACGGCAGCGCTTCGACGTCCGTCCAGTCGTGGATCCCGGCGTCCCACGTAATGCGCTCGCGGTGCCCGGCGAGGAGCGCGGAGGTCTCCGGGGTGAGCGCAGGATCTTCGATCCATGCGTCGGGAAAGGCGGCGACGATGCGCCGGTAGAGCTCGCCGTCGGGCGCTGCGCCGAACTCGGCGCGGTAGATCCCCTTGAAGTCGACCGTGTCCACGCGCCCGGTCGCCGCGAGTGACGCCACCAGCTCGTCCGTCCAGTCCGTTCCGGGATCGAGCTTGAAGCGAAGCTCCGGATAGAGCTCGAGCCAGCGGAGCACGTTGGTGACGCGGGTCGAGACCACGAAGCGCAGCGGTTGCGGCGTCCGGCCGATCGCGTCGCCGAGCGACATTCCCGCTTGCCGGAGCGCGAGGTCGAGCGCAGCCGACTCGAGCCCCCAGCGGCGGTACTCGGTCTGGCCCGACTGGAGGAGCGCGAACGATTCGAGCGTGTGCTCGCCCGCGAGCGGCAGCTCGCCGCCGTGCTCCTGGAATCGCGCCTGCTGCGCCGGGTCGTAGTCCACCTCCTCGCCCCGCCCTTCCTCGCCGCGGCCGTGCAGCACGATCACGGTGCGGCGAAGCGTGAACCCGCGTGCGACCTCGCGTTCGAGCGGCTCGAGGTAGTAGCCGTCGACGTGAAGGGGAAGAGTGCGAAGGCTGTCGTAGGTCGCCATCGCTACGAGCCTAGTGGTCGGACAGACCTGAACCTGGTTCCGCCTTCGGCGGCAACCAGGTTCATCTCCGCCGCTCGAGGTGCTGGGCGAGCGCGTCGAGGCGATCGTCCCATTCCGCGCCCGCGCGTGTCAGCCGGTACCGCGTTTCGCGACCCAGGCGCTCGGCCTCGACGAGGCCGGCGTCCGCGAGCGTGGTCAGGTGCTTGGACACCGCCTGCCGTGTCATCGGCAGCTGCCCCGTCAACTCCGTCGCGGTCGCGGTGCCGCGCGCGGACAGGTAGCCGATCACCTGCCGGCGGCTCGGGTCCGCGAGCGCCCCGAACACCAGGTTCAGCGAATCAGGCACAGACGAGCGCCGAGGCCTGCAGATCCAGCGCGGTGCTCCAGGCGGGCGACGACTCGACCACGGTCAGCCTCGTCCCGTCATCGTCATCGGCGAGCGTGAACTCGACCTCGCCGAGCTCCTCGGCGACAGCCCCGTCCCACTCGAAGGCGAGCCGGCGGCCGTGCTCGACCTCCGTGACCGTCGCGTGCCGTTCTTCGCCGTTCGACCAGCGGAAGCTCATGCCGCCGCCGGGCCGCAGGTCGACATCGACGTCGTTCGCGAACCAGTCCGCGAGCCGCTCGGGCTCCGTCAACGCGTCCCAGACGTCCTCTCGGGGCGCGGGGAGCACGATCTCCTTCCGGATCATCTGCAACCTCCTGGTTGCGCTAGAGTGCAACCGACAAGTTGCACATTACCTCAGGAGGTCAGGGTGCTGGTGGGATCGGTCGTGCCGATGGTCGTCGAACAGGACGGACGCTGGGAGCGCTCGTTCGACATCTACTCGCGCCTGCTGCGCGAGCGCATCGTCTTTCTCGGTCAGGAGGTCGATGACCAGATCGCGAACCTGATTGCGGCGCAACTCCTGCACCTCGATGCAGAGGACCCGGGCAAGGACATCTATCTCTACGTCAACTCGCCCGGTGGCTCCGCCTACGCGGGCATGGCGATCTACGACGCGATGCAGTACGTGAAATCCGAGGTGTCGACCGTCTGCCTCGGGATGGGGATGAGCGCAGCGGCGATGATCCTCTCAGGCGGCGCGGCCGGCAAGCGGTTTGCCCTGCCGAACGCGAAGATCATGATCCACCAGGGCTCGGGCGGCTTCCGCGGCACGCCGGCCGACATCCAGATCGCCGCCCGCGAGATCCTCGACATGACACGCCGGATGGCAGAGATCATCTCCCGGCATTCGGGCCAGGACGTCGACCAGGTGCTGCGCGACATCGACCGCGACCGCTTCATGTCGCCCGAGGAGGCCGTCGAGTACGGTCTCGTCGATGCGGTCATGGAGCCTCGTTGACGAATGGGAGGGCGGCTTCGGCTGGCTGCTCGACGAGCGTATGCACCGGACCTCGCACGCGCTCGCTCTCACCGGCCGGGTCTGGCTGATCGACCCGGTCGACGCGCCCGGCGTCGAGGAGCGGGTCCGCGCGCTCGGCGAGCCGGCAGGTGTGCTGCAACTGCTCGACCGCCACAACCGTGACTGCGCGCTCTGCGCCGCCAGGTTCGAGGTGCCGCACCTCCGAGCCTGGCACGGGATCGACCGCGCGCCCTTCGAGTGCCTGACCGTGCGCGACCGGCGCTGGTGGCGCGAGGTTGCGCTGTGGGAGCCGACCCGGCGGACGCTCGTGTGCGCGGATGCCCTCGGGACGATCGCGTTCTTTCGCGCGCCTGCCGAGCGCATCGGCTGGCATCCGCTCCAGCGCCTCTTCCCGCCGCGGTCGCTATCGCTCGCCGTTCCAGAGCGAATCCTCGTCGGCCACGGCGCGGGTGTGCACGACGGCGCGGCCGCGGCGCTTCACGACGCGCTGCAGAACGGACGCCGGCGATTCCCGGCGGCGGTCCTCAGCCTGCTCAAAACCAGCTGGTCGGCGGCCAGTAGGTGAACAGCACGGGGCCGACGAGGCTCGACTTCGGCACGGTGCCCCACATGCGGGAGTCGCACGAGTGCACCCGGTCGTCGCCCATGAAGAAGTAGCGGCCGGCCGGCACGTGCCACGTGCTCGTCATCGTGTCACGCAGCTTCAAGTCGACGTACGGCTCGCGCAGCGGCTTGCCGTTGATCGAGATGTAACCGTTCTGCTCGGCCACCGTGTCACCGGGCAGGCCGATCAGCCGCTTGACGAATGTCCCGCCGATCCCGCAGGCGTGCGCCGGCGCGTGGAAGACGACGATCTGCCCGCGCTTCGGGCTCGAGAAGCGGTAGGCCAGGCGGTTCGCGATCACACGGTCGTTGAAGCGGCCTTCGCACCACTCGCCGGGCTTCGCGCAATGCAGAGTCGGCTCCATGGAGGAGGACGGAACGCGGTACGGCTTGGCCACCTCGGCTTCGAACACGAGCACGAACGCGAGGGCCACCCCGATCGTCACCACCCAGTCGAGCACCTTCCGCAGCCCCGGCATCCGTCGCATGGTAGTCACGCGCCGCGCGTCGTCCGCGGGGCACGGCGCGCAGCCGCGACGACGCGCTCGACGGCCTGTCTGAGCGGGCCCGGGACCTCGCCGTTGCCGGTCTGGAAGCGCTTCCAGGCCGCGGCGGGCTTGCTCCTGCGGGCGTGCAGGCCCGTGATCGCTTCGAAGTCTGGGATCAGCGTGACGGTCCGCCGCTTGCCGGCGACACGGAGGATCGCCTCGTTCGCGAACCGCTCGGCGTCGTTGGGCATCGAGCCGCGTGGTGCGTCGCGGTCGTGGACGACGACGTACGGGATCGCGCAGGCGTTGCAGATCTCGGCGAAGAGCGGAATGTTCCCTTTCCCCGCACAGTCGATCACGGCGATCGCCTCCTGGTCTGCGTCGAGGCCGAGCGCCTGGAAGACGAACGGGAACACGAGCTTCTCGGTGCGACCCTCGACGAGCAGCACCGCCCGAGAGAGGAAGAGCTCGGCGCGCTCGGCATCGAGCTCGCTGACGAGTCGGAACGTTCGGTGCTCCGAAAGCGCGTGGGACTGCAGGAGCGTCGTGCCCGTTCGCTCGTCGTGCCGGACGAGCACGAGCTCATCGAGGCGATCGACTCCGAGGAACACCGGTGCGTGCGTCGAGTACATCACCTGGTTGCCGCCGCGTGCTGCGAGCCGCCTCAACAGGCGGTGCAGGTGACGCTGCGCAGGTGGGGTCAGGTAGAGCTCGGGCTCTTCGATCAGGACGACGAGTCGACGCACCCGCGCGTCGATGAGGCCGGCGATCGAGCGGACGAGTGAGAGTCCGCCGTCGCTCGTCGTCTCGTCGCGCACGACACCGATCGCGCGCTTGGCCGGCGAGTCGGTGCGCGCGATCAGCGTCGAGGGACGCAGGTGGGCGGGGAAGAAGAGGGCGTGCGGCGCCCCCTCGCGGTTCAGGTTGAGCGTCGCTGGCGGACGGGCGTCGAGAAACAGCGTTCGCCCGCCGGTCACCGCCTCCACGTGCACCCGCGAGTAGCCGTGCGAAACGTCTTCGCCCGTCGGCATCGGAGCGGCCGCCTCGAGGAGCGTCCAGATTGCGGAGAGCACGGTCGATTTGCCCGACGACGACTCGCCGACGAGCACGCAGGTCCGTCCGGGCTCGAGAACGACGTCGCGGGCGCCGCGGTAGCCCTGGATCGAGACGCGGGTGATCAACGACCGTCCGCCGCTATCCGCGCAGCGTGTTCTTCATGAAGAACAGGAGGTTCGCCGGGCGTTCCCCCAGCCGGCGCATCAGGTACGGGTACCACTCCGGACCGTACGGAGTGGCCACGAGCACCTTGTAGCCACGCCGCGCGAGGTCGAGTTGAAGCTTCGGACGCACGCCGTAGAGCAACTGGAACTCGAACCGCTCTCGATCGATCGCATGCTCCTCGGCGTAGCGAATCGCGTGGTCGATCAGCGACTCGTCATGCGTCGCGATCGCGGTGTGGCCGCTGCTCGAGAGCATGCGCTCCATGAGTCGCGCGTAGGCGGCGTCGACGTCCGCCTTGCGGGGATGCGCGATCGTCTCGGGCTCGAGGTACGCCCCTTTCACGAGCCGCAAGTTCGGTGCGAGCTCGAGCAACGATTCGAGATCGTCGGGCGTGCGATAGAGGTACGCCTGCAGCACGGTGCCGATGTTGTCGAAGCCGGCTTCGCGCAGCCTGCGATAGATGCGGAGCGTCGCTTCGACGAACTGCGACTGCTCCATGTCGATTCGGATGAACGACCCTTGTCCGAGCAGGCGGCGCAGGTTCTCGAAGGACAGCTCCTCATCGATCTCCAGCCCGAGGTGCGTGAGCTTCAGCGCCACGTTCGCCCGGAGCCCCTCCGCAACAAGGCGGTCGATCACCTCACGATAGGCCGAGACGACGGCTTCGGTCTGGGTCGGTTCGAGCACGCCTTCGCCGAGCAGCGTCGTGTTCGCCGCGAGCCCCTGCTCGTTGAGGCCGCGGAGGACGGCGACGCATTCGTCGAGCGTCTCGCCGGCGACGAAGCGGGCGGCGCCGAAGCGCAGACCGTGCCGGCGGACGAGCCCCTGGACGCGCGGGCTGTCCGCCGCTGCCAGGATCCCCTTGCGGAGACCTGCGTTGACGGCGCCGTTCAGCTGTGCGACAGCAGCCATTCGTGCACCTCGCCGACCCGGTTCTCCAGCAACGTGATGTGCCCGTTCACGTCGTCGATCCAGGCCTCTGCCCCCTGGATGTGGGCGGCGAGCCACTCGCCGTGCGAGACCGGGACGAAGCGGTCGTCTGCGCCGTGGACAATCAGCGTCGGGTGTCGCGAGCTGTCGGCGGCGGCGAAGCCCCACGGAGCGGCGAATGCGAGGTCGTCGTCGATCCAGCCGTCCGCGCCCGGCGTGAGGCCGTGCCGCATGTCCGCGTGCAGCCAGGCGGCGAGCGCCCCGGTGAGCGCCGCCCGGTCGACGTCTCCGAGGAGCGTGTCGAACATCTGCTGCAGCTCTTCCGCGCTCAGCCCGAGCATCTGGTCGCGATCGCGTTCGATCGCGGGGCGGAGCGCCTCTTCGCCTGCGAGGACGAGGTCGAACTCCTCGACGTTGTCCTCGCCCATGCCGGCGTGCCAGTCGAGGCCCTCGGCTCCCCACGGGGCGACGCCCGCGAGCGACGCCGCAGCGGTCAGCCGGTCGCCGCAGAGCGCCGCGCAGGCGAGCGCGTGCGGCCCACCGCCCGAGATTCCCCAGGTCGCGTAGCGGTCGAGAGCGAGCGCATCGGCGATCGCTTCCACGTCGGGGACGACGGCTGCGATGTTGCGGTCGCGGTTGCGCGACGAGTCGCCGTACCCGGCCCGGTCGTAGCCGATCAGACGGATGCCGGGCGTGGCCCAGCGGTCGTAGAGCACGCCGGAGCCCGGTGTGCCGTGGTGGACGATCACGGGGAGGCCGCTCGGGTCGCCCGCCTCGTGCAGGGCAAGCGACCGGCCGTCGGGGGTCTGGATGGTGGTTGTCATGCCGCCAGCTTTCCAGGTTTCGTCCCGGCCGTGTCGCCTCGCCGGGGCGCCGCCCGGCTAGGGCGAGAGGTTCGCCTGCCACGAGACGCTGAACGAGCGTCCGTCCGTGGACAGGTCGCTCGGAAGCGCGCCGACGCCCGGCCCGAGCGGATCGGTGTTGTCGAAGAATCGGCCCGTCGAGCCGCCGCTGATCAGCTCGACCGCGGTCGGCGCCCACACGGGGTTCGCGATCGACACGGGATCGGAGATCGTTCCCGGGTGCGCGTTCGCGATCGCCGCGGCGTTCGTGAAGGTGACGCTGCCGAACCGTGTCAGCGGGACGGGGGTGCAGCGGCCGTTCGGCGTGCAATTCGAGGGGGCCTCCGCGATCCATTCGGCTGACGAGAGGTCCAGCGGTTGCGTCACCGTCATCGTCTTCGAGAACCTCGTGTGGCGTGTGAGGTTCTTGAGGCTCATCGTGACCGTCTGGCCGTTGACGAGGACGGCCGCGTTGACGCGGTCGCCTGGGCGGATCCTGAGCGGGATCGGAACGGAGGCTGCGGGCACGATCTCCCACCAGGCCTCATAGGTGGGCGTGGTGCTGCTCCCGTCACACGAGACGCTGGTCCCGAGCTGCTCGAGTGCCGGCGCGCCGGCGCCGTTGCCTCCGAGCCCGACCCAGAACGCCGCCGCGTCGACGCGGCCCGCCAGGCAGGTCGCTTTCGGCTGGGCCCACGTGCCGGTGACGTCGCTGAACGTGGCGGCGGCGCCGCCGGCTCCGACGGCGACGTACCCGGACCAGTTCGAGCTCACCTCCGGCGCCGCCGCGAGCGCGGCGCCCACGGCGAGCAGCGAGGCCGCGAGGGCGACGACGGTCGCGGCGAAGGCTCTCAGCACGCTCTCAAGGTACTCGGCGTTCCGAAGAGCGCACTAAGAGCTGCGCGACCGGGCCGTCAGCGGCGCCGCGCTGCCGGGTCGTCGAGGTGCGGCGGCCGCCAGCCGGCGTCGACCTCGTTCAGGTTCGTGCCGGGCGGGACGATCGCGTCGATCGCGTCGAGCACGTCGTCGGAGAGCCGAACGTCGACCGCGCCGAGTTGCCCTTCGAGCTGCTCGAAGGTGCGTGGGCCGATGATCGCGGCCGTCACCGCGGGGTGACGGATGACGAAGGCGAGCGCGAGGTGGATCAGGCTGATCCCCGCTTGCTCGGCAAGCTGCGCGAGCTGCTCGGCGGCGTCGAGCTTCCGCTGGTTCCCGGGAATCGACAGGTCGTAGCGCGCCGGGATGCGCTCGGCGCGGCGGCTCGTCAGGTCGCCTCCCTTGCGGAACCTGCCCGAGAGCCAGCCGCCCGCGAGGGGGCTCCAGGGGATCACGCCCATGCCGAAGCGCTCGCAGGTCGGCAGCACCTCGGCCTCGATGCCTCGCACCAGGATCGAGTAGGGCGGCTGCTCGCAGACGAACCGGGCGAGGCCGCGCCGCGCCGCCGTCCACTGCGCCTCGACGATCGCCGAGGGCGGGTAGGTCGAGGAGCCGAGGTAGCGGATCTTCCCCGCCCGCTGGAGGTCGGTGAGCGCCCCGAGTGTCTCCTCGTGAGCGGTCGCGGGATCCCAGCGGTGGATCTGGTAGAGGTCGATCCAGTCGGTTTGCAGGCGGCGCAGGCTCGCTTCGACCTCCTGGACGATCCAGCGGCGCGAATTGCCGCTCATGTTCGGGTCGGAGTCGTGCATCGTCCCGTGCACCTTGGTCGCGAGGACGACGGAGTCTCGGCGGCCCTTCAGTGCCGCGCCGACGATCTCTTCCGACTCGCCGCGTGCGTAGACGTCGGCGGTGTCCACGAAGTTGATGCCCGCGTCGAGCGCGTGGTGAATGATGCGAATCGACTCGTCGTGGTCGGTGTTGCCCCACGCGCCGAACATCATCGCGCCGAGGCAGAGGGGACTGACGCTGACGCCCGTGCTTCCGAGCTGGCGGTGTTCCATCACGTCGGTGTATCAGACGGGGCCGTCTCACCGCGGGTCAGAGCGTAGGTGACGCGGCGAAAACCGTACAGACCGGACACATCTCTGCGCTTGGCCCCCGGGTATGCTCGACGGGTGACGGCGACGGGGCGCACGATCCGCGACGAGAGCGAGTTGCGAGCGATCCTCGGCTCGCCGTCGGAGCTCGTCGCCGGCAAGGTTGCCGACCGGCTGAACGGGCTCACGCGCCAGTTCATCGAGCGGTCGCCGTTCGTGTGCATCGCGACGGCCCGGCCCGACGGCGGCCTCGATGTCTCGCCGCGCGGCGATCCCTCCGGCTTCGTTCGCATTCTCGACGAGCGCACGCTCCTGTTGCCCGAGCGCCCGGGCAACAAGCTCGCCGACACCTTGACGAACATCCTCGCCGACGAGCGAGTCGCGTTGCTCTTCCTCATCCCCGGTGTCGGCGACTCGTTTCGCGTCAACGGCCGTGCGGTCGTGGTGCAGGACGAGGAGCTCCTTGCAGCAAGCGCCGTAGCCGGCAAGGTGCCGGCGCTCGGGATCCTCGTCACCGTCGAGGAGGCCTTCACACAGTGCTCGAAGGCGTTGATCCGGTCGGACCTGTGGAATCCCGAGCGGCATGTCGATCGGTCCGACCTGCCGTCGAGCGGCGAGATCCTGCGCGCGATCAGCGACCCGCAGCTCGACCCTGAGGAGTACGACCGCGAACGAGCGGAGCGGTACGCGCGCGGCGACGGCCTCTACTAGCGGAGAGGGCCACCCGCCCAGCCGGGCTACCCTCCGGCCGTGGCAACGGGTGAGGCAGAGGCTCTGGCAGAGCGGCTGAAGGCCGCGCTCGAGACGCTCGAGGCGATCGCGCGCGACCGCACGCTTCTGCAGGAGTTGAGCATCGACGAGCGCACCCGCTTGCTCTCCGCGGCGGGGAGCGTCTTCGATCCGGATGTGGTCGCCCGGCGGCGCGCGGCGAAGGAGCTGCGCCGCCGTAAGAAGAACGCCAAGCTCGCCGTGGACGAGTCGCTGCTTGCCGAAACGGGCATCCGCGCCCTCCGCTCGAAGCCGGTGTTCACCACCCCGAACGTCTTCGCCCCGAAGGAGCTCGAGCAGGTCACGGTCGACGAGGAGCGTGACCTGCTCGAGCCGCAGCACTGCTACGTCTGCAAGCGGCGCTTCACGACAGTGCACCCGTTCTACGACCAGATGTGCACGACGTGCGGGGACTTCAACTATGCGAAGCGCACCGAAACCGCCGACTTGACCGGGCGCGTTGCGCTCTTGACGGGCGGCCGCGTGAAGATCGGGTATCAGGCGGGCATCAAGCTGCTGCGTGCCGGAGCCTCGGTGATCGTCACGACGCGGTTCCCGCGTGACGCCGCACAGCGCTACGCGCAGGAGGCCGACTTCGCAGACTGGGGCGACCGCCTGGAGGTCTTCGGGCTCGACCTCCGGCACACCCCCAGCGTCGACTCGTTCTGCCACCACCTGCTGACCAGTCGCGGCCGGCTCGACTTCATCATCTCGAACGCCTGTCAGACGGTCAGACGCCCGCCCGAGTTCTACCGGCACATGATGGACGCTGAGCTCGCGATCGCTCCTGCGGACCTGCGCGGGCTGTTGGGCGAGTACGAAGGGGTGCGGCGGCAGGAGATGCTGCCATCGGCCGAGCTCACCCAGATGCCGGTCCCGACCGAGGAGCTGCTCGCACAACGCGACCTCTTCCCCGAAGGACGGCTCGACCAGGACCTGCAGCAGGTCGACCTGCGCGAGCGCAATTCATGGCGGCTCCTGCTGGACGAGGTCTCGACCGTCGAGCTGCTCGAGACGCAGCTCGTCAACGCGGTCGCGCCGTTCATCTTGAACGCGCGTCTGAAGCCGCTGCTGCTGTCGACGCCGGAGCGTGACAAGCACATCATCAACGTCTCCGCGGTCGAGGGGCAGTTCTATCGCAAGTTCAAGACCACGCGTCATCCGCACACGAACATGGCGAAAGCCGCGCTGAACATGATGACGCGCACCTCAGCCGCCGATTACTTCGGCGACGGCATCCACATGAACAGCGTCGACACCGGCTGGGTGACCGACGAGGACCCACTGCACATCGGGGAGCGCAAGGCCGTTGAGCACCGCTTTGCGCCGCCGCTGGACATCGTCGACGGGGCAGCGCGCATCGTCGACCCGATCATCGTCGGCTTCAACACCGGCGAGCACGCCTGGGGTCAGTTCTTCAAGGACTACAAGCCGACCGACTGGTGAAGGAGAAGTCGCGAGGCTTCTGACAGGAGCCTCTCCTAGCGGCCCGGGGCCCGCGTCCCTCACCGGCGTGGCCGCGGAACGCGCCTTGACGGAGCTGTCACTCCGGCGTTACGGTCGCCGCTTCGCCGACCGGAGGAGGAACCATGGTCCGTGTCCGCCTGACCGCGCTCGTCGTGCCGCTCGCCGCCATCGTGCTGGCAGGTTCGGCGCTCGCCTACGTCTGTCACCCGCTCTCGGCGGGAGCACGAATCCTCAGTCTGGACGGCACGGTCCGATCCGTTGCCGTTCACGGGGGTCTCGCGGAGTTCGTCGTCGCCGGTCGTCACGGCTGCTCCCGGGTCACCTGGAGCACGGCGAGCGGAGCCACGCACCACACGGCCGCGGTCTGCGCGGGGCGTTCAACTCAGTCGAGCGGCCGCTCCGTGCCCGTTTCCGTCGACCGGCGCGGGCAGCCCGTCCTCCACGCCGGCGGCCGGCTGGTGCCGCTACCTACGTTCGCGCGCTCCGCGACCGAGTTCGGGGGGATCGCGATCGTGGACGCCACCAGGCCGGACAGCGGCGTGTTCGCGGTTCGCCTGAGCGACGGTGCGTTCACCTATCTCGCGCCGAACGGCCGTGGCTTCACGCCGCGCATCGACGGGCGCGGCGTCGTGTTGCACGACGGCGAGAACAAGCGCGCCCTGAGGGCGGGCAAGACCCTCGCGATGTTCGTCCCACGGCGCGCGATCGTGCAGGGTTTCGCCAAGACCACTGCGCCGATGGTCTCGGGCAGCATCGGCGGGTTCTCGATGGACGGCCTGCGCGTCGTGCTCACCGTTCACGACCTCGGTGCACGCTGCGACCGGGTGCTCTACTGGAACGTCGCGTGGGCGCCGGTCCAGCAGATCAGCGCCCCGTCGGGTCCGACCTGCCTCGCGCGCGGCCGGACCCGGCTCGGTGCTGTCGCCGTCGGCGGCTTCCGCGCCGAGTGGCTCGCGGGCTCATCGAACGGGACGCGGCTGATCGCCGGCTCGCCGCTCTGCCAGGAGTGGGTCGTCCGCAGGCTCGCGGGACAGCGCCTTGCAGCCGTGGCCGCCGACGGGGCGACGATCGCCTACGCGACGACCATGCGCGGACGGACGAGCGTGGGGATCGTCGGCGGTAACTGGCGGGCTCGTCAGATCACGAGCGGGTCGGGCTCGGCGCTCGCGC
This sequence comes from Thermoleophilia bacterium, assembly GCA_017882605.1. Classification (GTDB taxonomy): domain Bacteria; phylum Actinomycetota; class Thermoleophilia; order Gaiellales; family Gaiellaceae; genus PALSA-600. The sequence continues at coordinate 9,188 of JADGPE010000008.1, read as the reverse complement.
TCGCCGCCGACGGGACGCATGTCGCGGTGCTCTGGCCAAACGGCACGGTCGAGGTCAGGACCATCGAGGGGCTGAGGCTCGCGACCCTGCATGTCGGCCGGGGCCGTGCCGTGGCGCTCGAGGGCACCAGGGTCGCGGTCCTGCGTGGCTCACGGCTCGACCTCTACGACCTCGAGAGCCACCGCCGGATCGGCAGCTTCGAGGCGCGTGGCGCGGCCGGGCTCGACCTGCAATACGGTGTCGCCGCGTTCGCCCGCGGCCGGGATGCGGTGGTCCTCGACACGGCGACCGGCGCTTCGGCGGTGGTCGCTCACGCGCCGCGGTCGCTCCTCGGCGTGCAGATCGAGGGGCCTGGTCTCGCCTATGCCTGGACGGACGCCACTCACGGCGTCGCCCGGTTCGTCACGACCGCCGAGATCGACCGCGCGCTCGGGCGCTGACCGCTCAAGCGCTGGAACCGACCGGGGCCGCCTCACGGCGGCCCCGGTCAGCGCACGGATCGCGCCTGCAGGACGAACCAGACGGCGGCGGCGGCAGGCGCCCCGAAGATGATCGCCAGGATCCAGTGTCCGCTGGCGAGGAACAGGAGCGCCAACAGGACGAGCACGCCTGCGATCAGCAGCGCGCGCCGCAGGAGCCGCCCGCGTTCGCGGGTCCGTCCACCGATGCTCACCGGACAACCTCTAGGTCAGAGCTCATGGATGCAATCTCAGCACGGCCCGGCGGCGGTGTCCAGCGTGCCCCAGAGACGAACGAGCCCCGGAAACGCTTCGGGCCACCCTGGGGCGGCCCGAAGCGTTGAACGTGGCGTTGCCGGCGGGATCAGCCGCAGCCGGTCGACGTGCCGCAGTCGCGACACGTGTAACACGTGCCTGCCCGCACCATGCGGCCGCCGCAGCGGTTGCACTCGATCGCGTCCTCGTGCGGGTTGAAGAGCGCGGTCTGGCCCGGCGCAAGCGGCTCGACGTGCGCGGGCTCGCCGTTTGCGATCCGGTCGGCCATCTGCGCGCGCACCTCCATCGACAGGATGCCCGCCTCCTCCTGCTGGTCGACCGTGAGGAACTTCTTTCCGAACCAGCGGAAGATGTAGTCGGGGATCGACTTCGCGGCGCGGATGTCCGCGTCGTTCGTGAGGCCTGACGGCTCGAAGCGCAGGTGCGACAGCTTCGAGACGTACACCTCGGGGGGGACGCCGTACTGCAAGCCCATCGAGACCGCGATCATCAGGGAGTTCATCAGGCCCTGCAGCGTCGTGCCGTCCTTGGCAATGTCGACGAAGATGTCGCCGGGCGACCCGTCGTCGAACACGCCGACGTGGATGTAGCCCTCGTACTCGCCGACGCGGAACTTGCGGCCGATCTCGTTGCGATCGTCCGGCAGCCGCCGACGCCTGGGAGCGGCCATCGCCCCGCCCGCATGAGAGAGCAGCGTCTGCGCGCCCTTCTCGCCCTTCCCGGAGAGCGGCTGTGCGACCTTGCAGTTGTCGCGGTAGATCGCGACCGCCTTGACGCCCAGCTGCCACGACTCGAGGTAGAGCTGCGCGACGTCGTCGATCGTCGCCGTCTCCGGCAGGTTGACCGTCTTGGAGATCGCGCCGGAAATGAACGGCTGGATTGCGCCCATCATCTTCACGTGGCCGCGGTAGTGAATCGCCCGGTCGCCGACTGCGCAGTCGAACACGGGGTAGTGCTCGCTCTTCACATACGGCGCGCCGACGACCGTGTTGCGCTCATCGACGAACGCGATGACCTCGTCGACCTCGTTCGGGGCGTAGCCGAGCTTCTCGAGGCCGCCGGCGACCGTCTTGTTGACGATCGTGATCTCGCCGCCCCCGACCAGCTTCTTCGACTTGACGAGCGAGAAGTCCGGCTCGACTCCGGTCGTGTCGCAATCCATCATGAAGCTGATCGTCCCGGTGGGCGCCAGCACCGTCGCCTGCGCGTTCCGGTACCCGTTCACCTCGCCGAGATCGAGCGCATCGTCCCACGACTTGCGCGCCGCGCCGAGCAGGTCGGCCGGCACCGTCTCCGCATTCGCGATGTTGCCCACCGCGGCGCGGTGCTTCGCGATCACTCCCAGCATCGCCGCCGCGTTCGGGCGGTAGCCGGCGAACGGGCCCATGCGGCCGGCGATCTCCGACGACTTCCGGTAGGCGCGGCCCGTCATCAGCGCGGTGATCGCCGCGGCGTAGGCGCGGCCCTCGTCGGAGTCGTAGGCGAGCCCGCGGGCCATCAACAGCGCGCCGAGGTTCGCGTAGCCGAGGCCGAGCTGGCGATATGCCTTTGCGTTGCGCTCGATCTCCGGCGTCGGATACGAGGAGTTGCCGACGAGGATCTCCTGCGCGAGGAACATCACGTCACACGCATGCTCGAACGCCTCGACGTCGAGCTCGCCGTCCTCGCGCCGGAACTTCATCAGGTTCAGCGATGCCAGGTTGCACGCGGAATCGTCGATCGACATGTACTCCGAGCAGGGATTCGATGCGTTGATGCGGCCCGTGTTCGGCAGCGTGTGCCACGAGTTGATCGTCGTGTCGAACTGGACGCCCGGGTCGGCGCAGCGCCACGCGGCCTCGGCGATCTGGTTCAGGAGGTGCCGTGCCTTCATCGTCTCGACGACGGTGCCGTCGGTGCGGGCCGTGAGGTTCCAGTCGTCGTCCGCCGCGGCTGCGTCCATGAACGCATCGGAGACGCGCACGGAGTTGTTCGCGTTCTGGTACTGGATCGAGGCCCAGTCGGGTGAGTCGAGCGACATGTCGTAGCCGGCTGCCTCGAGGACACGTGCCTTCTCCTCCTCGTGCGCCTTGCACCAGATGAACTCCTCGATGTCCGGATGATCGACGTCGAGCACGACCATTTTCGCCGCCCGGCGCGTCTTTCCGCCGGACTTGATCGTCCCGGCCGACGCGTCGGCACCACGCATGAACGAGACCGGGCCGGACGCGTAGCCGCCCTTCGAGAGCTGCTCCTTGGACGAGCGCAGGCGCGAGAGGTTGACGCCCGAGCCCGAGCCGCCGCGGAAGATGACGCCTTCGCGACGGATCCAGTCGAGGATCGCGTCCATCGAGTCGTCGATCGAGAGGATGAAACAGGCCGAGCACTGCGGCTTCTCTTCGAAGCCCACGTTGAACCAGACCGGCGAGTTGAATGCAGCGAGCTGGTTGACCAGGATCGCCTTCAACTCGTCCTCGAACGTCAGCGCCTCGTCCTCGTCGGCGAAGTAGCCGCCGTCGCGACCCCACGTGCCGACGGTGCTGACGATGCGGCTGATCATCTGCTTCACGGACCGCTCGCGCTCCGGACTGGACATGCGGCCGCGGAAGTACTTCTGGGCGACGATGTTCGTCGCGGTCTGCGACCAGAACTTGGGGAACTCGACGTCCTTCTGCTCGAAGGCAGGGCCGTTCTTTCCCGGAATGTGCGCGTCGCGGATCTCCCATTCGACCTCGTCGTAGGGATCGCGGCCGGCGATCGTGAACAGGCGCTTGACGGCCAGCTTGGCGTCCTCGTCGACAACGTGGTTGACGAGTTCGTCAGGGTGAATCGGGACGGTGATTTCGTGCTCTACCTGCGCCATCTACTTTCCCTCCGCTCATCGCAAATTCTAGTTTCTGAAGCCCAGTTGCCGCGGTCGGCGCAGCCCGTAGGGCGAGCTTCGAAACGATAGGGATAGGACCTGACGGAGCGCGCTCAGGTGCCCGGCTTGCGGGCCTGCATCCGCTTCGCGACGAGGCCCGCACCGCCGGCGGCGACGAGCAGGATCGCGAGGCCGCCGAGGACGAGCAGCGGCAGCGGCAGTGAGGACGCACTGGAGGGGTTCAACTGCTCGGCGACGCCGCCGAGGCCCTTGTCCGGCTTGCGGCCGGGCGCGGTGGTGGTCGTGGTCGTCGTCCCCTTCGTGCCCTTCGGCGGCTTGCGGGGCGTGGTCGTCGGTGGCGTGACCAGGCTGTTCGGGCCGACCGGCTTGTCGGCCTTCTTCTTCTGCGCAATCGCGCTCTGCAGCGCGCGGAGGATGTCGTCGTGTGCGCTCGAGTACGTCTGCACGTCGGCAGGCAGGTGATTCAGCGCGTCCTGGTAGCAGTGGACGGCGTAGGTGTGGTCGATCCGGCCGTCGTACCAGTCGTTCAGGAGCGCCTTCCAACATGGGGTCGCGGCGGCGGCGGGCGATGCGTGCGCGACGGCAGCGAACAGAGCGGCGGCGACGATCGTCACGCGAACGAGCAGCTTCAGCGGTAGCACGAGGAATCCGAGCGTACGACGGCGCTGTAAGGCTTTTGTGAGCGATCCGGGCACGTCGCCGGGGGATGGTAGCTTCGCGCCAGATGAGGGCGTTCCGGGAACTGCCGCTCGTCGGGCCGCTCGGCCTCGCGGGCCTCGCAGTCTTCTTCGGCGGTGGCCCCGGGAACGGTTCCCTGATGTGGCTGGGCGGGGGCGCCCTGCTCGTCATGCTCGCGCTGCTCGCCACGTTCGGGGCGCCCGGCGGTTTCGGCGCGCTGCTGCCACTCGCCGGCCTCGTCGCGTGGTTCGCACTCTCGATCTCGTGGTCGACGCTGCCCGACCGCTCGTGGGACTACGCCGACCGCGCGCTCGTCTACCTCCTCTTCGCTGCGCTCGGGCTGTGGCTCGCCGCGCGCACGCGAGACCTCGCGAACGGTCTCTGCCTGCTGCTCGGCGCGGTCGTCGTCTGGTCGCTCGCCGGGAAGGTGCTTCCGTTCGTGCACGACTACGGACCGCCGGCGCTGGCACGGCTCAGCGCACCGGTCGGGCTGTGGAACCAGCTTGCGGTGCTCGGCGCGTTCGCCCTGCCGCTCGCGCTCTGGCGAAGGCGTCTCGCCGGGACGCTGCTCGCCTACGGCTGGATCGTCGCACTGCTGCTGACGTATTCACGGGGCGGGATCCTGACAGCGCTGGTCGTCGTCGCTGCCTGGCTTGCGCTTACGGACGAGCGCAGCGAAAGCGCGGCGACGCTTGCAGCCGCCGCGATTTCCGCGGGCGTCGTGGTTGCGATCGCCTTCGCGTTGCCGGGCGTGACGAGCAACGGCCAGTCGTCGCACGTCCGGTGGCGTGACGGCCTGATCTTCGGCGTGCTGCTGCTCGCAGGCGCGGCTGCGGCGGTGGCGCTCGAGCGGCTCCCACGCCCGCGTCTGCCCGCGCTGCGGCGCGGTCCGCTCGCCGTCACCGTCCTCCTCGCCGGCGCGGCGGTGCTGTTCGTCGTGCTGAAGGGGGCCGGGTCGGGCGCAATCGGAAACGGCGGCGGGCGGCTCGGTTCGACCAGCTCGAACTTCCGCTTCGTGTGGTGGCGCCAGGCGTGGGACAGTTTTCACGGCCATGAGCTCGCGGGCACCGGTGCGGGCACGTTTCACCTCGCGAACCTGCGTTTCCGTGAGAGCTATCTCGACTTCACGATCGAGCCGCACAACCTGCCGCTGCAGTTCCTTGCCGAGGCGGGAGTCGTCGGTCTCGCGCTGCTCGTGCTCAGCGTCGCAGTGCTGCTCCGGGGCAGCCTCCGGCGTCGTGGGCACGAACTCGCCCTGGCGCTCGTCCTGCCCGCCTACCTGCTCCACTCGCTCGTCGACATCGACTGGGATTTCGTCGCCGTCTCGGCTCCGGTGTTCCTCGTCGCGGGCGCGCTCGCCGGGAAGCCCGCCCTCCGGCGAGTGTCGCCGTTCGGGGGGCTCGCCGCGGCCGGCGCGGCTCTGCTCGCGTTCGGCGTGCTGCTCCTGCCGTGGCTCGGGGAGCGGTGGTCGGCCCAGGCGGCGGTCGCGCTCGATCCGCAGCACGCCGTCACGCTCGCAAAGCGCTCACGGTCGGTCGATCCGCTGCTCGTGCAGCCGTTGCTGACGCTCGGGTTCGCGTCGGACCTGCAGAATCGCCTGCTCGACGCGCGGGCGTACTACGCCGAGGCGGTGCGGGCGCAGCCGAAGAACCCGGACACGCTGCGCCAGGCCGGGCTCTTCGAGCTGAGCCACGGCTGCCCGCGGCACGCGTACTTGTATCTCGAGCCGTTCACGGAGCTCGACCCGAAGGAACGTCCGGAGAACGGCCCGAACGCGTACCGCCGCTCGCTGAAGCTCGTCAACACGGGCAAGCCGACGTGTTAGGAGGTTCCTACCTCGCGCCGAGCACGACGGCGAGCTTGCCGCCGTGCAGCGCCGACGGCTTCAGGCCGTCGAGCGGGCCGACCACGTGCACGTGGAGGTCGTGGGCGAGGCGGACGCCCTCCGCCTCGTACCCGCGCTTGTACATCACGACGGTCGTCGCGTAGTCCTGGCGGGCGGCGTTGCCCTTGCCGCGGATGCGGTAGCCGAGCCCGGAGAGCCTGGCGGCGGCTGACGATGCGGCGCCTGCGCGTCCGTTCCCGTTGAAGACAACGACGCCGACGGCCGAGCGCGAGAGCTTCGGCTTGGCGACGTGGTGCTTCTTGGCCTGCACCACCGGCTTGACGGCATGCGTCTTCGCCGGGGCGAGGGCCGTCGCCTGCGCGTGGTGGCGTACCGCATGAGCGAGCGGTTTCGCCAGCAGGAGGAGCGCGAGCGCGATCAGCACGACCAGCTCGACCGCGGCCACGAGGCTCGCGACGAGGGTCGCGGTCCGCCAGGGGCGGATCAGGGAGTCTGCTGTGAGCGGCGCATCCATCGCGCTGCTCGATTCGCTACGACGACGCGTGCTCCTTCATCCACGCCCAGGTCCGGGCGAGCCCGTCGTCGAGCGAGACGCTCGGCCGCCAGCCGAGCTCACGCTCGATCAGCCGGGCGTCGAGCACCGAACGCTGCACGTCCCCGAGCCGAGCGGGCTCGTGCTGCGCCGCCTGGTCGACGCCCGCGACCCGCGCGCACGCCTCGTGCAGATCGGCCACGGTCGTGTCCCGGCCCGTCCCCACGTTGTAGGGGCCGCCGCCGGCGCCCCCGACAGCCGCGAGCAGCGAGTCCACGATGTCGTCGACGTAGACGAAATCGCGCGCCTGCGTGCCGTCGCCGAAGATGACGGTCGCGTCGCCTCGTGCCAGCCGCTCGAGGAAGATCGCGACGACGCCGCCCTCGAGCCCGGCGTCCTGCCGCGGCCCGAAGACGTTCGCGAATCGCAGAGCCACGTGGTGCGTGCCGTGGATGCGGTTCCACCCGGCCAGGTACTCCTCGCCGCACTTCTTCGCGATCCCGTACGGCGAGAGCGGCAGGAAGGGTGTCTGCTCCGTGGCGGGCTCGGGGCACTCGCCGTACCCCGCGCCGCCGGAGGAGGCGAAGACCACCTGGGCTCCGGGCGCGGCGGAGAGCACGTTGACGGTGCCGACGACGTTGACCGCAGCGTCGTACTCGGGCCGCTGCATCGAGGTCTGCACGTCGGCCTGGGCCGCGAGGTGGAAGATCACTTCGGCTTCGACCGAGAACGGCTCGCGGATGTCGTGCTCGAGCAGCGCGGCGCCGGGGTTGAGGTTCTCGCGCTTCCCGGAGGCGAAGTTGTCGACCACGGTGACCGAATCCCCGCGCGCGAGCAGCGCGTCGACCAGGTTCGACCCGATGAAGCCCGCGCCCCCTGTCACGACCATGCGCATGGAGGCCGTAGATTAGGCGCGGAATGTTTGTCACGTTTGAAGGTGTCGACTGGTCCGGCAAGAGCACGCAGGCCGAGCTCCTGGCGGGGTGGCTCCGCGAACAAGGGCGGACGGTGCTCGCGACGCGCGAGCCGGGAGGCACGCTCGTCGGCGAAGCGGTGCGGCAGGTCGTCCTCCACGGGCACGACATGACGCCCTGGGCCGAGGCCGCGCTGTATGCGGCCGCGCGCGCCGACCACGTGGAGCAGGCGATCCGTCCTGCGCTCGAGCGTGGCGAAGACGTCGTCTGTGACCGCTACATCGACTCGTCGGTCGCCTACCAGGGTGTCGCGCGCGGGCTCGGCGAGGCTCAGGTGCTCGCGCTGAATCTCACCGTCACGCGTGGCCTGCTGCCCGATCGCACGTTCCTCGTGCTGCTCGACCCCGACGAGGCCCGGCGCCGGGGCGGTCGCGAGCCGGATCGCATCGAGCGTGAGGGAGACGACTTCATGCGCCGGGTCGACGCTGCGTACCGGTCACTCGCCGCCGAGTCACCCGGGCGCATCATCGCGCTCGACGGTGCGCGGCCGGCCGACGAGATCGCAGAGGAGGTTCGTGAGCACATCCTCCAGCTTCTCTGAGCAGGCCGAAGCCGTACGTCTGCTCGACGCCGCGCTGCGCGAAGGGCCTGCGCACGCGTACCTCTTCCACGGTCCGCCGGGCGTAGGCAAGCGCCGCGTCGCGCGCACCTTCGGCCGGGCGCTGCTCGGCACGACGCGCGAGTTTCACCCCGACCTGTACGAGCTCGACGCGCTCGGCGAGATGATTCGGATCGACGCGATTCGCGAGCTACGGCGAGACCTCCATATGCGGCCCTTCGAGGCCGACCGGCGCGTGTACCTCGTTCATCGGGCGCACCTGCTGAACGAGGACGCCGCCGACGCGCTGCTCAAGGATCTCGAGGAGCCGCCGCCATACGCGGTGATCGTCCTGATCGCCGACGATCTCGGGTCGCTGCCGGAGACGATCCTCTCCCGCTGCCAGCTCGTGCCGTTCCATCGCCTCTCGGAGCGTGCGATCCGCGAGCTCGTCGACGCCCGCGCCCCACAGCTCGATGAGGCGAGCCGCGGCTCGCTCGCGCGGGTCGCCGCCGGTCGCCTCGACCGCATGGAGCGCCTGCTCGACCCGGCCGCCGCCGCCCGTCGCGATGCCCTGATCGAGCAGGCACGGGCCGTCTACCGCTCGGAGTCGTTCGACGCCGAGCAGGCCGCCGCGGCGTTGCTCGCAAACGCGCAGGCCCGGGCCGCAGAGGCGCGCGAGACCGAGGAGGCGCGGATCGCCGATCTCGAGCTGAGCGCCCGGGACGCGGAACAGCGTGTGAAGCGAGCGGCGCGCGGCGCCGAGCGGGAGGAGCTCCTCGCGCAGCTCGAGGAGCTCGGCGCCTGGTATCGCGACCTCGTGGCCGTAGCGGTCGGAGCCGAGCGCGCGGCGATCCATCTCGACAAGCTCGAGGTGCTCCGAGAGGATGCGACCCGCGAGCGCCTGCTCGGTGCCGAGCGGGCAGCCGAGGCCGTCCGCGAGACGTGGCGAGGCCTCGAGGAGCTGAACCTGGCGCCGCAACTGGCGCTCGAGGCGCTCTTCGTGCAGCTCGCCCGCGAGCT
>JADGPE010000047.1 GCA_017882605.1 Thermoleophilia bacterium | reverse complement strand
GGAGTACACCGAGGTGCGCAAGGTGCTCGGTCACGGCAGCGGCTTCGACTCGCCGGGGTTCAAGGAGCTGCGGCGCGTCGCGAAGCCGCTCGGCGAGGCGTTCCACGCGGCGCACGAGCGCGCAGGCCTGACGCTGGTCGAGGTCTACACGCGCGGGCGGGAGTTCGAGGAGCTCTACCAGCTCGCCGAGCAGCTGATCGAGCTCGACGAGCGCATCATCGTCTGGCGCGTCCGGCACTTCAAGGTCGTGCAGCGGGTGATCGGCGGCGACGTGATCGGTACTCAGGGAACGCCGGTCGAGGTGATGGGCCGCCTGATCCACCACTCGTTCTACCCCGAGCTGTGGGACGTCCGCAACGACCTCACGAAAATGAACCTCCCCGAGTGACGTTCCACGGGATCGCGCTCGGGTGCGGCAACTTCGGCGGCGTCGGCTCGTCACCCGCGTTCTTCGGGCAGGGCAGCACGGAGGAGGAGGCGTTCGCGCTGATGGACCGAGCGTGGGAGAACGGAATCCACTGGTTCGACACGGCCGACGCCTACGGGGGCGGCCGCAGCGAGTCCTTCATCGGGCGCTGGCGCGCGGCGCGCAAGCCCGAGGGGCTCGTTTTGACGACAAAGGTGTTCAACTCGACGGTCGGCGACCCCGCCGACGTGGGCCTCGCGCCGGACCGGATCCGCCGCCAGATCGAGGGCAGCCTCGGGCGGCTCGGAGTCGATCGCATCGACCTCTACCTCGCGCACGAGCCTGATCCGCGGACGCCGCTCGAGGAGACGATCGCCTGCTTCGAACGGCTCGTCGACGAAGGGGTGATCGGCGCCTGGGGCCTGTCCAACTTCGACCTTTCGGGTCTCGCCGAGGCGCTCCGGACCGGGCGTCCGGCGCTCCTCCAGAACCCGTACTCGCTGCTCGACCGCACCGACGAGCACGGTGTGCTGCCGCTCTGCGAGGCGAACGGGATCTCGTACGTGCCGTTCGGCCCGCTCTCCGGCGGTTGGCTGACGGGCAAGTACCGGCGCGGTGAGCCGTTCCCGGCAGGCTCGCGGATGACCTTGCGCCCCGAGCCGTACGAGCAGTTCGTGGACGACGCCGTCTTCGACGGGCTCGACCGGTTGCGCGACGAGGCCGAATCGCGCGGTGTCTCGATGGCGGGGCTCGCGTTCGCCTGGGTGCTCGCCTCCGTTGACGGCGCAGTGTGCGGCCCGAACCGCGCCGAGCACCTGGGCCCGATCCTCGAGGCGCGCGGCGTCGCGCTTTCCCCTGTCGACCGCGAGCGCATAGGCTCGTTCTTCTCATGACGGTGCGGATTCTCGACGAGCGGGACGTGCGGCAGCTGTTGCCGATGGGGGAGTGCATCGACGTGATGGCCGAGGCGCTCGCATCGCTCGCGCGCGGCGAGGTGCACAACCCGCTTCGGTTCGTCGTGCGTCCGCCAGGCGAGTCGAGCCTCATGGGACTGATGCCGGCCCACCGTGGCGGCGACGCGAAGCTGTGGGGGCTCAAGACCGTCGCGATCTTCCCAGGCAACAGCGCGCGCGGCCTCGACTCGCACCAAGGCTTCGTGGCGCTCTTCGACGGCGAGACCGGTGAGACACGCGCGCTGCTGAACGCGGGGGCGATCACCGCGGTTCGCACCGCGGCCGTGTCCGGTGTCGCGACACGTCTGCTTGCACGCGAGGACGCGCGCACGCTGGCGCTCCTCGGCGCGGGGATCCAGGCGCGCTCGCATCTCGACGCGATGCGCGCGGTGCGCGACTTCGACCGGATCGTCGTTTTCAGTCGCACACCTGGGAAGCTGGAGGGGATCGAAGACGCACCGTCGGCAGAGGCGGCGGTGCGAGACGCCGACGTCATCTGCACGACGACATCGGCCGCGGAGCCGATTCTCGCGCGCGGCTGGCTGAAGCCCGGCGTGCACATCAACGCCGTCGGTTCGAGCATTCCGACGACACGAGAGCTGGACACGGCGACGATGCGCGACGCCGCGCTCTTCGTCGACCGCCGCGAGTCGACGATCAACGAGGCGGGCGACTTCCTGTTCCCGCAGCGCGAAGGCGCGATCGGGCCGGAGCACATTCGCGCCGAGATCGGCGAGCTGCTGATCGGAACGGGGGAGGGCCGCCGCTCGGCGGAGGAGGTGACGGTGTTCAAGTCGCTCGGCCTGGCGGTCGAGGATCTTGCCGCAGCCGAGCACGTGCTGCGCCGGGCCGAGCAAGAGAACGTCGGCCAGGTCGTCTCGCTGTGATTCCGCTCGCCGAGATCGAGCGTGCCCGTGAGGTGCTCGCGGGCACGGCGATCCGCACGCCGCTCGTCCGGCTCGACGTCGACTCCGACACCGAGCTCTGGCTGAAGCTCGAGGTGCTGCAGCCGGTGCGCTCGTTCAAGATCCGCGGCGCCGGCAACGCAATCCTGCAGGCAACCGACGAGGAGCTCGCGGGCGGCGTGCTGACCGCGAGCGCCGGGAACATGGCTCAGGGTGTCGCCTACGCGGCCCGCCTGCGCGGGGTGCCGGCGACGATCGTCGTGCCCGACCATGCGCCGCAGACGAAGATCGACGCGATCGAGCGCTACGGCGGGCGTGTGATCAGGGTGCCGTACGAGGAGTGGTGGCAGGTGCTCGTGACCGGCCGCTACGAGGCGGTCGCAGGTCTTTTCATCCATCCGGTCGACAACGACCGCGTGATGGCGGGCAACGGCACGATCGGGCTCGAGCTGCTCGAGCAGCTGGACGGCTTCGACACCATCGTCGTCCCCTACGGCGGCGGCGGCCTGCTCACGGGGATCGCGAGCGCCGTCAAGGCCGCGCGGCCCGAGGTGCGCTTCTACGCGGCCGAGCCCGAGACCGGCGCGCCCGTGGCCGCCACGCTCGCAGCCGGTGCGCCGACCGCGGTCGAATACACCCCGTCATTCGTCGACGGCTCCGGCAGCCGTGAGCTGATCCCGCGGGTGTGGGAACAAGCGGCACCGCTCCTCGAAGGCGCCTTTGCCGTGCCGCTCGGCGAGGTCGCCGGCGCCGTGCGGCTGATCGCCGAGCGGACACGGGTGATCGCCGAGGGTGCGGGTGCGCTCGCGGTGGCGGTGGCGGTGTCCTCGCGGCTCGCCGGCGCGAAGAAGGTGGTGTGCATCGTGTCCGGCGGCAACATCGATCCCGCCGTGCTCAGCCGGATCCTCGTCGGAGAGCAGCCGTGAACGTCGACGCGCTGCGCGAGCGGTTCTCGTCGCTGCAGAACGGCTTCGCGTTCTTCGATGCTCCGGGCGGCACACAGGTGCCCGACGAGGTCGGGCAGGCGATCGCGAATGCGCTGCGGGAGGCGTCGGGGAATCTCGGCGCTCCCTATGCGACCGGGCGCGCCGTCGAGGCGATCCTCGCGCGCGCCAAAGCCGATGCGGGTCGCTTCCTCGGTTGCACGCCCGACGAGATCTCGTTCGGCATGAACATGACCACGCTCGACTTTGCGATCTCACGTGCGGCAGGCCGCGACTTTCAGTCTGGCGACGAGGTCCTCACGACCGAGCTCGATCACGACGGCGGCGTCGCGCCCTGGATCGAGCTGGCGGCCGACAAAGGCATGACCGTACGTGTTGCAGGCATCACCGATGAGCTGACGGTCGACTACGCCGACCTCGAGCGGCAGCTGTCCGAACGCACGCGTGTCGTGGCGTTCGCGTTCGCGTCGAACGCGACGGGCTCGCTCGCAGACGCGAAACGCATCTGCAAGCTCGCACGTGAGGCGGGCGCGATCTCGTGGATCGACGCCGTGCACTACGCCGCCCACGAACCGATCGACGTCGTCGAGCTCGGCTGTGACGTGCTGCTCTGCTCGCCCTACAAGTTCTGCGGCCCGCACCTCGGCATCGCCTACGTGCGGCGCGAGCTGGCGGAGACGTGGCGTCCCTACAAGGCGCGGCCGTCGGCGTCGACGCCGGTTGGCCGCAAGTTCGAGACGGGCACGCTGCCGTACGAGTTGCTCGCAGGGTTCAGCGCGACGATCGCGTATCTCGACTCGATCGGCGGCATCGGCGCGATCCGCGACTACGAGCGTGAGCTCGGTGCGCACTTCATCGACAGCCTGCCCGCGAACGTCACGCTCTACGGACCTCCGACGATGGAAGGGCGAGTGCCGACGTTCCTGTTCAACGTGGAGGGTGTCCCTGCGGTCGACGCCGCGCACCGCCTGGCGGAACGCGGGCTCGGCGTCTGGTACGCGGACAACTGGTACTGCGTCTCGCTCGGGCCGCACCTCCCGGAGCAGTCGCTGCGTGCGGGAATCGCGCACTACAACACGCTTGCCGAGGTCGATCGGCTCTTGGTCGAACTCGCCGCGCTCTGAACCTGGTTCTCGCCGCAGGCGAAACCAGGTTCACGTCTGGGCCGTCGCTTGAGACACGAACCTGGTTCCGGCTGCGCCGGCAACCAGGTTCGGCGTCCTTGCCTTTCGCTAACAGTCGTCCGGCATCCTGTCGCAGTGCGCAGGTTGGGGGTCCTGGCAGCGGTCTTGCTCGTCCTGCTCCCGTCGAGTGGGACGGCGGCTGAGCGAACCGCGCGCGCCGGCGTCTACACCGGCTACGGGTTCGACGCTTGCACGGCGCCGTCATCCGCGTCGCTGAATGCCTGGAGCGCTTCGCCCTACCGCGCGCTCGGCATCTACCTCGGCGGTGTCAACCGTGCGTGCAAGGACGGAAACCTGAACGCGTCGTGGGTGTCGTCGACGCTCGCGTCGGGCTGGAGCCTGCTGCCGCTCTACGTCGGGTTGCAGGCGCCGTGCGTGAGCGGTGCGGGGCTCGCGAAGATCTCGTCCAACCTGACGACCGCGGCGAATCAGGGCCGCGCAGCTGCGGACGACGCCGTCGCGCTCACCGGGAAGTTCGGGCTCCCGGGCGGAACACCGATCTATTTCGACATGGAGGGGTACTCGACGACGGACGCGTCGTGCACGAAAGTCGTGCAGTCATTCGTGACCGCGTGGGTGGACGAGCTGCGCGCGCAAGGCTTCGTCGCGGGCGTCTACGGCAGCGCGGCGTCGACGATCCGCGACATCTCCACCCTCGGCGCGTCGCTCCCGGATGCCGCGTGGATCGCGAACTGGAACGGCGTCGAAGGGGTGTTCGGCGACCCGCACGTCAGCGACAGCCTCTGGGCAAACCATCAACGAGTGCACCAGTACAAGGGCGGTCACAAGGAGACCTGGGGCGGCGTCACGATCAACATCGACAGCAACTACGTCGACGGGCCTGTGCTCGGCGGGGTCGCGCCGCCGCCGCCTTCGCCGCCGCCGCCGGCGGGCTCGGTCGGCTCCGGTGACAACCGGGCGATCGTGTCCTGGCCCGACGGCGCGTTCACGACGCCGGTCGCCGTCACGCTGACACCGGTGGTGCCGCCGCCGGCGAACGGCTACGCCGTCCAGCTGACGGTCACCGACACGGGCACGTCGGCGCCCGTGACCACGTTCGGTGCGCCGGTGACGTTGCACATCACCGGCGCGACCGGTCTTGCACCGGCTTCCTCCACCGACGGTGTGACCTGGATCGCACTCCCGAAGACGTCGTACAAGGCCGCGTCCGACGGCGGGGTGGACATCCAGACGACCGTGCCGGGCTTCTTCGCGCTCCTGCCCGACACCGTCCCGCCGTCGCGTCCCGACGGCTTCGCCGGGCGCTTCGTGAACGGCACGCTCCGGCTCAGCTGGTCGGCCTCGACCGACAACGCCGGCTCGATCGTCTCCTACAACGTGCTGCTCGACGGCTCACCGCTCGCGACGGTGCCGGCCGCTACCCGCAGGGCGATCGTCCATACCTTCCATCCGAGCACGCAGAGCGTCTATCGGGTCCAGGCCGTCGACGCGGCAGGGAACGTCAGCACGCCGTCGCGGGCGCTCGTCGTCGTTCCGACCAGGCGTCCAACTGGGCTGCCGCACGCGCTGCCGCACTGGGCGTGGGATCTCTACAACGCCCAGCATGGCCAGGGCACACGACCCGCGAAGGCGCCGAAGAAGCTGCCCGCGTGGTACTGGCGCTGGGCCGGCTGGCGCTCGGCGCCCTTCCACCTCAAGCGCTAGGCGAACGCGTTCTCGCCGGTGAGCGCGCGGCCGATCAGCAGCTTCTGGATCTGGCTCGTGCCCTCGTACAGCGTCGTCACGCGCGCGTCGCGCAGGTACTTGCCGACCGGGTACTCGTCGACGTAGCCGTAGCCGCCGTGCGCCTGCACGGCGGCGTTCGCGGCGCGCACCGCGACCTCGCTGGCGAAGTACTTGGCGTACGACGCTTCGACCGTATGCCGCTCACCGCGGTCCGCGGTCGCGGCCGCGCGCCACACGAGCAGGCGCGCAGCCTCGGTCTCGACAGCGATGTCGGCCAGCAGCTCCTGCACGAGCTGGAAGCTCGCGACCGGCCGGCCGAACTGCCTCCGCTCCTTCGTGTAGGCGATCGACGCGTCGAGGCAGCCCTGGGCGATGCCGACGCAGCCGGCGCCGAGCGAGATACGGCCGTGGTCGAGCGCCGACATCGCAACCTTGAAGCCCGAGCCGAGCTCGCCGATCCGGTTTTCGTCGGGGACGCGAACGCCGTCCAGGAAGAGCTCGGCCGTATCCTGCGCGCGCAAGCCGAGCTTGCCCTTGATCGGCCGCGCCTCGAAGCCGGCCGCATCCGTCGGGACGACGAAGCAGGTGATCCCGCGCGGGCCTGCTTCGCCGGTGCGCGCGAAGACGAGCGCATGCGCCGCCCACGAGCCCAGCGTGATGAAGATCTTCTGTCCGCTCAGCACCCAGTCGCCGCCGTCGCGCTCTGCCCGCGTCTCGAGCCCACCGGGATCGGACCCGGCGCCCGGCTCCGTGAGGGCGTAACAGCCGAGCTCGGTGCCGGCGGCGAGGCCGGGGAGGAGGCGCGAGCGCTGCTCGTCGGTGCCCCACCGGGCGACCGTCTTGCCGTAGAGGCCGTTCGAGACCGAGACGATGCCGCGAACGTTCGAGTCGGCGCGCCCGAGCTCCTCGACGACGAGTGTGTAGGAGACCAGGTCGAGGCCCAGCCCGCCGTGCTCCGCCGGCAGTGCCGCCGCGAGGAAGCCGAGCTCGGCGAGCTTGGCGACGATCCCGCGGTCGATCGTCTCGGTGCGGTCCCACTCTGCCGCGTGCGGCGCGATCTCGGCGTCGCAGAACTGCCGTGCCGTCTGCCGGATCAGCTGCTGCTCGTCGGAGAGCGTGAAGTCCACGCAGCGATCCTAGATGGGCGCAAAGAAAAACCGCCCGGTGCGGTGAGCGCTTTCGTCCACCTCACCGACCGGCCGGTTTGGGCTTGCACCCTTCTCGACTGCTCGGTGGAGCTTCGACCTACTTGCGCGCCGCACCCGGCGGGAGCGTCAATGTACGACGTGTGCGCGCCCCCGCGCAAGAGGACGGGCACACGGAAAAGTCGCTCTTTACTGCGAAATCTGGTCGACGACTGCGCCGGCGCGGTCGTGGCTCGCCTGCCGTGCGACATCGGCCTGCGCGACGATGCCGACGAGCCTCCCGTCCTCCTCGACGACCGGGAGCCGCCGGACCTGATGTTCGGCCATCAGGCGCAACGCCTCGTCGAGGTCCTGCTCCGGGTCGATGGTGACGAGCGTCAGCGACGCGATCTCCTCGACCTTCGTCTCCTGGGGGTCGCGACCCGCGGCTACGACACGAATTGCGATGTCGCGATCCGTGACGACGCCCACCAGGCGGTCGCCCTCGACGATCGGGGCGATCCCCGCGTCTTCGCCGCGCATCAGCTTGGCGGCGTCGACGATCGAGTCACCCGGCTTGACCGTACGAGGCAGGACGGTCATCAGGTCGCGGATCCGTCCCATCGGACGATTATCCCCTGGATGCGGTCGCCTTGCCACCCTTGCGGCCCGAGGTGACCTTCTGGGCGCTTCGGTTCGGAACGTAAGCTTCATCTCCGTGATCCCGGGCGCTGAGACGACGATCAGGCGGCTCGGCCCAGGGGATGAGGCGGTCGTGCGGAAACTCGCCGAGCGGGAGCCGCAGACGGCGCTCCTCGCGGATGACCGGACGATCTTCCTCGTGGCCTTCCAAGGGGGCGAACCGGTCGGCTTCGTCTTCGGGTACGTGCTCCCGCGTCGCCACGGTGACCCCTCGATCCTGTTCGTCTACGAGCTGGACGTGGACGAGGCGCAACGCAGGCAGGGCGTCGGCCGCCGCTTGATGACCGAGCTCGGCGAGATCGCGCCGACGCTCGGCGCACGCGCGGGCTTCGTTCTCACCGAGCCCAACAACGACGCGGCGAACGCCCTCTACTGCTCGCTCGGCGGCGAACGTGTCGATTCGGTGATGTGGGACTTCGAGTACACGGCCGGTTGACGGTCGTCCGGCCGGCGACCGACGCCGACGCCGACCTGCTCGTCGCCTGGCATGCCGATCCCGAGGTCTCCCGCTACTGGGACGACGAGACATTCACCCGCGACGAGGTACTGGCGCGCCTCGCGCGCGAACCGGTGGACGCCTGGATCGTCGAGGAGGACGGCGAGCCGGTCGGCTACCTGCAGTCGTGGTGGGAGGACAATGCGCCGCGGCGCGGCGGCCTGGACGGGTTTATCGCGCCGGCGGCTCGGGGCCGCGGGCTGATGCCGGACGCGGCACGCGCACTCGCGCAGTCGCTGCTCGACACCGGCTGGCAGTACGTCACGGTCGATCCCCACGCCTGGAACGAGCGGGCGATTCGCGCCTGGGCGAAGGCCGGCTTCGTGGAGGTCTCTCGCGGCGAGCACGTCCTGATGCGCTTCGCTAGCATCCGTCCATGAACGCGAACCGGACGACGACGCGCTGCCACGCGCGGGCACACACCGTCGCCGACTCGCGCGTGGCCTTCTAATCGGCCTGGGGATCGTCCTCAGCTGAACCGTCCGTGGCCTACGGGTCGGGGACCGGCGACTCGTCCAGCTCGTCGTTCCTGTCGTCTTCGCGGGGGTGAATACTCTTGTCCGGTTCCATGAAGGTCGTTCTACCCGACAACTCACAGCTCGAACTTCCCGACGGCGCGACGGGGCTCGACGCCGCGCGCGCGATCGGATCGAAGCTCGCCGAGCAGGCGGTGCTCGTCCGCACGGACGGCACGGTTCAGGACGTGCGCCTGCCGCTCGCGGACGGCCAGCAGATCCACTTTCTGACCACCCGCGACAGCGGCGACCCCGACGCGCTCTACGTGCTGCGCCATTCCGCCGCGCACCTGCTCGCGGAGGCGGTGCGGCGGCTCTACCCCGGCGTGAAGATCGCGATCGGCCCACCGATCGAGAACGGCTTCTACTACGACTTCGAGTTCCCCGAGCCGATCACCGACGCCGACCTCGCGAAGATCGAGGACGAGGTGAGGCGCGAGCTGAAGGAGGGCCGCGAGTGGAGCCGCGAGGAGATCTCGCGCGACGAGGCGAAAGCGCGGTTCGCAGCCGAAGGCGAGCCCTACAAGGTCGAGCTCGTCGACACCGCCGAGGGCGACATCTCCCTGTACACGCAGGGCGACTTCACCGACCTCTGTCGCGGCCCGCACCTGCAGAACGCGAAGCCGATCAAGGCGTTCAAGCTGACGGGCCTCGCGGGCGCCTACTGGCGCGGCGACGAGCACAACACCCAGCTGACCCGCATCTACGGGACCGCCTTCTACGCGCAGGCCGATCTCGACGCGTACCTCGAGCGGCTCGAGCAGGCGCGCGCCCGCGACCACCGCCGCATCGGGCCGCAGCTCGACCTCTTCCATCTCTCCGAGCATTCGCCGGGATCGCCGTTCTGGCACCCGAAGGGAATGGTGATCTGGAATCTCCTCGAGGACCTGCGCCGGCGCGAGAATCTCGCGCGCGGCTATCTCGAGGTGAAGACCCCGCTCCTCTACGACGAGCAAACCTACGAGACCTCGGGCCACCTCCAGAACTACGAGGAGAACATCTTCTGGGTGCACTCCCATGCCGAGTCCGACCGGCGCATGGCGCTCAAGCCGATGAACTGCCCGGGCCACATGCTGTTGTTCGGAGAGCGGCTGCGCAGCTACAAGGACCTGCCGATGCGTTTCGCAGAGTCGTCGACGCTGCATCGCGACGAGCTCGGCGGCACGCTGCACGGCCTGCTCCGCGTCAAGCACGTGACCCAGGACGATGCGCATCTCTTCTGCTCGCCCGACCAGATCGAGGACGAGATCTTCGGGTGCCTCGACTACGCCGCCTACCTCTACGACCTCTTCGGGATGGAGGCGAAGTTCGAGCTCTCGACGCGGCCGGAGAAGAAGATCGGCACCGATGAGGAGTGGGACTTCACCGAGGGCGCGCTGAAAGCTGCGCTCGAGCGCCGGGGGATCGACTATTCGATCAACGAGGGCGACGGTGCGTTCTACGGTCCGAAGATCGATCTGCACATGCTCGACGCGCTGGGCCGCCCCTGGCAGATGGGGACGATCCAGCTCGACGCGCAGATGCCACAACGGTTCGGTCTCTCGTACATGGGCGCCGACAACAAGGAGCACCTCCCCTATGTGATCCACCGGGCGCTCCTCGGCTCGCTCGAGCGGTTCATGGGGATCCTCATCGAGCACCATGCGGGCGCGTTCCCGTTCTGGCTCGCGCCGGTGCAGATCCGTGTCCTCCCGGTCGGCGAGGGGCACCGTGAAGCCGCGCACGCCCTGGCGGCCAGGCTCGCGCCCTACCGGGTCGAGGTGGACGACTCCAGCGACACCGTCGGGAAGCGGATCCGCAACGCCGAGGTCGAAAAGCTCCCGTTCGTGGTCGTCTTCGGCGACAAGGAATCGGACGACGCGCTGGCGATCCGCGAGCATGGAGGGGGCCAGAGCACCCTCTCGCTCCAAGATTTCCGGGCAATACTTGCTACCCTGAGTCCCTGGCAAGCAGGGGCGGAACCGTCTCTCACCTCCTAGCTCACGCTTCGGGGGTTCAATCTGTGTCGTACGACAGGCAGGTTGACGAGACCCTCCGCCGCTGCGTACCAGCGGTTTTTGTCGTTCAACGGGAGGTCAACACGAGCTTGGTAGAGATCATTTGAGGCCGCGCAGGCGTTCCGGATTCGAACCGCCGCGCCGTCCCGAGCCCCAGACGCGCATCAACGATGCGATTCGCGTCCCGAAGGTTCGGCTGATCGGCGAGAACGGAGAACAACTCGGAATCAAGACGACCGACGACGCCCGTGAGTACGCGTACGGGAAGAACCTCGATCTGGTCGAAGTCGCGGCTCAGGCGGATCCGCCGGTCGCCCGGGTCATGGACTACGGGAAGTACCGGTACGAGCTCGAGCAGAAGGCGAAGCTCGCCCGCAAGCACCAAACGCAGATCAACGTCAAGGAGATCAAGCTCAGGCCCAAGATCGGGATCCACGACTACGAGACCAAGAAAGGCCACGTCGAGCGCTTTCTCAACCAGCGCGCGAAGGTCAAGGTCACGATCATGTTCAGGGGCCGCGAGCGCGAGCATCCGGACAGAGGGCGTGACCTCCTGATGCGTCTGGCAGAAGACGTGAAGGAGATCGGTCTCATCGAGACTCAGCCGCTGCTCGAAGGGCGGAACATGACCATGGTGCTCGGCCCAACGAAAAACGCAGGAGTAAAAAGAGATGCCCAAGCAGAAGACACACTCGGGAGCGAAGAAGAAATTCAAGGTGACGGGCACGGGGAAGCTGATGCGACGCAGCCAGATGTCGGGGAAGCTCATGAACAAGTCGCCGAAGCAGAAGCGCCAGTTCAGTAAGGACCAGCCGGTCGACCCCGCAAACGAGAAGACCGTCAACCAGATGTTGGGCAGGCGCTAGATGCCTCGCGTCAAGCGCTCCGTTCACGCCCGCAAGAAGCGGCGGAAGGTCCTCGGCGAAGCCAAGGGCTACTGGGGACTCAAGAAGTCGAACTACAAGTACGCCAAGGAGCAGGTCGAGCGCTCGCTGGCGTACGCGTACCGCGACCGCAAGGTGCGCAAGCGGGAGTTCCGGAAGCTCTGGATCATGCGCATCAACGCCGGCGCGCGCGCCC
This sequence comes from Thermoleophilia bacterium, assembly GCA_017882605.1. GTDB lineage: Bacteria > Actinomycetota > Thermoleophilia > Gaiellales > Gaiellaceae > PALSA-600. The sequence continues at coordinate 6,551 of JADGPE010000047.1, read as the reverse complement.
ACGGGCTCTCGTACAACCAGTTCATGCACGGCCTGAAAGCGGCGAACGTCGAGCTCGACCGCAAGATCTTGGCAGACCTTGCGGTCGCCGACCCGGCGAAGTTCGGCGAGATCGTCGAGCAGGCCAAGTCGGCCCTCGCCGGCGCCGAGAAATAGGCGGCAAGTCCGCGGCGCGGTGCATCGACCGGGCCCGTTGATCAGGTGGAGCGCAGGGTTCCGAGATAGGCCTCCACGTTGTCCCAGCTTGCTTCGATGCCGTCGTACTGCGTCATGTGGTCGCGGCCGGCCTGGTCGCGGAATGCCAGCTTCCACGTCATCGTCGTGACTCCGTCGATCTCGTGGAAATCCACCGTTTCGACTGCCTCGGCGTCGGGCCACCCTTCGAACAGCCATGTCTGGACCATGCGCGTAGGCGGCTCGATCTCCAGGAAGGTCCCGCGGAACGACATCTCCCGTCCCTCACCGGTGATCATCACGTAGTGGTACTCCCCGCCGACGCGTAGGTCGATGTCGCAGACCGCCATCTCTTCCCCGAACGGAGGGAAGGTGTTGCGCACGTGCTCTTCCTTCGTGAAGACGTCGAAGACAAGCTCGATCGGAGCTTCGAAGTCGCGAGTCATGAGAATCTCGAGGTCGCTAGGGAACTCGATCGCATTGAGTTTCACTGCTTCTCTCCTTGTCGTTGCAGCTCCTTGAGGTAGTCGTCGATCCGATCGAGCCGGTCGCTCATCGCCTGCTCGTACTTGGCCAGCCAGTCTTGAAACGGCGCCAGGCGTGTCGGGTCGACGCTGTAGAGGCGGCGACGCCCGTCCGCCCGTGACCTGACGAGCCCAACCTCGCTGAGCACGCGCAGGTGCTTCGAGACCTGAGGTTGCGCCAGCGAGAGGTCGGTGACGAGCGCGCCGACTGCCTTTTCGCCTTCGAACAACGCGTCCAGGATGTCGCGCCGGTGCCGCTCGGCGATCGCGGTGAATAGGTCGGCCACGGAACAGACATATTCCCCTAGAGGAATATGTCTGTCAATACAGTGCCCCTGTGATCGTCTCCAAGGACAACGAGCGCCTCAAGCTCATTCGGAAGCTGCACGACAAGCGCTGGCGCGACAAGCTCGGGTTGTTCTTCGTCGAGGGAGAGGACGCGGTCGCCGCCGCAACGGCGGCACCGGTCGACCTGCTGTGGGCGGGCGAGGACGTCGAGCCGCGGCTGCTCGCGGACGTCGCGACCGCGCCGCATGCCCCGCGCGTGATCGGCGTCTACCGGCGGGCGGATCTGCCCGCCTGGGAGGAGCGCGATGCGACGATCGCGCTCTGGCACGTCTCCGACCCCGGCAACGTCGGCACCCTGATCCGGACCGCCGAGGCGTTCGGCGCGGCGGTCGCGCTCTCGGACGGCTGCGCCGACCCGACCTCGCCGAAGTCACTGCGCGCGAGCGCCGGCTCGATCTGGCGGGTGCCGGTCGGTGGTTGGGACGAGCCCGGCGGCCGCCGCGTCGCACTGGTCGCGCATGGCGGCACACCGTTGCCGACGGTCGACCTGTCGGGGCGCGTGGTGTTCCTGCTCGGGTCCGAGCGCGAGGGCCTGCCGGCCGAGGTGGAGCGCGACGTCGACGCGACCATCCCGATCGCCGGAGCCGAGTCGCTGAACGTCGCCGTCTCGGGCGCGCTCGCGCTCTACGAGCGCGCGCGGCAGGTCGAAGAGGTGTCTGACACCTGAGGTGTCAGACACCTGTGCGCTTGCGGCAGACGTAGATCGAGTCCTCGCCGCCGCGCCAGGGCTTGCGGTCGAACCAGCCGTAGACGCGCTCGACGACGAAGCCTTCCTCACGGAGCAGCGCCTTCCACTCCCGCACGTCGAGCCACGCGAGCGACATCTCAGACGCGCCCGCCTCGCCGCGCACTTGCAGGATCAGCGTCCGGGAAGCTTCGTGCCAGTCGGCGCGCTCCCAGATGCCCGGCTCGCGCTCGAGCCACCGGCCGTGCGTCTCGGCGATGTCCTCCGGGCTCGGGGCGAACACGTCGAAGATGAAGTGGCCCTTGGGCTCGAGGTGGCGGTGCACCGCGCCCAGGACGGCGCGCCGGTCGGCGTCGGTCTCCATGTGCAGCAACGACCGAAACGGCGCGATCACCAGCGGGAACTCGCCCTCGACCGGCGGGTCGCGCATGTCGCCCTGGCGCAGGTCGATCTCGACGCCCGCGAGCTCGGCACTCTCGCGCGCGACCTCGAGCATCCCGGCGGAGAGGTCGACGCCGACCACGTCGAGGCCGGCGGCAGCGACCGGCACCGCGATCCGCCCGGTGCCGACGCCGAGCTCGAGCACAGGGCCCCCGAAGCGCTTCGCTTCCTCGAGATAGAACGGAACGTCCTCGACGACAGTCACGGACCAGGGGTCGTAGACGCGGGCGATCTTGTCGTAGGCGGACACCTGGGTATGCTTTGTACCGATGCAGACGACGTCGCTGACGCTCTTTAGCCGGCCCCGGTGCGCAACCGGGGGCGTCGTCTAGCGCTCCTTCGCCGCACCGGGGCCGTATTTCGTCGCCCCGTCGAACCGAAGGAGGAACCTTGGATAGTCTCGCCGCGGTGGATTGGACCGCGTATGAACAGGAAGCGCTGAAGGCGATCGAGGGCGCTCTCTCGGAGAGCGAGCTCGACGACGCACGCGTCAAGTACCTCGGACGCAAGTCGGAGCTCGCGCAGGCGCTCCGCGCCGTGCGCGACCGCGAGAGCGGGATGCTCCTGAACGGCATCCGGGCGCGGCTCGAGGCCGCGGTGCTCGCGCGCGAACACGACCTGCTGCGGGTGGCGTACGAGGCGGCCGCGGACTCCGGCGTCGACGTGACGATCCCCGGCCACCCCGTGCGACGCGGGCGGCTCCACCTGTTGACGCAGATCAGGCGCGAGATCGAGGACATCTTCCTCGGCATGGGCTACGAGGTCTGGGACGGCGCCGAAGTCGCGACCACCTGGGAGAACTTCGACGCGCTGACCAGCGATCCCGGCCATCCGTCGCGCTCGCAGTTCGACACTTTCTACCTCGACGACGACACGGTTCTGCGCACGCACACCTCGCCGGACCAGATCCGGGCGATGCAGCAGCGGACACCGCCGGTCTACCTGGTCTCGCCGGGTCGCTGCTATCGGCGCGACACGCCCGACGCGACCCACTCGCCGATCTTCCTGCAGGTCGAGTGCCTTGCCGTCGACCGCGGGATCACGCTCGCCGACCTGCAGGGAACGGTGCTGCAGTTCTTCCGCGCGCTGTTCGGCCAGGAGCGCGAGGTGCGGATGCGCACGAGCTTCTTCCCGTTCACCGAGCCGTCGGTCGAGTTCGACGTCACCTGCTTCATCTGCGGCGGCCGCGGCTGCGGCACGTGCAAGCACTCCGGCTGGATCGAGATGGGCGGCGCAGGCTGGGTCGACCCCGACGTGTTCCGCAACGTCGACCTCGACCCCGCCGAGTGGCAGGGGTTCGCATTCGGCTTCGGGATCGAGCGGATCGCCATGCTCCGGCACGGCCTGCCCGACCTGCGTGCGTTCTGGGAGAACGACCTCCGCGTATTGGGGCAGTTCTGATGAAGGTCCCGGTCAGTTGGCTGCGCGAGTACGTCGACTTCGACCTGCCGGTTGAGGAGCTCGCACGGCAGCTCGTCTTCACGAGCTGCGAGGTCGACCGCATCGTGCGGCGCGGCGTGCCCGGAGGCGACAACCTGCGTCATTTCGTCGTCGGCAAGGTGCTCGAGGCCGCGAAGCACCCGAACGCCGACAAGCTGCAGCTGACGAAGGTCGACGTGGGCGACGGTGAGCCACGTTCGATCGTGTGCGGCGCGTGGAACTTCGGCGCGGGGGCGACCGTCGCCGTCGTCACGCCCGGCGGCGTGATGCCGGGCGGCGAGTTCACGATCGAGAAACGGAAGCTCCGCGGCGAGACGTCCGAGGGGATGATCCTCTCGGAGCGCGAGCTCGAGCTCGGCGAGGACCACGCCGGGATCATGGTGCTGGCAGACGACCTCGTTGCTGGGACACCGCTCGCGGATGTGCTCCCGCTCGGCGACGACGTGCTCGAGATCGAGACGCTCTACAACCGCCCGGACCTCACCTCCGTCTACGGGATCGCGCGCGAGGTCGCAGCGCTGACGGGTGGCGAGCTGAAGCCGATGCCGGGTGTCGAACCGGCCCGCGACGGCGACGAGCCGTTCCCGGTCACGATCGAGGATTTGGAAGGTTGCCCACGGTTCATCGCGCGCGTTTTCCGCGACGTGACGCTCGGCGAGTCGCCCGCGTGGCTGAAAGCGCGGCTGAGCGGTGCCGGCATGCGGCCGATCTCGAACGTCGTGGACATCACGAACTATGTGATGCTCGCGCTCGGTAGCCCGTTGCATGCCTACGACGCCGAGACGCTCGCAGGCGGTCAGATCATCGTGCGCCGCGCGCGAGCGGGGGAGGAGCTCGTCACGCTCGACGGGACGCGGCGCGAGCTCGACACTCGGGATCTGGTGATCGCCGACGCAGAGCGCGCGATCGGGCTCGCAGGCGTGATGGGCGGCGAGAACACCGAGGTCTCCGGCTCGACGACGTCGGTGATCCTCGAGACGGCGAACTTCGAGCCGCTCACGGTGCTGAAGAGCGGCGAGCGCCACCGCATGCGCTCCGAGAGCCAGACGCGCTGGGAGAAGGGCGTCGACCCGGAAGCTGCCGGATACGCCGCGCGGTACGCGTCGCAGCTGCTTGCAGAGCTCGCCGGTGCGCGGTGGACGGGGGAGACGGAGGTGCGCGGCGAGATTCCGGCGCCGCCGACGATCGCGTTCCGCCCTGCGTACACGAACGAGGCGATCGGGCTCGACGTGCCCGAGTCGGAGCAGCGCGACCGGCTCGACCGGCTCGGCTTCGGTGTCGACGAGCAGTGGAACGTGTCGGTGCCGTCGTGGCGTGCCCGCGACGTTCGGCGCGACATCGACGTCGTCGAGGAGGTGGCGAGGTTTCGGCTCGAGGACGTGCCGGCGACGCTGCCGAACCGGCAGGCGATGCACGGCCGGCTCACGCATACGCAGCGGCTCCGGCGCCAGGTCGAGGACGTGCTCGTCGGGGCCGGCCTGCACGAGGCGTACACGTACTCGCTCCAGCCGGACGATCCCGACCCGAACGCGCTCGAGCTGCCGGTCCCGCTCTCGTCGCAGCAGCGGCTGCTCCGCACGACGCTCAGTGTGGGTCTGATCGGTGCGGCCCGGCACAACGTCGACATGGGCAATCACGACGTCGAGCTCTTCGAGGTTGCGCATGTCTATCTGCCGGTCGAGGGCTCCAAGGTGCCGAACGAACGCTGGCGGCTCGGCGGGATCCTGCAGGGGAACTTCTTCCGGGCCAAAGGAATCGTCGAGGCGGTGTTCGAAGCGCTGCACGTGGAGCCGACGTTCGAGCGCGCCCAGGTGCTCGAGGGCTCGCCGGTCGGCGCCCGGGTCGAGTCCGGGTGGGTGGCGCAGCATGGTCCCGTCGGACTCGACGGGGAATGGAGCGCGTTCGAGCTCGACCTCGAGGAGCTCTTCGCGCTCGTGCCCGAGCGGATCCTCTACCGCGACGTGATCACGTTCCCGCCGTTGCGGCAGGATCTCGCCTTCGTCGTCGACGAGGGCGTGCCGGCCGGTCAACTGCTTGCGGCCGCGCGCGAAGCGGCGGGGGAGGAGCTGCGAGAGGCGCGGTTCCTGAGCGACTACCGCGGCGACCAGATTGCGGCGGGCAAGAAGTCGGTCGCGTTCGCGGTCGCGTTCCAGTCGCCGGAGCGCACGCTTTCGGACGAGGACGCGACGAGGCTCCGCCGCGCGGTCGTCGAAGCGCTGGCGACCCGCTTCGGCGCCGAGCTGCGCGCCTGACGACCGTCCACGCGCTTACCGCGTGCGCCGGGCCGGTTTGATCAGTCCGGCATGTTCGCCGCCTGCGGCATGGATGTCCGCCTGCCGGTCGATCTGCGCGTTCAGCTCCGCGCCGAAGAGCACGGCCCACGCCGAGTAGTTCAGCCAGAGCAGCAGAATGATCCCGCCCGCGAGCGTGCCGTAGGTCTTCGTATAGGAGTTGGAGAACGCGGTGTAGAGCGCGAACAGGCCGCTGAGCGCGAGCCACATCACTGCACCGATCACCGACCCCGGCGTCACCCAGCGCCAGTTGCGCTGGTCGTTGTTCGGCGCCAGGTAGTAGATCAGGGCGAAGAGGACGAGCACCGCGGCGAAGGCGATCGGCCAGCGCAGGATGTTCCACACCCACGTGAAGGAGCCGCCGAGCTGGGCGTGCCGGGAGATCGCGTCGCCGAGCGTCCCGCCGAGGACGATCAGGAGCAGCATTCCAGCTGTCACGAGCGCGGAGGCGAGCACGAGCACGATCGAGATCAGTTTCACCTTCCAGAACGGCCGGGTCTCGAGCCGGTCGTAGGTGCGGTTGACCGCCTTGACGACCGAGCCCATCGCCCCCGACGCGGCCCACAGGGCGGCGAGGGAGCCGACGATGAGCGCGACGATCGAGCCGGAACCGCCCGTGTCCTGCTTGAACGAGCGAATCAGCTGCGTG
>JADGPE010000081.1 GCA_017882605.1 Thermoleophilia bacterium | reverse complement strand
CGGGTCGATATCTTGCGAAGCGATGGCCTCGCCAGTTCGTTCCCGCTCGGGCCGGCCCGAGTTCGGGCGTGTCTATCTCCGTTCGCTGATCGCGTCGGCAGAAGAGCGTGTCGAACTGCACCGCACGCGCGGGCACCGGCTGCGGCTCTGGCTCGCGACCCGGCGCCTGCGGAAGCTGCTCGCCTACGAGAACACCCGCCACACCCGGATCGGGGCGACGGAGGCCGCTCCGCCCAGGCTCGCCCTGGCGGCGGTCTCGGTCCTCTGGCTCGCTTCGATCGTGCTGCTCGGGATCCTCAAGCTGGACGACGCGCGGGCTCTCTGGGTGTCGATCCTCGAGGTGCCGGTGCTCGCCTTGGCCGTGCTCTGGTTCCTGCTCGCCGTGGCCTGCGTGCCCGCCGATCGATCACTCGATCAGGTGACGACATCGCGCCCCTGAGAGGCCATGATGAGCCGGCAATCTGCGGGAAAGGACTGGACTGGCATGCGGCCACCTTCGAATGCGACCGGCGACTGGCGCGACTGGCTCGGCGACGGGCGCGGGTAAGAGCGCTCGAGCGAATCGAACGACACGGGCCGAGCGCGTCTCACCGCTCGCGGGTCGAGCCAAGTCTGGGAGCGGCCCCGAACTTGCCTACCCGGGACACGCTCGGCCCGTCGAGCTCAGGATCTCTCACCCCGCGGGCCGCTGCGACTGCAGTTTGGCTAGCTGAACCCGTTCGGAGGGCTAGTCCCAAGGTGCCTCAGGCCGCGGCGAGCCACGTGGCTAAAATGACCGCGCCGGGCGGCGTAGCTCAGCTGGTTAGAGCGTCGGACTCATAACCCGAAGGTCGGTGGTTCGAGCCCACCCGCCGCTATCCCTGGTCGTTGCCGTCGACGCTCGGCGTCGACTGAGTCAGATCCCGAAGGTCGGTGGTTCGAGCCCACCCGCCGCTATCCCTGGTCGTTGCCGTCGACGCTTCGCCGAGAGCCTTACTCGGCGCGGCCCGCGCGGGCCGTGTAGCCCAGGGCGAGCAGTGCGCCGCCGAGCAGGACCACCCCGGCAAGGATCGCGCCGTATCCGTCCTGGCTGCGTCGCCCGATCCGCCCGACCCGGACCGAGACGGCGGTCGCTCCGGCGGTGAGCCGGCGCGACGCCCGCCGGAGGGGCCGGGCCGGTGCCGGTGCCGGTGTGAGCTTGCGGCTGACCTGCATCGGCCGGATCGCGAGCAGTGCCCGGAAGTCGGCGAACGCGCCCTGTCCCCGTGGCGCCCCCGGCGGCAGGGCGACCGGCGGCGGCACGTCCGCGAGCCGCGCGAGGCGGGTCCAGCCGGCGAGATAGCGCGTGGGATCGACTGCACCGTCGTAGCCCAGATAGAGCAGCCCGCTCGGGTGCACCTCGAAGTGCACGTGCGGCCACGTGGTGACCGCGTCCCCGGTGTTGCCGACGAACCCGAGCACCTGGCCGCGCCGGACGTGATGGTTGTTGCGAGCGATGGCGCTGTAGCCGGAGAGGTGGGCGTAGTAGTACTGGTTGCCCTCCGCATCGACGAGCCAGAGCCGCCAGCCCCCGACGCTGTTCCAGCCGACGGCGAAGACGGTGCCGTCCGTGACCGCGACGACCGGAGTCCCGAGCGGGGCGAAGAGGTCGTCCCCGTGATGCCAGCCGCCGCGGACATCGCTGCGGTGAGCGCCGTACGTGTCGCCCCACGCGGCGTCGCCGACGACGGGAAAGGTGTGGGGGATCGACCCGATCGACGGTGTCACCCCGAGCGGCTTCCCGCCGAGCGGCGCCGTCGGCTTCGCGGCCCGCTTCGCCGCTCGCTTCGCCGCCTTGTGCCTTGCCGTCGGGTGCTTTGCGGGCTTGCCCGGCGCGACCTTCGTCTTCGTCGACGCGGGACCGGCCTGCGGGCTCGTCGCCGCGGGCGGCGGGCCGGCGGTCGTCGTCGTCGTCGTCGTCGTCGTCGAGGTCGAGGTCGTCGAGGTCGTGGTCGTCGTCGGCAGTTCGAGTGCAGGCGTGGCGAGTGGCTCGCGGTCGGCGGCGACCCAGCCGATCAGGAACGACGTGCCGGCGGGGAAGCCGCCGTGGGCGCGGGTGAGGTCGAGCTCGAGTGCTGCACGCCACCAGCGGAGAGGCGCGCTTCCCGGGAGCGGTGCAGGCTCCGGCTTCGCGACCAGGGTGCCCCAGTTGCCGACGCCGACCTGGTCACCCGGCGCGACCGTGACCGGCCGTCCCTCGACGACCAGGCTCTCCTCACCGGTCCGGAGCCACCAGCCGGCCCCGTCCGCCGGCCGCGGCACGAGGTCGACGCGCAGCGAGGCACCGCGTACGGCGCCGCCGAACAGGCTCCAGGCGGCGACGCGCAGCGTCGTTCCGCCCGGCGTGCCCTGAGGGTCGACGCAGCCGGCCACACCGAGCGAGACGGCCCCGGCCGAGAGGCCGGTCGCCGCATCGTCCGAGCTCTCGAGGGACGTGCCTGCCCGGTCCGGGCCGAGCAGGGCCGGACCAGACGCAACCGGGATGTTCGTGCCCGGGGCTTGGGTCGCGAGCAGGCCCGTGCCGACACACACCGGGGCCGCGGCGCCGGCGCCGGCGGTGCCGGGGCTGAACCCGGCAACGGCCACTACCGCGCACGCTGCAAGGCCGCCGACCCCCAGAGAGCGCACCCGAAGGAGGATAGCGATTGCCCGAGTTTGCGGGTCTTTTCGAATTGAGCCCATGGCTCTTCTCGGGTCCCGCTACACTTCTGCAGCCCCAGGGCGGTGCGTCAGCGTGCCCGGGGTCGTCCCATTTCACTCTTAGAGAAGAGACATGGCCAAGACCGGAGTCAGAGTTGCGATCACCCTCGCGTGCACCGAGTGCAAGCGGCGGAACTATCAGACCATGAAGTCCAAGCGGAACACCCCGGACCGCGTCGAGTTCCGGAAATACTGCCGTTGGTGCGGCTCGCACACGCCGCACCGGGAGACCCGCTAAGGACGTCATGGCAACGGCGCCACGCCAGCAGCCACACCCACCCGGCCCCGCGGACGAACGCCGCAGGTCGAACTTCGTCGCCGAGTCGTGGGCGGAGCTCAAGAAAGTGGAGTGGCCCGGGCAGAACCAGGTGATCCAGGGCACCGTCGTCGTGCTCGTCGCCTGCGTCGTCGTCGGCAGCTACCTCTACCTCAACGACCAGGTTTGGAAGCAAGTCGTGTCCAAGCTCTTCCTCGGTCAGTAAGGAATCCAATGTTTCGCTGGTACGTCGTCAACACCTATTCCGGCCATGAGAACAAGGTCAAGGCCAACCTGGAGCACCGCATCGAGTCGATGGGACAGCGCGTGCGCTTCCGCCGCGTCGTCGTGCCGACCGAGCAGGTGATCGAGACCAAGGACGGCCAGAAGGTGCAGGCCGAGAAGCGCGTGCTCCCCGGTTACGTGCTCGTGAACATGGATCTGAACGACGACGCGTGGACGGTCGTGAAGAACACGCCGGGCGTGACCGGGTTCGTCGGCGCCGGCTCGAAGCCCGTGCCGCTCTCGCAGCCCGAGGTCGACCGCATTCTCAAGACCGGCGCGAACGCCGGCGGCGACCGGGCGCGCACCACGATCGAGTACTCGCTCGGCGAATCGGTCAAGGTGACGTCCGGGCCGCTCTCCGACTTCGACGGCGAGATCGTCGACGTCAATCCCGACCAGCAGAAGCTCAAGGTGTTGGTGGACATCTTCGAACGCCAGGTTCCGGTTGAGCTCGGCTTCGACCAGGTCAAGAAGCTCGACTAAAGGACGCAAATGGCGAAAAAAGTTCTCACCCTGATCAAGCTGCAGATCCCGGGCGGGCAGGCGAACCCTGCGCCGCCGGTCGGCCCTGCGCTCGGTCAGCACGGCGTCAACATCATGGAGTTCTGCAAGGCGTTCAACGCGCAGACCGCGCAGGAGAACGGCCGCATCATCCCGGTCGAGATCACGGTCTACGAGGACCGGAGCTTCGACTTCATCACGAAGACGCCGCCGGCGGCCGTCCTGATCAAGGAGGCGCTACGGCTCGAGAAGGGCTCGCCCGAGCCGAACCGGACGAAGGTCGGCCGGCTGACGCAGGCCCAGCTCCGCTCGATCGCCGAGACGAAGATGCAGGACCTGAACGCGCGCGACGTCGAGCAGGCGATGCTCGTGATCGCCGGTACAGCCCGCAGCATGGGCGTCGAGGTGGACAACTGATGGCTGTGCGTGGGAAGCGCTATCGCGAGTCGCGCGGCGCGATCGACCGCGAGCAGATGTACACGCCGGTCGAAGCCGTCCGCCTGCTCAAGGAGCAGCCGGCCACGAAGTTCGACGAGACGATCGAGGTGCACATGAACCTCGGCCTCAACGTCCGCCACGCGGACGAGCAGCTGCGCGGCACCTTGATGCTGCCGCACGGCACCGGCCGCGAGCAGCGCGTCGCCGTGTTCGCCGAAGGCGACAAGGCCCGCGAGGCCGAGGAGGCCGGCGCTGACGTCGTCGGCTCGGCCGACCTCGCCAAGCGGATCGAAGAGGGCTTCACCGATTTCGACGTCGCGATCGCGACCCCGGACCAGATGGGCAACGTCGGCCGCCTCGGTCGCGTGCTCGGCCCACGCGGCCTGATGCCGAACCCGAAGACGGGCACCGTCACCTTCGACGTGGCGAAGGCTGTCCGGGATGCGAAGGCCGGCAAGCTCGAGTACCGCACCGACCGCGGCGCGAACGTGCACATCCCGATCGGCAAGCGCTCCTTCGACGTTCGGGCGCTCGTCGAGAACTACGCGGCTCTGGTCGACGAGATCGTGCGCGCGAAGCCGGCGGTCGCCAAGGGCCGGTACATCAAGAAGATCACGCTCACGTCCACGATGGGCCCGGGGATCCACGTCGATCCGACCCGAACTCGCGCGATCGCCGAAGAGCTCGACAGCTCCTCGGCGAGTGAGGCAGCTACAGTAGGCGCCTAATCTCGACTAGAACCGCCGAAGACCGCTGGCAGCCGCAAGGCAGAAGCCCAGCCGAGGTGGGGCGAGCAGCCAGGGCGGAACGCGCTCGGCTCTGTGGCCCGTCTCGAGGCGGGCCTAGTCATTTCCGGAGGAAATGACATGCAGAAAGAGGACAAGGAACGCGTCGTCGCCGAGTTGACGGAGCGGCTCCGCACTGCGGAGACGCTCTTCGTCGCCGACTACCGCGGCCTGACGATGCCCCAGATCGACGCCCTGCGTGGGCGGTTGCTCGAGAACGGGGCGCGGCTGTCGGTCGTCAAGAACACCCTCACCCGCCGCGCGGCGCAGGCCGCGGGTGCGGATGCGCTGCTGGCGCTCTTGGAGGGGCCGTCGGCGATCGCGTTCATCGAGGCCGACGGCGACATGGTCGCCGTGGCCAAGGCACTCGCCGATTCAGCACGCGAGACGAAGGTCCTCGAAATCCGCGGCGGCGTCATGCTGGGCCGCGAGATCTCTGCAGCGAGCGTCGAGGAGCTCGCGAAGCTCCCGCCGATCGATGTGCTGCGCGGCCAGGTGCTCGGCGCGATCATTGCACCGCTCTCCGCGATCGCCGCGCTCGTGAACGCGCCGTTGCAGAACCTCTACGGGCTGCTCGATGCTCGCATCGAGCAACTCGAGGCAGAACAGCCTGCGGCTGTTCCGCTAGAGGAGAAGGCACCGGCGGTTGAGATCCAGGAAACCGATTCTCAGGAAACCGAACTAGCGCAGCAGCCGGAGGCGGCTGCGCCCGAGGAGGAGAGCTAGATATGGCAGCAGTAGACACGGTGTTTGAGCAGCTCGGGAGCATGACCGTGCTCGAGCTGGTCGAGCTCAAGAACAAGATCGAGGAGGAGTGGGGCATCACCGCCGCCGCTCCGGTCGCGGTGGCCGCGGGCGGCGGAGTGGCCGGCGGCGAAGCCGAGGCGGAGGAGAAGACCGCGTTCGACGTCGTGCTCACCGCCGCGGGCGGCCAGAAGATCCAGGTGATCAAGGTCGTGCGCGCGGTCACCGGCCTAGGCCTCAAGGAGGCCAAGGACCTGGTCGACTCGGCTCCGCAGGCGGTCAAGGAGGGCGTGAACCAGGAAGAGGCCGATCAGGTGAAGGCCCAGCTCGAGGACGCAGGCGCCTCGGTCGAGATCAAGTAACGCACTTGAACCGGTGTCTGACACCGGCATTTGCCGGTGTCAGACACCCTTTCTGGTATCGTCCAGAGGTCGGCCCAGCGGGTCCCTCGCCGCACGCTTGCAGCTGGAGGGACGCCTCCGCTATCGTGGGGGGTTGCGCCGACGTCCGGTTACGTCAACCTTCGCACGCCTTTTTCACCCCTTTATCTCTGCTCCGCTCCTCACCTCATAGCCAGTAAGGGAGGCTGTTCTACTTGGCCAAGACGGTCACAGCGCCTCGCGCGCGCCACTCCTTTTCCCGCCTCAAGCACGTCCTAGACCTCCCCAACCTGATCGACATCCAGCGCGAGTCCTTCGATTGGTTCCTCAACGACGGCCTCCGGGAGACGATCGACGATATCTCGCCCATCCAGGACTACACCGGCACGCTCGCGGTGGAGTTCGGCGAGTACCGTTTCGGGGATCCGCAGTTCTCCATCCAGGAGTGCCGCGAGAAGGACCTCACCTACCAGGCGCCGCTCTCGATGACGGTCCGCTTCGTGAACACGGAGACGGGCGAGATTCGCGAGCAGACGGTGTTCATGGGCGACTTCCCGATGATGACGGAGTGGGGGACGTTCATCATCAACGGCACCGAGCGCGTGATCGTCACGCAGCTCGTC